>NZ_NEVM01000005.1:0-307264 GCF_002261225.1 Bordetella genomosp. 10
GGGAGCCGCCGGCTTGGCCGGCGCCGCGGCAGGGGCATCCAGGCGCGGCGCCTCGCCCGTGGCGGCCGGCGCGGCCGGCGCAACCGACGCAGCCGGCTGCGCGGCGGACCGGGCGGCAGCGGGAACGGCCGTATGCGAGGAAGCGGCGGCGGACCCGACCGCGCGCGGCGCGGCCGCGGCAGGAGCGGTAGGAGTGGCAGGAGCAACGGGTGCAGCCACGCGCGGCGGCGCGGCGGGCGCAGCCAAGGGCTGGGCCGACACCTCGATGACTTGGCCTTGGTTGATCTTGAACACCGCCACCGCCTGGGCCAGGCGCTGCGCCTGTTCCTGCAGCGAACCGGCGGCGGCGGCCGCCTGCTCCACCAGCGCCGCGTTCTGCTGCGTCACTTCATCCATCTGCGAGACCGCGCGGTTGACCTGGTCGATGCCGCTGGACTGCTCCTCGGACGCCGCCGAGATCTCGCCCATGATGTCCGTCACGCGCTTCACCGACGTCACGATTTCCTGCATGGTCGCGCCAGCGCGCTCCACCTGCTCGGAGCCGGCGCCCACCTTGGACACCGAGTCCTCGATCAGGCCCTTGATTTCCTTGGCCGCCTGGGCGCTGCGCTGGGCCAGCGAACGCACTTCGCCCGCCACCACCGCGAAACCCTTGCCCTGCTCGCCCGCCCGCGCCGCTTCCACCGCCGCGTTCAGCGCCAGGATGTTGGTCTGGAAGGCGATGCCGTCGATCACGCTGACGATTTCCGAAATCTTGCGCGAGCTGGCCGAAATGCCCTGCATCGTGTTGACCA
Source organism: Bordetella genomosp. 10 (assembly GCF_002261225.1). Taxonomy (NCBI): domain Bacteria; kingdom Pseudomonadati; phylum Pseudomonadota; class Betaproteobacteria; order Burkholderiales; family Alcaligenaceae; genus Bordetella; species Bordetella genomosp. 10. The sequence continues at coordinate 795 of NZ_NEVM01000005.1, forward strand.
CCTCGCTCACGGCCGAGCCGCCGCGTTCGGCCACGTCCGAGGCGCTGGCCGCCAACTGGTTGGCCTGGCGCGCGTTGTCCGCGTTCTGCTTCACGGTCGAGGCCAGTTGCTCCATCGACGCGGCGGTTTCCTCCAGCGAGGCCGCCTGCTGCTCGGTGCGGCTGGACAGGTCGGTGTTGCCGGCGGAGATCTCGCGCGCGCCGACGTTGATTTCCTCCACCCCGCGGCGCACCGAGGCCACCGTGCGGGTCAGGCTTTCCTGCATGCGCTTGATCGCGCCATAGAGCACGCCGACTTCATTGGAGGAGCGGACGTCCACGCGCTGCGTGAAATCGCCTTCCGCGATACGGTCGAAATGATTGCTGGCCTCGCGCAGCGGACGCAGCAGCATGCGGTTGATGAACAGCCAGCAGCCGATCGTCAGCAACACGGCCACGGCCACCATGACGGCCGTCACCACCTGCGATCGGGTGAAATCCTGGTGCCCCTTGCTCATGAGCACGTCGGCGTCCTTGTCCATGGCCTGGAAGAAGGCCTGGAACGCGCGATCCATGTCGTCGTTCGCCGCGCGCACCTGGTCATTGGACTTGGCGAAAGTATCCCCGTCCTTGGCGCGCAGGGCGTTGGCTTGCAGATCCAGCGCCGCGTTCATCTTGCGGAAGGCGGCGTCGACGCCCGACACGATGGCCTGCGCCCCCTCCATCTTGGGGGATTTCGCGAAGGCTTCGTAGGTCTGGGCCGCCTTGGCCTGATAGTTCTTGGCGCGATCGACGTTGGCCACCGCCTGATCGGCCTTGCCGTCCTTCAGGAACTGGTACGAGGTGGCCAGGATCAGCCGGCCGCGCAAGATGCTCACGTAGGTGCTGTACAACTGCGTGACCTGGTCGCCGTACACCACGTTCAGTTCGTCGGCCTTGGTGTTCATGGAGCGCAGGCCCAGCCAGCCGAAGCCGTTGGACGACAGCATGGCCACCATGTACAGGGCCAGGACCAGCGCGATGCAGGTCCGGATTCTCATATTCGCGAACATTCTGTCTTTCTTTCCCACCATGGGCCGAGTCCGGGCGAGCAGCCCCGGACCGCGGCGAAACGCTCTATTTGTTCATGCTGAAGAGGCTGACGCCCTGGATCGACGAGAATGCGGCCATCGATGCCTGCAGCGCCACCTGGCGCAGCGTCAGGGAAGATACCGCCGAGTAGTAGTCCAGGTCCGTCAGGTCGGACAGCACCTTGGTGTCGGTCAGCTTGCGCTGGCTGCCGGTGCTGTCCAGGGCATCCAGTTCGTTCTGGCGCGCGCCCACCGATGCCTGCACCGTCGAAACGTTGTCCAGGTTGATCGCCAGCTTGCGCGCCGCCGTGGTCAGTGTGTTGCGCAGCGAGGCCGACGCGGCGGCGTCGCCTTGCGTGGCCCCGGTCAGTGCCGAGATCAACTGGTCCATGGTCGCGAACACGTCCATGTCGGCGCCCTGCGCCGGCTCCACGGTGAAGCTGTCGCCGTTGGCCGGCGCGCCCGACAGGGTCATCGTCACGCCGCCCATGTCGATCGTGTCGCCATCCGTATAGGCGACCGGCGCCGAGGTGGTCGACGTGCCGCCCGCGTCGGTCGTGGTGATCGTATAGGTGGTGTCGCCGGTGGTGGCGTCGACCGCGAAATCGATCTTGAACGTCGAACCGATGTTGGCGCCGCCGGTCTGGGTGTTCGGCGCGAGGAAGGTCGCCGTGCCGGTGTTGGCCGAAGCGGCCGACGCGATATAGGACGTGGTGCCGGGATTGGCGCGGCTGAAGATGTCCGAGCCGACGTCCGAGGTGGACATCTGGCGCGCCTGGTCCACCTGGACGACGCGCTGGCCGGTGTCGCCGGCGTAGGTGATGGCGCCGGTGGCCGGATCCTGGACGTAGGCCGCGCTGCCGCTCTGGTATCCCGAGAACAGGTACTGGCCGCTGCCGTCGGTGCTGTTGGCCAGCGCGAACAGGGCGTCGCGCGAGTTGCTCAACACCGTCGCCAGCGTCTGGCGGTCGGTATCGGACAGCGTCCCGTTGCCCGCCTGCACCACCTTCTCCATCGAGGCCGTGATGTTGTTGACGATGGCGCTCAGGGCGTTGCCTTCGTTGCCCAGCGACGTGTTGGCCACGTTGCGGTTGCTGGCGTAGTTGCCGGTCATCGACAGGTTCTGGCTGGCGGTGATCGACTGGCCGGCGGCCAGCGGATCGTCCGACGCCGTCACGATGCGGCGGCCGCTGCTGACCTGCTGCTGCAGGGACAACAGCGACGACTGGCTGTTCAGAATGCCGTTCAGGCCGCTCTGGTAAATCATCGAGGTGCTGAGGCGCACGGTCATGCTATGGCTCCTGGTGTTCTCTGGGCTGGCGCGTTCGATGCGGGCTTACTGGATGCCCAACAGGGCCTGGAAGACCGTATTGGCGACGTCGATGATCTTGGCGGCGGCCTGGTATTGCTGCTGGAACATGCTCAGGCTGACGTATTCTTCGTTCAGGTTGACCCCCGACACCGACTGCTGGTCGGTCTGGCGCTGGGAGATCACGGATTGCTGGGCCGTATCGTTGGCCTTGGCGGCGGCCGTCTGCTGGCCCACGGTGTTGACGATCTGCGAAAAGGCGTCGGTCACGCTCAGCGTGCCGCCGGCCAGCGTCTTGCTGGTCTGCAGTTGCGCCATGGCCAGGGCGTTGTTGCCATTGGCGGAACCCGGGTTGGTGCTGTCGGAGGCCGCGATCTTGCTGGGGTCGGTGATCGCCACGGCGATCTGGCCGGCGGCGTCGCGGGTCGGGCTCAGCACCCACTTGTCGCCGTCGGCGGGGACGCCGCTGATGTTCATGCTCAGGCCGTCGAAGGCCATGGGCGGCGTGGTCCCGTCGCCCGTGTACACCTGCGTGCCGTCCGAGCGGGTCACCGTGTAGTTGCCGCCCGTATAGCTGATCGTGTAGTCGTTGGCCGTCAGCGCGCTGGCGTCGGTATAGTCGGCCGTCATCGTGGCGCTGCCGGTGTTCTTGGCGTTGGGCAGCGCCGACGGCGTGCCCAGCGAAAAGAAGTCCTCGCCGGCATCGCCGTTCAAGTCCACGCCCTGCGCCTGCAAGGCATTGAAGGCGGTGGCCAGGCCGACGGACATCTGGCCCAGCTTGTTCTGCAGCGTGTCCAGCGATTGCGAACGGAATTGCAGCAGGCCGCCCAGGCTGCCCTGGGTAATGGCGCTGTCCTTCATTTCCACGGTGGTCGTGGCGCCGCCCGGGCCCGAAGGCACGGTATAGGCGACGACGGTGCGCGACGGATCGGCGGCCGAGGCCACCGCCTGCAACTTGTAGACCGTCGTGCCGGACAGCAGCGACTGGCCGCTGGACAGCGCGATATCGACGGCGTAGCCGTTCGAGGCCGTCGAGGTGCGGATGCCGACCACCTGGCCCAATTGCTGCACCAGCGAATCGCGCTGGTCCATCAGGTCGTTGGGGGCATTGCCGGCGCCGTTGCTGACGGCGGCGACGATCTGCTGGTTCAGGTTGTTGATCTGGCTCAGGTAGCTGTTGACCTGGTCCACCGAGGACGAGATCTGCGTATTCAGGCCGGTGCGCTGCGTCTGCAGGTCCGCATAGGCGGAATTGATCTGGCTCACCAGGCTCTGGGCCTTGCCGATCAGGTCCTGGCGGGTCGCGGCGTCGGCGGGCGAACTGGCCACCGCGTTCAGCGACGTGAAGAAATCGTTCAGCGCCGGCGAGATGCCGGTGGTGTTGTCGCCCAGCATGTTGTCGACCTGTGTGAGCTGCGTCAGCAGGCTGGACGTCGCCGCGCCGGTGCTCTGGGCCTGCACCAACTGGTTGTACAGAAACCCGCTGTACTGGCGCTGCACGGTATCGACCATGACGCCGCGGCCATAGTAGCCCGAGCCGGTCGCGGTGGCGCCCGCGGTCGAGGTCATCACCTTCTGACGGTTGTAGCCATCCGTCCCCGAGTTATCGATGTTGTGGCCGGTGACCGTCAGGCCGGCTTGCGCCGCGTTCAGGCCACTCAGGCCAAGGCTGAACAAACTCATGTCTAGGTGCCTCTGCAAATAACCGTGCGAGTTCTCGGGATACCCGTTTAACGGCAACGATTCGCAAAAATTTAGCGTTATCTATCCGTTATCCATCTATTGATGCCTTCCCATGGCGCCTTCCCTGGCGGGCCGTGGGAAAAACAGGGTCACAGCATGTTTTTGATTTTTCCTGGATCCAGCGCCATCAGATCCCTCCCCCATCGCCGCCCAATCCCGCGGCGGCGGCCGCGCCCGCGCGTCCGCCCCGGAACTGGCCCATGATGCCGATCAGCTTTTCCGCGTAACGCGGGTCGGTGGCGTAGCCGGCCGCCTGGATGCGGCGCGCCGCGTCCACTTCGTCGCGGGCCTGCGCCACCGCCTCGTAGCGCGGGCTGCCGCCGATCAGGCGGGCATAGTCGGCGAACGATTCGGCATAGGAGTTATAGGCGCGGAAGGGCTGCATCACCTTCCTGGGCACGCCGTCCTCGTATTCCGTGGTCATCACGTTGACCACCTTGCCCTTCCAGGCGTCGTTGGCCTTGATGCCGAACAGGTTGTAGCTGGTGCGGCCGTCCTCGTAGCGGATTTCGCGCTTGCCCCAGCCCGACTCCAGGGCGGCCTGGCCCAGGATCAGGCGCGCCGGCACGCCGCTCATGCGCTCGGCCGCCTTGGCGGCGGAGGCCATCTGGGAGACGAATTCCACCACGTGCTCCGGGGCGCCCTCGGCCGCCGCCAGGGCGCGGTCCGCCGGGCGATTGCGATCCAGCACGCGCAGCAGCGCGGCCAGCTCGGGCGACAGGCTGCTGCCGGCGCGCGGCGGCGCCATGCGGCGCAGGTCCAGCGCCATCTCGCCCTGGGCGGGATCCGCCGCATTGGCCTGGGCGGCGTCGTCGACCACCGCGTCGGCGGGCGGCTGGGCGTCGCCGTTCTGCGCGCGCATCTGGCGCAGCAGCGACTGCGCCAGGCCGATGCCGGGCGTGGCCAGTTGCAAGGCCAGTTGCTCGTCGGCCATGGACTGGATCATGCGCGACTGCTCGGAATCGAACAGGCCGCTTTTCATCGTGGCCTCGCGCATGCGCTTGAGCATCATCTGTATATAGACGGCCTCGAACTGCTTGGCGACCTGGGCCTGCTTGTCCGCGCTGTTCGGGTTCACGCTGACGTCGCGCTTGAGCGCGCCCAGCGAGCCGAAGTCGAAGATCGACGCTTGCCCCGAATCGAGCGAGCCGGCGCCGGACAGGATAGCCATGATCAGATGATCTCCAGCTCGGCGCGCAGGGCGCCGGCGGTCTGCATGGCCTGCAGGATGGCGAGCAGGTCCTGGGGCGTGGCGCCCAGCGCGTTGAGCGCGCGCACCACGTCGGCCAGGTTGGCGCTGGTGCGCACGCGCTGCAACGAGCCGTTCTCCTGGCGTACGTCGATCTGGGTGTTCGGCACCACCACGGTCTGGCCGCCGCCGAAAGGCGTGTTCGGCTGCGAGACCGCGTTGGTCTGGTTGACCACCACCGAGAGGTTGCCGTGGGCCACCGCGGCTTCCTCGATCATCACCGTGCGGTTCATCACCACCGACCCCGTGCGGGCATTGATGATGACCTTGGCGGCGGCCGGCGCGCGCGTCACCTGCAGGTTCTCGACCTGCGACAGGAAGGCCGCCTGCCCCGCCGGGTCCAGCGGCCCCTGCAGGCGGATGACGCGGCCGTCCACCACCGAGGCCGTGCCCGGCCCGAAGCGCTGGTTCAGGGCCGCCGAGACGTTCTGCGTCGTGCCGAAATCCAGCTCGTTCATTTCCAGGAAAATATTGCCGTCGCGCGCGAACGTCGTCGGCACCGCGCGCTCGACGATGGCGCCGTTGCTGATGCGGCCGCCGTTCAACTGGTTGATGGCCACGCTGGAGCCGCCCGCCGAGGCGCCGGCGCCGCCCACCACCAGGTTGCCCTGGGCGATGGCGTAGACCTGGCCGTCCGCGCCCTTCATCGGCGTCATCAGCAGCGTGCCGCCGCGCAGGCTCTTGGCGTTGCCCATGGCCGACACCACCACGTCGGCGGTCTGGCCCGGGCGCGCGAAGGCCGGCAGCGTCATGGTGACCATCGCGGCCGCCACGTTCTTCAACTGCATATTGGTATTGGACGGCACCGTCACGCCGAGCTGCGACAGCATGTTCGTCAGGCTCTGCTGGGTGAACGGGGTCTGGCGCACCTGGTCGCCCGTGCCGTCCAGGCCCACCACCAGGCCGTAGCCGATCAACTGGTTGCCGCGGACGCCCTGGATGGCGGACAGGTCCTTGAGGCGCTCCGCGTGCGCGGCGCCGGCCAGCATGGCGCCGGCCACGCAGGCGCGCAGCAGCACGGAGGCCAGGGCGGAAAAGGCGGTGGAGAGCTTCATATCAGAACGGAGATGCAATCAGGAAAAAGCGCTGCAGCCAGCCCATGGTCTGCACTTCGTCCATCACGCCCTTGCTGCGGTACTCGATGCGCGCATCGGCCACCCGCGTCGACGAGACGGTGTTGGTGCCGGTGATCGCGCGCGGATCGACCACGCCGGAAAAACGGATGTACTCGCTGCCGCGGTTGATGGCGATCTGCTTTTCGCCGGCGACCTGCAGGTTGCCGTTGGGCAGCACGCCCACCACCGTGGTCGTCAGCGTGCCGGTGAAGGTGTTGTTGGCGCTGCTGTCGCCCGCTCCCTTGGTCTGGTTGCCGCCCTTGGTGGAGGTGTCCAGCTTGGCGTTGAACCAGCTACTCAGGAAGCCCGGCGAGGCCGAGATCGAATTGTCGGTGGCCGAACTGCGGTCCGTATTGGTCGCCACGTTCTTGGCGGCGGCGGTCTTTTCCTCCAGCACCACGGTCACGATATCGCCGACGTTGCGCGGCCGGCGGTCCTCGAACAGCGGGTAGTTGCCGTAGGCGGTCGGCTGGTAGATGGCGCCGTCGGGCGTCGGGGAAATCGGCGCGGGCGGCGGCGGCGCCGCCGTGGTCGAACCGAGCACCACCGGTTCCGGCGGCACCAGGGCGCAGCCGGCCAGCCACAATGCCATCGAAGCGAGGAAAACGAAACGCATGAAACGCATGTTCGGGTCCGGACGTCGCATCAAAGCTGGGTCAGGCGCTGCAGCATCTGATCGGCGGTCTGCACGGCCTTGGAGTTCATTTCGTAGGCGCGCTGCGTGGTGATCATGTTGACCAGTTCCTCCGCCACGTTGACGTTGGAGGTTTCCAGGTACTTCTGCTGCATCGTGCCCAGGCCGTCGACGCCGGGGTTGCCGATGTTCGGCGGGCCGGACGAATCGGTCTCCAGGTACAGGTTCTCGCCCACGCTCTGCAAGCCGTTGGGGTTGATGAAGTTGGCCAGTTGCAATTGGCCGACCTGCACGTTCACGCCGGGCGCGGCGGGCTGGGTCACCGACACCGTGCCGTCGGTGCCGATGGTCAGCGTCAGCGCGTTGTTGGGGATGTTGATCGGCGGCTGCACCACGTAGCCTTCGGCGGTCGTCAACTGGCCGTTCTGGTCGCGCTGCAAGGAGCCGTCGCGGGTGTAGGCGTCGGTGCCGTCCGGCAACTGGATCTGCAGGAAACCGGCACCCTGGATGGCGACGTCCAGGTCCTGGCCGGTGCTGGTCAGGCCGCCCTGGGTATGCAGGCGCTCCGTCGCCGCCACGCGCGTGCCCGTGCCGAGCTGCAGGCCGGAGGGCAACTGGTTGGCGTCGCCGACCTGGGCGCCGGGCTGGCGCACCGTCTGGTACATCAGGTCCTGGAACACGGCGCGGCCACGCTTGTAGCCGGTGGTGTTGACGTTGGCCAGGTTGTTCGAGATGACGTCCAACTGGGTTTGCTGACCCTCGAGGCCCGTCTTGGCGATCCAGAGCGAACGAAGCATGGTTTTAGACTCCTGGGTTGCCGGGCGCGGGGCCCGGCAGGTAATTCGGTTTCAGAACGGGGCAACGGGGCTTACGAGGTCACCGACAGAATGCCGTTGGCGCGGTCCTCGTTGGTGTCCGCATCCTTGACCACCTGCATCTGCATTTCAAAACGGCGCGAGTTCTCGATCATGCCGACCATCGAGGTCGCGGCGTTGGCGTTGCTGCCTTCCAGCACGCCCGAGGTGACGCGCACGGACGGATCGGCCGGCATCGGCGGCGCCGGCTGGCCGTTGGCCGCGACGCGCCGGAACACGCCGTCGTCGCCGTGCACCAGGGTGTTTTCGTCAGGCTTGACCAGCTTGAGCTGGCCCAGGTTGAGCACCGTATTGGGCGGGTCGCCGGCGCCGATGGAGGTCACCGTGCCGTCCGTGCCGATGGTCAAGGCGGCCATGGCAGGCACGTCGATCACGCCGTTCTGCTGCGACAGCACGGGGATGCCCTGCGAGGTCTGCAACTGCCCGTTGACGCCCACCTGCAGGTCGCCGGCGCGGGTATAGGCCTCGCCTTGCGGGGTCTGCACGGCCAGCCAGCCGCCTTCGGTCACGGCGACGTCCAGTGGGTTGCCCGTGGACTGCAACACGCCCATCTGGAAATCGCTGCGCGGCGTCGCCGCCACGGTCGACACGCGGGTCGGCAGGCTGGTTCCGTCATTGACCGGCACCGAGCGGTACATGGACATCTGGGCCCGGAAGCCCACGGTGTTGACGTTGGCCATGTTGTTCGTCAGAACGTTCTGCTGCTCGCTGATGCGGGCGGCGCCGTTCATGGCGGTGTAGATGATGCGGTCCATGCCTGGTTCGGTTCCGTGTCGGCGTAGCGGGTTTACGAGATCTGCAGCAGGTTCTGCAACACGTCGCTCTGGGTCTTGATGGTCTGCGTGTTGGCCTGGTAGGTGCGCTGCGCGACGATCATGTTGACCAGCTCCGAGCTGAGGTCGACGTTGGACTCTTCCACCGACTGGCCGCGGATCAGGGCCATGCCGTTGGTGCCGGGCTGGCCCAGTTGGGCGGCGCCCGAGTCGGCCGACTCGCTCCAGGCGTTGTCGCCCACCGGCTTCAGGCCCTGCACGTTGTTGAAATTGGCCAGCACGACCGTGCCCACGTTCTGCGTCTCGCCGTTCGAATAGCTGGCGATGATGGAGCCGTCGGTGCCGAACGAGATCGAGTTGAACTCGCCCGAGGTGTAGCCGTTGGGCGTCTTGCTGGACGTGAAGTCGCTGCCGTACTGGGTGGTGCCGGTGTAGTTGATGTCGACGCTTAGCGGCGCGGCGGGCGAGGACGCGCCGCCGGGATCGGCCAGGGTCACGGTCTGGACGGCGGGATTGGTCGTCAGGCGGCCGGCGCTGTCGAAGCGCAGCTCGGTGGGGTTGCCCCAGACCGCCGGCGTGCCGGTCGAGGTCGTCGGCGACATGGCGGCGCCGTCCAGCGTGTAGTACACGTCGTACACGCTAGCAATAGGCTCGTTCGTTACTGGATCTTTCTCCGACTCCCGCTTGACGAAGTACTGCGTCAATTGGTGCGAGTTGCCCAGCGAGTCGTATACGGTCATCGGCTGCGTGTCGGTATAGGTGTCCGCGTTGGCCGGATCGAACGGCGTCGCCGTGTTGTCGATCACGCTGGCGTTGCCGTTCAGGTTGGCGACGAAGCCGGCCGTGGTCGTCGCCTGCGGGGAGATATTGGCCTGCGGCAGCGACAACTGGATCGGCGCGGTGCCGATGCCGCCCGTGCCGTAGCCGGTCAGGTACTGGCCCTGCGCGTTGACGATGTTCAGGTTCTTGTCGATGGAGAACTGGCCGTTGCGGGTGTAGAAGACGTTGCCGCTGCTGTCGACGGTGCGGAAGAAGCCGTTGGCGCCGTCGATGGCCATGTCGTACTGGCCGCCCGAGGAAATCGTGCCCACCGTGAAGCGCTGCTGCACGGCGGAGACCTTCACGCCCAGGCCCACGCGCGACGAGGCGTAGACGTCCGCGAACTGCACGCTGGAGGCCTTGAAGCCGACGGTGCCGGAGTTGGCGATGTTGTTGCCGATGACGTCCAGGTTCTGCGCGGCGGCGTTCAGGCCGCTAAGTCCTTGTCCGAAGCCCATGTGTATCTCTCGCTATTCAAAAATTCAGTGAAACGATGAGCCGCCGCGACGCGGGCGGCGAGCGTTCAAAAAAAGGCCCCCACGCCGCGCGGCTTACGCCGCTTGCTGCCCCCCGGGGGGGCGTTTTTGCCTTGGGACGGCCCGGCGTCAAAAAACGTCAACCCAAAACCTCCCGGATATCCAGCACGCTGAACTGGCCGAGCAGGCCCAGGTCCAGGCGCACGCCGTCGGTGGTGTACGCCACGTTCTGCACCGTGCCCGAGGACAGCGCGTCGGCGGTCACCGCCGCGCCGGTGCTGTCGGTGGCGGTCACGGCGATGGTGTACTTGCCGTCGGCCATGGAATTGCCCGAATCGTCCTTGCCGTCCCAGGTCGGCGTCAGGATGCCGGCCTTCTGGGCGCCCAGGTCCAGCGTGCGCACCACGCGGCCGCTCGAATCGCTGATCGTCATCTTGACGTCGTCGGCATCGGCCTGCAGGTCGATGCCGACCGGGGTGGTGACGCGCGCGCCGGTGTCATCGGTGTCGATGTTCAACGTCGTGCCGGGCACCAGCACGTTCTTGCCGATCATCGAGACGGCCGACATCGACTGCGACACGTCGACCTGCCCGCTGATGGTGGACACCAGGGTCTTCAGGTCGGTGATGCCCTGCACCGTGGAGATCTGCGCCAGTTGCGAGGTCAACTGCGAGTTGTCCATCGGGTTCAGTGGATCCTGATTGTTCAACTGGGTGACCAGCAGGGTCAGGAACTGGTTCTGGATGTCGGCCGCGCTGGAGGCGGTGCTGCTTGCCGACGAACCGACCGAGTTGGCGCTGGAAGTCGACGTGGTCGAGGAAGTGGACGAAACGGCCATGAACGGCTCCGGTTGGGGTTACGCGACGATGTCCGCGCTCATTGCCCGATGGTCAGGGTTTTCTGCATCAACGTCTTGGCGGTGTTCAGCACCTCGACGTTGGCCTGGTAGGAACGCGAGGCCGAGATCATGTTGACCGTCTCGGCGACCGGGTCGACGTTGGGCATGTTCACGTAGCCGTCGCGGTCCGCCAGGGGATTGCGGGGATCGTAGAGGCGCTTGAGCGGCGACTGGTCCTCGACCACGCCGGCCACGCGCACGCCGCCGATTTCCTGGCCGTAGGCCTGGCCGGCCGGCGGGTTCACCTGGAACACCACCTGGCGGGCGCGGTACGGCTGACCGTCGGGCCCGACGGCGCTGTCGGCGTTGGCCAGGTTGCTGGCGGCGACGTTCATGCGCTGCGACTGCGCGCTCATGGCGGAGCCGGCGATGTCGAAAATGCTCAGGAGAGGCATGTCTGTTCCCTGTTTCCTGTTTGCTATGCGTCTTTATGCGCCCGCGTCTTATTCGCTGACCGCGCGCATCATGTCCTTGAGCTGCTGGTTCAGCACCGACATGCTGCTCTGGTAATGCAGCGCGTTGTCGGCGAACTGCACGCGCTCGACGTTCATGTCCACCGTGTTGCCGTCCAGGCTGGCCTGGTAGGGATTGCGGTAGAGCAGGTCGGCGGGACCGCTCTGGCTGGACGCCTGCGCCGGGATGTGGCGCGGCGAGGTCAGCGCCAGGCTGGTGTCGGGCAGCCGCATGCGGGTGTCCATCGCGTTTTGCATGGCCGTGGCGAAATCGAAATCGCGCGCCTTGTAGTTGGGCGTGTCCGCGTTGGCGATATTGGCCGACAGCACTTCCTGGCGATCCGCGCGCAAGGCGATAGATTGCTGGAAGAACGACAGTTCCTGGCTTAGACGATCCATCTGGTGGCCGTTTCCTATAGAGTCTGCTTCGGCGGCGGACGATGGGCCCGCGCCATCCCGGGGCGCGGCGAGCGCACTGCCCGCTTTTCCGGGATGACCAGAATCATAGGTTCGCAAGCTTGCGAACAATTTCGCAAATAACCCGAGATTTCTCAGCTAATTCGGGTATTGGTTCGGGCGCCCTCTTCCTACAATTCCCCTACCTTGAAATACCGGGCCCGTCCCATGCCGCGCTTTTTCTCCCGTTTCGTCCTTGCCGCGTCGACCGCCCTGCCCCTGGCCGCGTCCGCGCAGGAGGCCGCGCCGGCGTTCGCGCCGCAGGATCCGGCCGCCGTGATCAGCGTGGCGGACGACTACCTGCGGCAGCAACTTGCCGCCATCTCCCCCAATCCCATCATCAAGTTCGACGAAGTCCGCACCGAAAGGCTGCAGGCCTGCGACGATCTCAGCGCCTTCATGTCGGCCGGCGCCCGGCCGCGCGCCCGCATGAGCGTGGGCGTGCGCTGCGCCGCCCCCCGGCCCTGGAGCGTCTATGCCCAGGCCTCCGTCAGCATTCCGGGCCAGTACGTCGTGGCCGCGCGCACCATCAACGCCGGCGAGCCCATCACCCCGGACGCCATGGCGCCGCGCGACGGCGACCTGGTCAACCTGCCGCCCGGCGCCGTCACCGACGGCCAGTCCATCGTCGGCATGACCGCCAGCTATCGCATCGCCAGCGGCCAGCCGATCAAACTGACCTCCCTGCGCAGCGCCGGCGCGATCCAGCGCGGCCAGACGGTGCGCATCAACGCCCACGGGCGCGGCTTCACCGTCAGCAGCGAGGGCGTCGCCATGGAAAGCGCCGCGCCCGGCTCGACCGTCCAGGTGCGCACGCCCTCCGGCCAGATCGTGAGCGGCATCGTGCAACGGACCGGCAACGTCGAAGTCCCTCTTTAAACCGTGTTACAACTATCCCCGTCCCGCCCCGCCGCGCCCCCTAAAGTTCAGGGGTGGATTGCCGTTACAAGGACATCGACGGCCTGGACCGGTATCCGCGGATCGCGGCCGCAGCACGGAGAAACAACGTGAAAATCAACGCACCCACCACCCGCCCCACCCTGGGCCCCGACGCCGCCACGCAGCGCAGCACGCTGGCGCAGGCCTATGCCGGCGCAGGCGGCGGCAGCACGGGCGGGTCGTCCCAGGTCGAGCTGAGCAGCGCCTCGCGCGCCCTGTCCGACCTGCAGGACGGAAAATCGGACATCGATACGGCGCGCGTGGCCGAAATCAAGGCGGCGATCGCTTCGGGCCAACTGAAGATCGACGCCGGCAAGATCGCGGACGGCATCATCGCCAGCGCCCGCGAACTGGTGAAATAACCCTGGAAATCCGGAAGACTGGTATGGACTACGTGGCGCAATTGCTGGACTGCCTGCGGGAAGAAGACGCGGCCATCGTCGAATTCACCTCCCTGCTGGAGGAAGAAAGCACGGCGCTGACCGGTCGCCAGTCCTTCGAGACGCTGCAAGCCATCACCGACCGCAAGAACGAATTCGCCGCCCGCCTGGGCGGCCTGAGCCATCGCCGCGATACGCTGCTGGCCGAGCTGGACCTGCCGGCCGCCCACGAAGGCACCGAAGCGGCCGCCGCCCGGCACCCCGAACTGGCCGAAACCTGGCAGACCCTGCTGGCGCATTCGGCGAAGGCGGCCGCCATCAACGAGCGCAACGGCTCGCTGATCGACATGCACCTGCGCCACACCGAGGACGCGCTGGAAACGCTGCGCAACATCGGCGCGGCCAGCAATCTGTACACCTCGCAAGGCCGCTCCGGCGCGGCCGGCGCGCTGCGCAAGGCCTACGTCGCCAGCTAAGCGCCGGGCAGCTAAGCGCCAGACAAGCGGCCAAATAGGCGCCAAGCGCCGAGGCCGGCCCCGCGCCGCCTCAGCCCGCCATTTCCACCATCGCGAAAAAGCGCAGCAGCGCCGGCGGCACCAGCCGCGCCGGCAGCTTGCGCTCCGGTCCCATCAGGTTCTGCAACAGGCGCCGCATCACCGCCGCATTGGGCGCGTGCGCCAATTGCCAGCACGCCGCGCCCAACTGGCCGGCCATCAGCGCCTGGCGCTGCAAGGCGTCGTCGCCCGTGCCCGCGCCGGCCAGGGGCTGCCAGGCGTGGACCATGTAGCGGAAGGCGGACTTGGCCTGCTCGTTGAGCACCAGCCAGCGGGCCACGGCGGCCGCGTCGGCCTGGGTCACGCCGATATTGGTCAGGCCGTACAGCACGGACACCACCTTGCCGGCCGGGTCGATCAGCTTGGCGCAGACCAGGCGCAGGGGCGCGCCGTCGGTTCCGCGCGCCGCCAGCGACACCTCGCCGCCCGCCGCCCACAACCGCAGCGCCACCGGCTTGTCGTCCTTCACCAGGGTCAGGCCCGGCATGTCGCCGGCCTGCCCCACCGGCACGTAGCCCAGGGTCTTGGCCACCGCCTGCAGGATGGTGGGCGTTTCCTCCTGCATGACGCGCAGGGCGCCGGTGCAGCGCGACAGCCAGGCATGGCCCTGCTCCGACAAGGAGGACCACAGGGCGGAAGTGCCGGCGTCGATGACGTGCACGACCGGCAGATGCGGCAAGGCGCCGCCCAGCCACTGCACGCGCGCGGCCAGCGCATCGGCGGGATTAACCGGGGCCTTGCCGGCGTCGGCGTAGGTGGTCACGGCGCCATGCTGCAACACCAGTTGATGCGCCGGCGCGGCCAGCGCGGCGCCGCGGTCGCTCATCAGCAATGCCGCGTGCAGTTGCCCGGACGGCAGGCCGTCTCCACGCAGGGGCGCCTTGCCGTGTATGGCCAGCAGGTGGCGCTGGCAGGTGGCGGAGAATTCGCCGCGCGTCATTTCCAGCGGCTTGCTCCACAGCGCCTCGGTGGGCGCGGGACGCGCGCCGCCGAATTCGCGCCAGCCCAGGCGCGCCTGGACGCAGGCCGGATCCGTGTTCATCCACGCCAGCGCCGCGTCCATTTCCTCTTCGTCGTCGGCGCGCTTGCCCATGGGCTGGGCCACCGCGGCCGCCAGCAACTGGCGGCGCCGCACCGCGTCGACCAGTTCGCCGCCGGCGGCTTCCCGCGAAGCCGACCACAATGCCGCCAGGTCGGATTCGCTGGGGGTGTAGAGGGCCGGCCGCTTCAGGCAGGCAAAGGCGCCGTCGATCAGCTCGGCCGCCGCCGGAATCTCCATGTGCTCGGGCACCCGCTGGCCGCGCGAGACGTAATGAATGGGCAGGCGATGGCGAATGGCGGTGTCGAGGGCGGCGGCGTAGTGCGAGGCCTCGTCCACCTTGGTGACGATGCAGCCGCGCAGCGGCTGGTTGCCGACGTTGCGATAGGCCTGCGCCACTTCGTCCAGCGTGTCGCCCTGGCTGGCGGCGTTGAGCACCAGCAGGCGCTGCACCGGCCGGCCGGCGCCATTGAGCATGGCGGCCTGCTCGGAGACATAGTGGTCGCGCTGGCTGATGCCGGTGGTGTCGATCAGGATGATCCTGCGATGCCCCAGCTCGGTCAGGGTGGCGCGCAGTTCGTCGCCGTCGCGCACCGAGCGGGTCGGCACGCCCAGCAGGCGGCCGTAGATCTGCAATTGCTCGTGCGCGCCGATACGGAAATTGTCGGTGGTCAGCATCGCCAACTGGTCGCGGCCGACGCGCGCCACGCAGCGCGCGGCCAGCTTGGCCAGCGTGGTGGTTTTGCCCACGCCGGTCGGACCGACCAGCGCGAACACGCCGCCGTCGCCCAGCAATTCGTCTTCGTCGCCCACCACCGGCAGGTGGGCCACCAGTTCGCTACGCGCCCAGGCCAGGGCTTGCGCCGCGGTGTACTGGCGCGGCAGGCGGTCCATCAGCGCCCGCACGAGCGCGGTGCTGAAACCGGCCTCCAGCAAGGTGCGGAACAGCGTGGCGACGACCGGCTCGGCGCGCAGGCCCTTGCTCCAGAGCAGGCCGTCGATGCGGTTTTCCAGGGTGCCGCGCAGGGTTTCCAGGGCCTGGCGCCACTCTTGCGCGGCGACCGGCGACTGCTCGGCGTCCGGCGACGGCGCGTCTTCCTCCACCACCGACAAGGCGCTGTCGGTCATGGCGCTGTAGGCGGCGCCGGCGCGCTGGCCGGGCGTCAGGGAGCGGGCGCTGTAAGGCTCCGGCGTTTCCAGCGACGGGGCCGGCGGGATCTCGGCCGGCGGCTCGTCGGCCGGCATATCGGCGATGTCGATATAGCGGGCCGCCATGCGGCCGCCATGCGACGCGGGCTGGGGCGCCGGCTGCGGTGCGGCGGCTTCGCGGAAGGCCGGCCGCGCACGGCTCCAGGCGTGTCCATCGTCCCGGCCGGGCGCGGCGAAGCCGTCCGGCTGGCGCGGCGCGTAGGCCGAAGGCGCGGAAGCGGACGCCGGCGCGGGCTGGGGCCGGGCCGCCGCCGGGAAACGGGCGTGGCCGTTGTCCTCCGCCGTGGCGGCGACTTCCTGCAAGGCGGTCTCGGGGCGGCGCAGGCGGCCGTGGTCGTCCAGCGCCGACGGATCGGTCGCCATGACTTCGATGCCGCCGTCGACGCCGCGGCTGGAAATGATCAAGGCGTCGGGCCCCAGGGCCTGACGGACCTGCCGCATCACTTCGCGGTTGGTCGGAGCAAAGAATCGCAGGATATTCAAGCCGGGCTCCCGCCTATCAGCGCGGTCACGCGCACAATGCGCTCATCGGGGATTTCAGTATTGGCCAGCACGCCGAGCTGCGGCAGATGGTGGCGCAGGAAGCGCGACAGCGACGGCCGCAGCAGCGGCGACACCACCAGCACCGGGGCGTTGCCCAGCGCTTCCTGGCGCTGCACGGCGGCCTGCGCCTCGCGCAGCACGTTTTCGGCCAGGCCGGGCTCCAGCACGCCGCTGGTCGAAATGGCCTGCGACAGCACGCGTTCGAGCTTGACGTCCAGCCCGATGACGCGGATCTCGCCGTCGCCCGGGAACCACTGCTGCGTAATGGCGCGGCCCAGGGCGCGGCGCGACAGCGCGATCAGCTCGCCCACGTCGGGCTGGCCGCCGGCCGTGGACGCCTGCGCCGACAGGCGCGGCGCATGCTCGGAAATCGTGTCGATGATGGAACGCATGTCGCGGATCGGCACTTCCTCGGCCAGCAGGCCCTGCAGGGTCTTCTGCAGGATGGTGAGCGAGAGCGTCTTGGGCACCAGGTCCTCGACCAGCTTGGGCGCTTCCTTGCCGATGCGGTCCAGCAACTGCTGCACTTCCTGGCGGCCCAGCAGCAGCGAGCCGTGGCGGTGCATCAGGTGGTTCAGGTGCGTGGCCACGACGGTGCTGGCGTCGACCACCGTGTAGCCGGCGATCTGGGCCTGGTCGCGCATCGAGGCCTCGATCCACACCGCCGGCAGGCCGAAGGCCGGATCCGTGGTGACCGTGCCCTTCAGCTTCACGGTGACGCCGCCCGGGTCGATGGCCAGCCACTGGCCGGGCATGGCGACGCCCCGGCCGACTTCCACGCCCGAGAGCTGGATGACGTAGTCGTTGGGCTTGAGCTCGAGATTGTCGCGGATGTGGACCACGGGCGGCAGGAAGCCGACGTCCTGCGCGAACTTCTTGCGCAGGCTGCGTATCCGGTGCAACAGCTCGCCGTTCTGCGCGTGGTCCACCAGCGGGATCAGGCGGTAGCCGACTTCCAGGCCCAACTGGTCCACCATGGACACGTCGTCCCAGGTCGCCTCGGCGGCGGCGGCCTTGGCCTGCGCCTGGCCGGGATTGGGCTTCTCCGCGGCGGCGGCCTTGGCGCGCATTTCCCGGCGCACCATCATGTAGCCGGAGCCGCCGAAGATGGCGGCCAGCGACAGGAAGGCGATGTGGGGCATGTTGGGAATCAGGCCCATGATGCCGATGATGACCGCCGTCAGGAACAGCACGCGGGGGTTGGAGAACAACTGCCCCATGATCTGCTGGCCGACGTCCTGGTCGTTGGCCACGCGCGACACCACCACGCCGGCCGCGGTCGAGATGACCAGCGCCGGGATCTGCGCGACCAGGCCGTCGCCGATGGTCAGCAGGGTGTAGACGCGGCCGGCCTCGCTGACCGACAGGTCATGCTGGGCGACGCCCACCAGCAGGCCGCCGATGACGTTGATCACCATGATCAGCAGGCCGGCCACGGCGTCGCCGCGCACGAACTTGCTGGCGCCGTCCATGGAGCCGTAGAAATCGGCTTCCTGCGACACCTCGGCGCGGCGCCGGCGCGCCTCGTCCTCGCGGATCAGGCCGGCGTTCAGGTCGGCGTCGATGGCCATCTGCTTGCCGGGCATGGCGTCCAGGGTGAAGCGCGCGCCCACCTCGGCGATACGTCCCGCGCCCTTGGTGATGACGATGAAGTTGATGATCGTCAGGATCACGAAGACGATGATGCCGATGGCGAAATTGCCGCCCACCAGGAAGTGGCCGAAGGCCTCGATCACCTTGCCGGCGGCGTCCGGCCCGGCGTGGCCGTTCATCAGGACGACGCGGGTCGAGGCGACGTTCAGCGACAGGCGCAGCAAGGTGGCGAACAGCAGCACCGAGGGGAAGGCGGCGAAGTCCAGCGGCTTGCGCGTGAACATGGCCACCAGCAGGATCATCACCGCCAGCGAGATGTTGAAGGTGAACAGCAGGTCCAGGATGAACGCCGGCAAGGGCAGGATCATCATGCCCAGCACGAGGACGATCAACAGCGGACCGGCCAGCAGGCGCGCCTGGGCGGCGCCGTTGGCCTTGAACATGGCGAGCAATTCGCTCATTTACTCAAACTCCTTCGGCCGCGGCTTGCGCCTGCGGGTCGAGCCGGGACGGCACCGGCAAATCGGTGGGCGGCATGGGCTGGACCCAGCCCGGCCGCCAGGCGCGCAACTGGAACACCCAGGCCAGCACTTCGGCCACGGCCGTGTACAGCGCTACCGGGATTTCCTTGCCCACTTCCACGTGTTTGTGCAATGCGCGCGCCAGCGGCGGGGCTTCCAGCAGGGGAACGCGGTGTTCCATGGCGATCTCGCGGATATGGGCGGCGATCAGGCCGGTTCCCTTGGCGACCACGCGCGGGGCGGACATGTCGCCTTCGCTGTACTTCAGCGCCACGGCGAAATGGGTGGGGTTGGTGACCACGACGTCGGCCTTGGGGACGTCGGCCATCATCCGCCGGCGCGCGGCCTGGCGCTGCTGCTGGCGGATGCGCGCCTTGAGCAGCGGGTCGCCCTCGCTTTCCTTGAATTCCTTCTTGACGTCCTCCTTGCTCATGCGCAGCTTCTTCAGGTGGCTGAAGATCTGCCACGGCACGTCGGCCAGGACGAGGAGGACCATGGACGCGATGATCAGCGCGCAGCAGGTGGCCACGATCCTGAGCATGCCGACCAGCCCCTCGATGGGCGTGGTGTGCATGAGGGCGATCATGTCGTCGTGGTGGCGCCAGATGGCGACGGCGCCCACGCCGCCGACGATGCCCGCCTTCAGGAGGGTCTTGCCGAGCTCGACCAGGGTGGTCCAGGAGAAGATGCGGCCGAAGCCCGTGATCGGGTTCAGCTTGTCGAGCTTGATCTCCAGGGGCTTGGTGGACCAGACCAGGCCGCCCAGGGCCAGTTGCGAGGCCACCGAAATCACGGCCACGACCAGGAAGAACGGAGCCAGCACCAGCATGGCCTCACCGACGCCGCGCACCGCCATGGCGATCATCACGTGGGTGTCGCGCGGAACGCGGGCGTCGAAAGCCAGGCCGTTGTGGACGACGCCCGCCAGGCCGCGGTACAGCAACGGCGCGCCCAGCCACAGGTAGGCGAGGCCGCCCACCAGCACCGTAAAGGTGCTGAGCTCGCGCGAACGCGGCACCTGCCCCTCCTCACGCGCCTTTTCGAGGCGCCTGGGAGAGGCGGCTTCGGTCTTCTCGAGGTCGCTTTCTTCTGCCATGCGGGGGGATGGGTCAAGCGGCCGTCATTCCAGGTCGTACGGCCGCTGGCAGGCATTGTAGAAAACGTCCGGCGGGTGCTAAGGGGGGATAAAACGGGGGAAAACGGCGTTATTTGCGGGGCGATGGCGTTTCCCCGCGCCGGATGGCAGCCAGGCCGGGCGGCCGGGCCGCCTCCCCTGCCCCGCGCGCGGGGCGGAGACGAGCTTGGAAACAGGCCCGGAAACAGGCCCGGAACAGGCCCGAATGGGCCCGGAAAGCCGCGCTCAGAAGCCCAGGCTGGCCAGGAGATCGTCCACCTGGTCCTGGCTGGTCACCACGTCGGGCTTGCCTTCGGGGTTGACCTGGGGACCGTTGAGCAGGGAATTGGCTTCATCCCGCTTCTCGGTGGGCACGCTGTCCAGCAGCACCTGCAGCAGCTCGCGCTCGATGGCGCCGACGACGTCCATCATGCGCATGATGACCTGGCCCGTCAGGTCCTGGAAATCCTGCGCCATCATGATTTCCATCAGCTTGGACTGCGTCACCTGCGTCTGCGCCGGCACGCTCTGCAGGAAAGCGCGGGTGTCCTTGACCAGTTCGCGCGCCTGCGGCAGCTCCAGGGGCTGGTCGAACCACTCGTTCCAACGCGAATCGAGCTGCTTGGCGTTGCGGGCGAGATCTTCCTGCACCGGCTGGGCCTGGTCGATGGCGTTGAGCACCCGGTTGGCGGCCTGCTCCGTCATCTGCGCGACGTAGCGCAGGCGGTCGCGCGCATCGGGAATGGCCTGGGCGGCATCCTTGATGGCCTGGTCCAGGCCCAGCTCGCGCATGCTGTCGCGCAGCATGCGCGTCAGCGAGGCGATGCGGTGGATCAGATCGGTGGGATCGCCGTTGGGGGTTTGGACCTGCGTGCTTTCCGTGCTTTCCATGGCAGTCTCAACCGGCGATTTTCTCGAAGATCTTGTTCAACTTCTCTTCCAGCGTGGCGGCCGTGAAGGGCTTGACCACGTAGCCGTTGGCGCCCGCCTGGGCCGCCGCGACGATGTTTTCCTTCTTCGCTTCCGCCGTCACCATCAGGACCGGCAGCTTGGCCAGGTTGGGATCGGCGCGGATCTGCTGCAACATGGACAGGCCGTCCAGGTTGGGCATGTTCCAGTCGGACACCACGAACTGGAAGCCGCCGTTGCGCAGCTTGTCCAGGGCGATGGCGCCATCCTCGGCCTCGTCCACGTTCTCGAAACCGAGCTCCTTCAGCAGATTGCGGACGATCCGACGCATCGTCGGGAAATCGTCCACAACCAGGATCTTCAAACTTTTGTCAACCATCATAGACTCCAAGAAATACTTTCGTCCCGGGCGGGAAGGCCCCGGGCGGGACCGCTCCGCGTCACACGCGGTGGCCGCGGTCGCCCACGTTGGCCAGGATACGTTCGCTCATTGCGTCCAGCGCAACCACTTCATCCGCCGCGCCGATGGCGATCGCCTCGCGCGGCATGCCGAACACCACGCAACTGGCCTCGTCCTGGGCCAGGGTGCGCGCGCCGGCGCGTTTCATTTCGAGCAGGCCGTGGGCGCCGTCCTTGCCCATGCCGGTCAGGATGACGCCGATGGCGTTGCGGCCCGCCGCCGCGGCGGCCGAATGAAACAATACGTCGACCGACGGCCGATGCCGGTTGACCGGCTCGGACGGATCGAGTTCGATCACGTAGTTCGCCCCGCTGCGGCCCAGGCGCATGTGCGTCTCGCCGCCTGGCGCCAGGTAGGCGTGCCCCGGCAGCACGCGCTCGCCGTGGGTGGCCTCGCGCACCGTCAGGCTGCACAAGGCATCGAGCCGCTGCGCGAAGGATCGCGTGAAGCCGGCCGGCATATGCTGCGTGATCAGGATGGCGGGGCTGTCCGCGGGCAGCGGCTGCAGGACGTACCGGATCGCCTCGGTGCCGCCCGTCGACGCGCCGATGATGACCAGTTTTTCCGAACTCGACAAGGGCGAGCGCAAGGCCCGCGGCGGCGGCGCGCTCGCGGGGGCGGCCGCCGGCAGGCGCGCGCGCGCGGCGGCGCGGATCTTGTCGGCGATCAGCTCGGTATATTCGAGCAGGCCGTCGCGGATGCCCAGCTTGGGCTTGGTGACGAAATCGATCGCGCCCAGCTCCAGGGCGCGCAAGGTGATTTCCGAACCGCGTTCGGTCAGCGACGACACCATCAGCACCGGCATGGGCCGCAGGCGCATCAGCTTTTCCAGGAAATCGAGGCCGTCCATGCGCGGCATTTCCACGTCCAGCGTCAGGACGTCGGGATTGTGCTTCTTGATCAGCTCGCGCGCGACCAGGGGATCCGGCGCCGTGGCGACCACGGTCATGTCCGGCTGGCTGTTGATGATCTCCGTCATCAGGCCACGCACCAGCGCCGAATCGTCCACGCACAATACGTTGATTTTCTTCTGCATCTTTTCTTATCGTTCCCGGCCTTTGCTACGGCCTGCCCAAACATTCATACACCGTCTGCCCGCGCAAACGGAATTCCCGGCTGATATAGGTAAAGTTCTCCGAATGGCCGGCGAACAACAGACCGCCCGGCTTGAGCAAAGGAACGAAGCGCTCCAGTATCCGCGCCTGGGTGGGCTTGTCGAAATAGATCATGACGTTGCGGCAGAAGATGGCGTCGAACTTCTCCTGGATCGGCCACGAGGGCGCGAGCAGGTTCAGCATGTCGAAGCGCACCATCCCGGCCACTTCGGGGCGCACGCGCACCTGCCCCGCCGCCGGCCCCTTGCCCTTGAGGAAGAAGCGGCGCAGCCGCGCCTCCTCGATCTTGGCCACGCGCTCATAGGGATAGACGGCGCTGCGCGCCTTCTGCAGCACATTGGTGTCGATATCGGTGGCGAACACGCTGGCGTTGGCCAGCGAACGGCCGCTCAGCGTCTCGGCCAGCGTGATGGCGATCGAGTACGGCTCCTCGCCGGTCGACGCCGCACAGCACCAGACCGAAACCGGGTCCTGCCGCGAAGCGACGAATTTCGAGAGGATGGGGAAATGGTGCGACTCGCGGAAGAACGCCGTCAGGTTGGTGGTCAGGGCGTTGACGAAGTCTTCCCATTCCGGGTCCGCCGCTTCCCGCTCCAGTTGGTCCAGGTAGCTGGCGAAGTCCACGCGTCCCAATACCCGCAGGCGGCGCGCCAGGCGGCTGTAGACCATCTCGCGCTTGTGCTCGCCCAGCGAAATCCCCGCCCGCTCGTGAATCATGCGACGCACGCGCGAGAAATCCGTATCGCGAAAATCGAATTGCCGTTCAACCTGGAAGGACGGCGCCGCCGCTATCGTCGTCACACCTGCCTCTTAAACCGCCGCTTCGGCCAGCAAGCCGGCGCCGCCCGGCAGCGCGGGCGCTTGCCTGCCGCCGAGCTGCTGTGCCGGCGCATCGATGACCTGGCCTTGATTGATCTTGAATACCGCCACGGCCTGGGCCAGGCGCTGCGCCTGCTCCTGCAACGAACCCGCCGCGGCCGCCGCCTGCTCCACCAGCGCCGCGTTCTGCTGCGTCACCTCGTCCATCTGCGAGACCGCGCGGTTGACCTGCTCGATGCCGCTGGACTGCTCGTCGGACGCCGCCGAGATCTCGCCCATGATGTCCGTCACGCGCTTGACCGACGCCACGATCTCCTGCATGGTCGCGCCGGCGCGCTCGACCTGCTCGGAGCCGGCGCCGACCTTGGACACCGAGTCCTCGATCAGGCCCTTGATTTCCTTGGCCGCCTGGGCGCTGCGCTGGGCCAGCGAACGCACTTCGCCCGCCACCACCGCGAAACCCTTGCCCTGCTCGCCCGCCCGGGCCGCTTCCACCGCCGCGTTCAGCGCCAGGATGTTGGTCTGGAAGGCGATGCCATCGATCACGCTGACGATTTCCGAAATCTTGCGCGAGCTGGCGGAAATGCCCTGCATCGTGCTGACCACTTCGCTCACGGCCGAACCGCCGCGCGCCGCCACGTCCGACGCGCTGGCCGCCAGTTGGTTGGCCTGGTGCGCATTGTCCGCGTTCTGCTTCACGGTCGAGGCCAGCTCTTCCATGGACGCCGCGGTCTGCTCCAGCGAGGCCGCCTGCTGCTCGGTGCGGCTGGACAGGTCGGTGTTGCCGGCGGAGATCTCGCGCGCGCCGACGTTGATTTCCTCCACCCCGCGGCGCACCGAGGCCACCGTGCGGGTGAGGCTTTCCTGCATGCGCCGCAGCGCCGCGTAAAGGCGGCCGATCTCGTTGTTCGAACGCGCCTCGATGGTCTCCGTCAGGTCGCCCGAGGCGATGCGGTCGAAGCGTTGCGCGGCCTCGTCCAGCGGGCGGATGACCCGGCGGCGCAGGAACAGATAGGTGGACAGCACCAGGAAGATCGCGATGACGCCGCCCGCGCCGACCGCCACCAGCCCCCACCGGTAGCGCTGCTCGGCCGCGTCGTAGGCTTCGCCGTTGGTGCGCGTGCGCCAGGACTCGAACTGCTCCAGCGCCAGGTTGAAGCGGTCTTCCATGACGTCCGACACCATCTGCGCGTGCAGGTGGTAGTTGGGCAGGTCGGCCTTGGCCAGGTCGTCGAACAAGGGCTTGACGCCGTCCTGCATCATCGCCAGGAAGGCGGCGTCGATTTCCTTGAATTCGCTCTCCAGGCCGGGCGGATGCGGCAAGCCCTGGTAATGCTTGAACGCCGCCATCGACTTGTCATAGGAAATGCGGGCGAAGTCCATCAGGCTCTTGGCGGGCGCCGCCAGGCCGGGCTGGGGGATGGCGGCGTCGCCGATGTGCTTGACCACCTCGCTCAGATGCACCGAGGCCGCGCGGCCCAGGCCGATCATGGCGTTCTTGTATTCGGCCACCGAGGCGTCCAGCGACGTCGCCAGTTGCTGGCTGCGCCGCATCGACTGCATCGTGCCGTTGCTGACGTACAGCGACGCGACGCCCAGCACCGCGCCGAGCACCAGCATCAGCGAGAAGAAGGCCAGCACGCCGAGCAGGCTGGCGCGGATCGACATATTGGCGAAGAAACGGCGCATCGCTAGATTCCCCCCGTCTTTCAGGATCGGCGTCCGTACGGTCCGTGCCGGCGCCGCTCAGGCGGCGGCTTTCTCTACCAGCGCCATTTCGTCGCTGGTCATCATTTTCTCGATATCCACCAGGATCAGCATGCGGTCCTCGATCGTGCCCAGCCCCGTCAGGTACTCGGTCGACAGCTTGGCGCCGAACTCGGGCGCCGGACGGATCTGGCCGGCGTTGAGCATCAGCACGTCGGACACGCCGTCGACCACGATGCCGACGACGCGGCGATCGAGGTTGAGGATGATGACCACGGTCTGCTCGTTGTACTCGACCTTGCCCAGGTTGAACTTGATGCGCAAGTCGACGATGGGCACGATGATGCCGCGCAGGTTCGTCACGCCCTTGATGAAGGGCGGCACGTTGGCGATGCGGGTCACCGTGGCGGCATCGTAGCCGCGGATTTCCTGCACCTTCAAGATATCGATGCCGTATTCTTCTTCGCCCAGCGTGAACACCAGGAATTCGCTGCCGACGTCTTCGACGCGGCTACCCTGCGATTGCGGTTTGGCTGCCATTGTTGTTTCTCCTTCAGGTCAGCATGGCTTCGGGTTGCGCCCACTTTTCGCGGTTGGCGCGCGCCAATGCAAACACGTCGATGATCAGGGCGACGCTGCCGTCGCCCAGGATGGTGGCGGCGGAAATGCCGGGCACCTTGCGGTAATTCGATTCCAGGTTCTTCACCACCACCTGATGCTGCCCGACCAGGTGGTCGACCAGCAGCGCGAAGCGGCGGTCCTCGGCCTGCATGATGACGGCGATGGCCTGCGTCGGGTCGGTCTGGGCATTGGCCACGCCGAACACGCGATGCATTTCCACCAGCGACAGGTACTCGCCGCGCACGTGCATGACGCGCTCGTTGCCGGTCACCGAATAGATCTGCTCGTTGTTCGGCTGCAGCGACTCGGTCACGTGGTTCAGCGGCAGGATGAAGGTTTCCTCGCCCACGCGCACCGACATGCCGTCCAGGATGGCCAGCGTCAGCGGCAGCACGATGCGGGTGGTGGTGCCCTGCCCCGGGACGGACGACAACTGCACGTGGCCGCCCATGTCCTGGATGTTGCGCCGGACGACGTCCATGCCGACGCCGCGGCCGGAGATGTCGGTGATCTGCTCGGCCGTCGAGAAGCCCGGCGCGAAGATGAGCTGCCAGATTTCGTCGTCGGTGGCGTTCTCGCTGACGGCGATGCCCTGCTGCGCCGCCTTCTTCAGGATGCGCTCGCGGTTCAGGCCGCCGCCGTCGTCGCTCACCTCGATGACGATGTTGCCGCCGCTGTGCTGCGCCGACAGCACCAGTTGGCCCACG
The DNA here is from genome assembly GCF_002261225.1 of Bordetella genomosp. 10. Classification (NCBI taxonomy): domain Bacteria; kingdom Pseudomonadati; phylum Pseudomonadota; class Betaproteobacteria; order Burkholderiales; family Alcaligenaceae; genus Bordetella; species Bordetella genomosp. 10. The sequence continues at coordinate 26,872 of NZ_NEVM01000005.1, forward strand.
GGGTCCTTGCCGGCCTCGATGCGCTTCTCCGGCGTCTCGATGCCGTGGTCCAGGCTGTTGCGCACCAGGTGGGTGAGCGGGTCGATGATGCGCTCGATCAGGCTCTTGTCCAGTTCGGTGGCGCGGCCGTAGGTCTGCAATTCGATCTGCTTGCCCATCTTGCCGGCGATGTCGCGCACCACGCGGGGGAAGCGGCTGAAAACGTAGTCCATCGGCATCATGCGGATGGACATCACGGCCTCCTGGAGGTCGCGCGCATTGCGTTCGAGCTGCTCCATGCCGTTGAGCAGGCGGTCGTGCAGCACCGGATCCAGCGTGGACGCCTGTTGCGCCAGCATGGCTTGCGTAATGACCAGCTCGCCCACCAGGTTGATGACCTGGTCGACCTTCTCGACGCCCACGCGGATCGAGGTCGACTCGCTGCCGCCGTGGTTCGCCTGGGCATTGGATGCCGCGGCCGCGCGGGCGGCGCGCGGGGCGCCGGCGTGTTCGCCGGCCGCGCCTGGCGCGGACTCGGCCGGGTGGGCGGAGGCGGCGGAGGCGGCCTGCGCCACGACGTGGGCGGCTTCCTGCGCCGCGGCTTGCGCGGCGGGCGCGGGGACAACCGCCGCGGGCGGCGCGGGTTCGGCCTGCGCCTGGGCGGCGAATTCCTCCGCGGCCTGGGCGAATTCCTCGACGGCCCGCGCGGGCGCGGCGCCCGGCGCGGCTTCATGCGTGATGGCGATCTGGTCGGCGTCGACGATGAAGCAGCAGACCGCCTCGATGTCGTCGGACGAGCAGGTGCTCTCCAGCCACACCGTCAGGCCGCCGCCCGCCTTGTCGCTGGCCAGCACCTGGCCCAGGTTGCCCATTTCTTCCAGGATGGAAGCGGCGTCCTTGTCCGAGATCTTGTTGATGCGCAGGCGCAGCGGCAGGTCGCCGGCCGGAGCCGGGGCGGCCACGGGCGCAGGAGCGGCGGCCGGAGCCGGGGCCACGGGCGCCGCCGGCGGGGTTACGGGCGCGGGCGCCTCGCCCTTGTGCTCCAGGGCCAGTTGGCGGAGCACTTGGCAAATACGTTCGTAGGCCGCCGCGTCCGGCTCCTCGGAGGCGCGATAGGCATCCAGTTGGCTCTTCAGCACGTCCTTCGTTTCCAGAAAAATATCGATCATGTCGGTGCGCAGCGCCATTTCGCCACGGCGTATCGCATCGAGCAGGTTTTCCAGCAGGTGGGTGGTCTCCGCCAGCGCCGTGAAGGTGCCGAAGGTCGCCGCGCCGCCCTTGATGGAGTGCGCCGCGCGGAAGATCGCGTTCAGTTGCTCGACGTCCGGCGAGCCGGCATCCAGTTCGAGCAGCAGTTGCTCCATCTGCGCCAGCAGTTCATCCGCTTCATCGAAGAAGGTCTCGTAAAACTGACTCAGGTCAAGACCCGTCATGGCCGCCCTTCCCTCTCAACTTGCCTGCTCGCCGGACACGTCCAGCAATTCGGTCGCCATTTCCACCAGCAGATCGGGATCGACCGGTTTCTGCAGCCAGCCGCACACGCCCAGGTCGCGCGCCGCCGTCTTGCTTTCCACGTCGTCCTCGGTGGTCAACACCAGCACCGGCACGTCCTCGTAGCGCTCGACCTCGCGCAGGCTGGAAATCAGGCCCAGGCCGCCCATCACGGGCATGTTCCAGTCGCTCACCACCAGGTCGACGGGCGTTTCCTGCGCCATCGCCAGCTCCAGCGCTTCCTTGCCATTGCCGGCCGCGACCACCTTCCAGCCGGCGCCGGTCAGCGTGGCCTGAACTATCATGCGCATCGTCGCGGAATCGTCCGCGACCAGAATCGTCGCCGTCATTTACTCAAAACCCCCTAGAGTCGGTTACTGTGCCGTCGGCGTGGACGCGGCGGGCGCGCCGGCCGCCGCGGGCGCCGGCGCGGTCGACGCCGGCTGCGGCGCGAGGCGTTCCTCGATCGCGCTGCCGATCTGGCGGCCGTCCTTGCCCGAGACGTCGGCGGCCGCGGAATTGTCGCGGTCGAACCGTTCCTGCGTCTCGCGGTTCAACACCACCAGACTGATACGACGGTTAACGGCAGCATATGGGTCATCCTTAACCAGGCTGTAGCTGGAAGACAGCCCCACCACCCGCGCCACCTTGTTTTCCGCCATGCCGCCGGCCACCAGTTCCTGGCGCGAGGCGTTGGCGCGATCGGCCGACAACTCCCAATTGCTGTAGGCGCGCTCGCCGCGGGCGTACTGGGTGGCGTCGGTGTGGCCGGAAATGCTGATCTTGAACGGAATGTCGTTGAGCACCGGGGCCAGCTCGTGCAGGATGTCGCGCATATAGGGCTGCGGCTCGGCGCGGCCGGTCGCGAACATCGGACGATTCTGGTTGTCGATGATCTGGATGCGCAGCCCCTCGGGCGTCATGTCGATCATCAGTTGCGGACGGAAATTCTTCAGCAGCGGGCTGGTGTCTATGGTCTTCTCGATGCGCGAGCGCACCTGCTCCAGGCGGCGCTGGTCGCGCCGCTCGGCATCGCCCTTGACCTGCGATTCCAGGCGGGTGCCATCGGCGCGGCGGATATCGCCGTCGCTGCGGACCGGGTCGGCGCCGCCGCCCGGGATGGCGCTGGTTTCGGCGGAATTGCTGGGACCGCCGGTCAGCGCCACGTGCAGCGGCATGCGGAAATACTCGGCGATGCCCTTGAGTTCCTCGCGCGGCACGACGCTGATCAGCCACATCACGAGAAAAAAGGCCATCATGGCCGTGACGAAGTCCGCGTACGCAATCTTCCAACTGCCGCCGTGATGCCCGCCCCCGGCGGACTTCTTGCGGCGGATGACGACCCGGTGATTATTGACGGTGGCCATCTACGTATCCCGGCCGCCTCAAGCCTTGCCGGCCGACGTCTTGGCCTGGCGCACGTGTTCCTCGAGTTCGGCGAAGGACGGCCGCACGCCCGAGTAGAGCACCTTGCGGCCGAATTCCACCGCCAGTTGCGGCGGGTAGCCGTTCATGCTGGCCAGCAGCGTGGTCTTGATGCACTCGAGGATCTTGATCGATTCGGCCGTCTGCTTCTCGACGCGCGAAGCCAGCGGCGCCACGAAACCGTAGGCCAGCAGAATCCCGAGGAAGGTGCCGACCATGGCCTTGGAAATCAGGTCGCCCAGCACGGCCGGCGGCTGGTCCACCGCCGCCAGCGCCTTGATCACGCCCAGCACGGCCGCCACGATGCCGAAGGCCGGCATGGCGTCGGCCACGGTCTGCAGGGAGTGCACGGGCACGTGGACTTCGTGGCTGAAGGTCTCGATTTCCTCGTCCATCAGCGTTTCGATCTCGAACGAACTCATGTTGCCGCTGATCATGATGCGCAGGTAATCCGTGATGAATTCCATCAACTTCGGATCCTTCATGATGCGCGGCGACTCCATGAAGATGGGGCTGGACGACGGGTCCTCGATATGCGATTCGATCGCCATCAGGCCTTCGCGGCGGGCCTTGTTCAGGATCACGTACATGAGCGACATCAGCTCCATGTACATGTCCTTGTTGTAGGGCGCGCCGCGCAGGGCAGCCGGAATCGCCTTCTTGGTCAGCTTGATCGACTTGGCGCTGTTGCCGGCGAGAAAGGACCCCACCGCGGCGCCGCCGATCAGGGTGAACTCGAACGGCTGGTAGAGCGCGCCCAGGTGTCCGCCCATGATGACGAAGCTTCCGACCACGGAAGCAATCACTACCAAGTAACCAATAACAATCAGCACATCAGGCCCCTGCCAAGCTTAGACGTAATATGAACGCCCATCATCCGCTGTTTCCCCTCACGCAAAAGCGTGGGTTACAGGGGAATTTCGGCGGCTTTTGAGGTTATTGGGCGGAAATCGTCACAGCCCGACGACGTCGGCGGCCACCCCCGCGCGACGTCCCGCACGCTCCTTGGCGGCCGCGCGGGTCTTGCCGGCGCGGGGAGGCGGACGGCAGATGGCGCAGACGAAATCGCCGCGCGGATCGTGCGCGTGGGCGATGAAATGTCCGCCGCACTGCCGGCATTCCGACAACTGCAGCATCTTGCCTTCGAAGAAACGCACCAGCATCCAGGCGCGGGTGAAGCTGAGGACAGGCTCGCCACCTTCGCCGTCGCGCACGCCGTTATGTTCCAGATACAGGCGGTAGGCATCGATGATGGCGCGGATGCCCTTGCTGCCGGTGTTCTCGTTGAGGAACTTGTAGACGTTGTAGAACAGGGAGGAATGGATGTTCGGCAGCCAGGTCATGAACCAGTCCACCGAGAACGGCAGCATCCCCTTCGGCGGCGAGCAGCCGCGGATCTCCCGGTACAGCCGCGCCAGGCGGTCGTGGCTGAGGTTGGTCTCGGACTCCAGGACTTGAAGCCGCGCGCCCAACCCGATCATGGCGCTGGCCAGCAGGATTTCGTCGGCTTCTTGAGATACGCTTTTGGTCGCCATGGGCCGTTACAAACCTGACATATGTAGAAGATAAGAAAAAGTAACCGGTCGTCGGCGCTTCAGGCCAACTGCTCGACCGGTTGCTTCGCCAGGAGAATCGTGGCGTGCGCCTGTTGCAGCGCGCCGCCCAGCACGTCGTGGGTCAAGGCCGACAGCAGGCTGTAGTCGTCGAAGCGGAAACGGCACAGCAGGGAGCTGGAGCTGGCCAGCTTGACCAGTTGCGCGGGCGAGAGGCGCAGCAGGATATCCGCGACCTGGTCGCTGAAGCCCAGGCGGAACATGGCCGAGGCATAGTCATCCCGCAACATGCGCTGAGCCAACAAGAGATAGGACAAATTGACTTCGCGGATGTCGGCGAGCAGAGAATTCTCAGTCTGTTTCATGGGTCTTCCGTTGATCACTTTCGAAGGGCTAAGGAGGCTGGCCGTGTGAACTGAGCAAACAAACGTTACATACGACACATACGATTCAACATCGAGGTTGCGAAATGTGTCCTTTGTTCGCAAACGTCAGAGAATTTACCACGGGTGCTGTCATTTTCTATGTCAAGTATGACAAAAATTGTTTGTTCGACAAATATCGCACTTCAAGGATATATATGGCAACAAAGAATTCCCTAGTTTGAGGCAATTCTGTAAATAAGCCTTCAAATGCTTGCGTCCTTGGGGGAATGGATCGGGACGGAATGCCGACAATTGCACGAAGAAGTGAAAAGTCCGCCCCCGGCGCTTTCGCGCGCTACGGGTTGTTCCCAGGTCGTAACAATGTGGCCTTGGGACAACAAGGGCGGGCGCTCCTGTTGCCCCAAGGTTTCGTAAGTCATAGCGCAATGCCTCAACCCGAAGACAGCCTGGCCGAATATGCACCGCTCGTACGCAAGCTTGCGTTGCAGTTGCTTGCCCGGTTGCCGGCCAGCGTCGAACTGGACGACCTGATCCAGTCCGGCATGATCGGCCTGCTCGATGCCGCCCGCCGCTACCAGGAAACCGCGGACGCGCAATTCGAGACCTATGCCACCACGCGCATCCGCGGCGCCATGCTCGACGAGCTGCGCAACCAGGATTGGCTGCCGCGCAGCGTGCGCAGCAAGGCCAAGCGCATCGAACAGGCGGTCGCGCACCTGGGCCAGCGCCTGATGCGCGCGCCCACCGAATCGGAAATCGCGGCCCAGCTCGACATGCCGCTGAACGAGTACCACGAGATGCTGTACGACGCGCAAGGCGTGCAGATCGTGCATTACGAGGATTTCGGCGCCGAGAACGGCGGCGAAGGCGGCGATTCCGACTGGAGCAACGGCGCCGCGGCCACCTCCTCCGGCGCCAATCCGCTGGACAGCCTGCTGGCGGGCGACTTCCGCCAGGTGCTGGTGGAAGCCATCGAATCCCTGCCCGAGCGCGAAAAGCTGCTGCTCTCCCTGTATTACGAGCAGGGACTGAACCTGAAGGAAATCGGCGCCATCATGGAAGTAACCGAAGCCCGCGTGTGCCAATTGCGCAGCCAGGCGACGGCGCGGCTGCGGGCGTACATGCATAGCCAGTCCTGGCGGGAGATGCCGGGGCACGGGTTGTTGGCGCAGGTGATGTAAGGACGGCCACGCAATGCCGCCGCAATACGGGCACGATAAAAAACTTAGCAAGAAAGGCCTAAAGATCCCAAGGTAGCCGCCGTTATCCAGGCAACGGAATGCTTCGTTGCGGTCAATCCGGGCGATCAACCGTGTCCTTAGCGGCAGCACAGCCGCCTAGTTTGAAGAAGCCTTTCTTTCTTTGGAGCTACTCATGGCCGTCATCAACACCAATTACCTGTCTCTGGTCGCCCAGAACAATTTGTCGAAGTCGCAATCCTCGCTGGGCACCGCCATCGAACGCCTGTCCTCGGGCTTGCGCATCAACAGCGCCAAGGACGACGCGGCCGGCCAGGCAATTGCCAACCGCTTCACCGCCAATGTGAACGGTCTGACCCAGGCGGCTCGCAATGCCAACGACGGCATCTCGATCGCTCAGACGACGGAAGGCGCTCTTTCCGAAGTCAACAACAACCTGCAGCGCATCCGCGAACTGGCCGTCCAAGCCGCCAACGGCACGAACTCCTCTTCGGACCTGAAGTCCATCCAGGATGAAATCAGCCAGCGCCTGGAAGAAATCGACCGCGTGTCCTCGCAGACCCAATTCAACGGCGTGAAGGTTCTTGCTCAAGACAACAGCCTCTCGATCCAGGTCGGCGCCAACGACAACCAGACCATTAACATCAACCTGCAGCAAATCGACAGCAGCACTCTGGGGCTGAGCGGCTTCTCGGTCGCGCAAAAGACTCTCAATGTCGGTGCGGCTGTTACCTCTTTCGGCGGATCGAGCACTGCTGCTCCCGCGACCATCGACGTCAGCGCCGCGGCGACGAAACTGGGTGTCGATGCTTCGACGCTGACTGTTCACAACGTACTCACCAGCGCCGGCGCAGCCACCAGCCAGTACGTCGTGCAATCGGGTGATGATTTCTACGCCGCGTCGATTTCCACCACGGGTGCAGTGACCCTGAACACGACCGACGTCGCCTACACGGATACCGACAATGGTGTGACCACGGCCGCCACGTTGTCGAGCCAATTGGTCCACGTCGGCGTCGACAGCGCTGGGGCGGCCACCGCGTACGTCGCGGTAAGCGGCACCAACTACACGACGGCAGCAACTGCCCTGTCGAACGCTGGCGCTTCGACCAACGTCGCAGCCTCGGCCACCATCGCCCTCAGCGGCGCTACGCCGACGGCGGCCTTCACCTCCGCGTCGACCGTTGACCCGCTGGCGAAGATCGACGCGGCTCTGGCCAAGGTGGATGGTTTCCGTAGCCAACTGGGTGCAATCCAGAACCGCTTCGATTCGGCCATTACCAACCTGAACAACACTATCAACAACCTGTCCGCAGCGCGTTCGGGGATCCAGGATGCGGATTACGCCACCGAAGTCTCCAACATGACCCGAGCCCAAATCCTGCAGCAAGCCGGCACCTCGGTGCTGGCACAAGCCAACCAAGTACCCCAGACGGTACTGTCGCTGCTGCGTTAATTTGAACCTCTGGCTTGGGGGCAGGCCATGGGTTGTATCTGCCCCCTCCTCCGTTGTTCAAGCGTGAAGCCCCTGCCAACTGTCAGGGGCTTCATTCATTTGCAGCCCCCCGCCTGCGGCTCCAATTTCAAAAAGAACATCTCCCGCCCGTCGCCTGCTGTCATCTACACCCTGTTACCTTGGGTATTCAGCGGGTCTGAGAGCGCAGCATAGACCCTTGACAGGTGAAATCAGGCCGATTTCCCTTCTTTTCCTGGCTCTTCACTTCATTGCTTCGGTTTACCATCGGTGTGCTATTGACCTCTTTTATCGGACCCGCACTGTTCGTAGAGGACCAAGCGGACCAAAGAAGCTGAAATGAAACCCATACGCATCGTCTGCGGAACTCGAGCCACCAAGCAGGAGTTCCTCAGCAATACAGCACTAGGCCGGTCCTTACGCCTTCATAAGATGGCGAATCCGATGGAAGTACAACTATTTGCCCAGAATACCAAGGGGCTCTCCTCTATCTACAATTCGGCGATCGACCGGGCGCGCGATCAACCTGCAATTCTTGTTTTTATCCATGACGACGTACAAATCCTGGATTTTTTCTTTTCGCAGAAACTGCGCACCGGACTCCAGCATTATGACGTTCTCGGAGTCGCTGGCAATATTCGCCGGTTGCCGCGACAGCCGGCGTGGGCTTTTGTAGACGATCGCTTCACTTGGGATGATGGTCGATATCTAAGCGGTACCGTCGGTCATATCAAGAACGGCGAACTCGGATTGGCGAAATTTGGAGAGGCGCCCGCTGCATGCCGCCTATTGGACGGATTGATATTGGCCGCCGATAGCGAACGTCTGCTGGATGCCGAGATCCGCTTCGACGAACGCTTCGCATTCCACTTCTATGACATGGCATTTTGCCGCGATGCTGAAGAAAAAGGCCTAACCATGGGCACATGGCCATTGAGTCTGACTCACGAGAGTGATGGGGCATACGGAACCGATGCGTGGCACGACGGTTATTGGCGTTATCTTCAAAAATATGGAAGCTGAGCTTACACCGATGAAGCAAACCCCCATACACCATGCGCACAATCCGGATCTTCTGGCCTTGATTCCTAAAGACGCAAAGCGGATCGTCGAGATCGGATGCAGTTCCGGCGCACTTGCCCGGGAATATAAAAAGACTAATCCCACTGTTTATTATACGGGTATCGAGATCGATCCCGCATACGCCGAGGTTGCAAGCACTTTTTGCGATCGTGTAATTGCCTTGGACATAGAGAATACGGATCCGGACTACCTACGCTCAGAATTAGGAGGCGATTGCTGGGTGTTTGGCGACGTCCTTGAGCATCTTCGAGATCCGTGGAAAGTACTTCAAAACATTCGATCGTCGTTATTGCCCGGCGCATCGCTAGTAGCTTGCATTCCAAACGCTCAACATTGGAGCCTGCAGGCACGATTGGCGGTTGGGGATTTTCGTTATGAAGATTCCGGTCTCCTGGATCGGACTCATTTGCGATGGTTTACCCGCCGCACCATGCTCGACCTCTTCAGAAAAACCGGCTTTGTAGTCAAGGATGCGAGAGCAAGGATTTTTGAAGAACCAGCCAGAGCTGCTTTTTTGCCCATCGTGCGCTCAATGGCGCTAGCGGCCGGCGGCGATGGTGAAGCGGCTATTCGAGATGCCACGCCATTGCAATATGTCTTCCGCGTCGCGGCGGAATGACGGCGGGACGCCACCAGAATGCCTTTCAACGTTTAGATTAAACGCTCAGATCCATGGAATTCGAAAAGAACCCGTCCATTTTGTCTATCGACGAACTCATTCAGGACGCCGACGACATCGGAGATCCTGCACGCGATCACGAATCAGCTCGCACTGCCGTCGATCTAAACGATGATTTTGGACTGCCCTTCGAACAGCAGCTATCGCATATTGGTCATATCAGCCAAAATGCAGGCAGCGTCAACGGTGCAGAAGGTAACCGCGGCAGTGAAGAGACGCCTTCAGAAGGCGTACATTTTTGGCTATCTCCCATCCAGTTGCGCGCCTCCGCTTATCTTTACGGCATTGAGACCGTGGCGCTGGAAAATGCCAAGGTTCTCGAAATCGGCTGCGGATCTGGTAGTAATATTCTCCCTTTTGCCGCAGCGTATCCAAAAGCGAACGTCGTGGGACTGGATCTGGATACCGACGCGCTGACGGAAGCCAGCGACGTGGCTGCGGGCATGGGGTTGCATAACGTTCAATTCCTGGCTGCAGACCTAGAATCGCTGAAGCCAGACTTTGGACAATTCGATTACATCATTGCACATAATGTCTTCGGACGATCGCGGGCCGAGACAACTGGCGCCCTGCTTCGCGTATGCCGGGAAAACCTTTCCCCTAAAGGTATCGCCTTTATCAGTTACAACGCTTATCCGGGATGGAAAGCAGCCGAAATTGTCCGTGACGGTATCATGCTGCATACCAGGTCGGCTGAGACCGACCACGAGTTGGTGGAGGGAGCACGCGCTGCAATCCGGCTTCTATTCAAGGAGGCTATAACGGACCGGCCGATCTCCGCCGCCGTGAAGTCCATGGCCGACACGGCAGAACGCCTGCCCGAAGCCGACCTTATCGCCGACTATCTGGTCAGCCCGAAATCCGGTTGGTATCTCCTTGAATTTGCCGAAGCAGCGGGCTCTGCCGGATTGGCATATGTTGGAGATACGCGGCCGGAACACGAGATCGCGGCTGCCTATGGTCATGCGTTGTCGCTGAATCACAGTCTCGCCGCCATGGGACAACCCAAATTGGTGCGGCAACAATACCTGGACTTCATGGTTGGGCGGGAATCGCGCGGCAGCTTGCTCGTGGACGAGCGCCGCGCTGGCGAGATTCTGCCTACGCCCGATCTCACTCGTCTCCAGCATCTCCGTGTAGCGGGTCGATTTTCACGTTTGCCGGCGAGCGCCGGGCTTGCCCCCGGGACAGTCAGCTACCTCGCCGACATCGGGCAGAGGCGACACATGGACACCGATGACGATGCGGTAATCGCAGTCATCGAAGTTCTAAATAACGCATGGCCGATGACTGTCGACTTTGAAACGCTGGTCTCTCACCCTGCAACCTCTTGCTATGCGCTGAGTGCAGATGAAAGACGAGCCAGTGTATTTAATGCCCTGACGAAACTCTTCAAGCAAGGCATGCTGCGGTATTGCCTCGGTACAGGTCCTTACGATCATGTACAAACGGCTGGTTTCCGCCTGATACCAGGTTTCAAGGAGGAGCTGGCAAAAATTGATGGAGACAAACCGATTACGGTTTCCTATTTCAATTTATGGCATCAGACTGCGTCCATCATGGTCAGCGGCACTGATCGTGCCTTACTTTCCCTACTGGATGAAACCACCACTATCGATTCGCTGTTCCAGGCAGCGAAAGAAATTTCGGATTCAAAGTTTCCTCCTGGGCGCTCTCCTCTCGCCCCTAGTTCTGATCTGGCCACTTGCAACAGCACGGTTGGTCTCATGGATAGGCTCCGCCGAAGCGGTGTGGTTCAAGGAACGGCACGAGACTGGCGGTGTTATTTTTCCTCGGCGCTTTCGATCGTCGGCGAAAAGACTGCCGCGTGGTTGCAATACGTGGGCCCACTGACTTTCTATGCAGACAGGGCGGCCAAGTCGCAGGGGGCAGCCGGCCGGAGCAACATAAACAGACCTGCTACCCCGCATACACCGAAAGAGGTGCAGCGACAGTTGGCTGCATTCCAGCGTAGTTTTGACTCTGACGATTTCGAAGAGGCGATAGCTCGTGGACGGCTGATTACAGAGAAGTTTCCAGGGGTTGCGCTTGGCTGGCTATACCTGGGAACAGGTTTCTTACGCCAGGGCGCCTTTGACGAGGCCTTCAAGGCACTGCGTCATGCGCTAGCCATGGAACCGCTGGATGCCAAGACACACGCGACGATAGGCCTCGCGCTGCAACGAAGCGGGGATACGACAAACGCGGAGATATGCCTTCGGCGGACCATTACGCTGGCGCCGAAAAACCATATCGGCCACTCGTATTTGGGAAGTTTGCTGTGGTCTGCTCGTCGGATGCGGGAAGCCGAGGCATGCTTCACCAGAGCCGCAGAGTTGGCTCCGGAAGTCGCGGAGAACTTGAACAATCTCGCGCTCGCGCTGATGGGACGAGGGGAGTTGGAAAAAGCGATCGACACATACCGTCGATCACTGGCGAGAGGTCCGGACCTGCAATCAGTAAACAGCAACTTCCTTTTCCTCTTGTCGCATTACGAAAATATAACGCCGGAGGCTTTATTCGAGGAACATTGCCGCCATGGAAACAAACTCGTCCAAAGAATAAACGAAAAAGCCGCCGATCTGCCGCCATACAGTGGTAGCCTGGAGCCATCTCGACGATTAAGAATAGGATTCGTTTCCAGTGATCTCTATAATCACGCGGTGGCTTATTTTCTAGAGCCAGTTTGGGGATCACTGGATAGGAATGCTTTCGAAATATATGCGTATCACACCGATACCATCGAGGACGCGACTACGGTGAGATTGCGGCAATTCGCCAGTAAGTGGTGCAATGCGGCATCACTTACCGACATCCACCTTGCTCGAGAGATCCGAAGGGACAGAATCGATATTCTGTTCGATTTGGCAGGCCATTCCGGTATGTCTCGTATGCCGGTTTTCGCCATGAAACCAGCCCCGATCATGGTCAACTGGATCGGCCATCCATCAACGACTGGGCTGCCAAATATGGACTATCACATTCTTGATAGGCATGTCGCGCAACCTGGTGAATTAGATGATCAATTCTCCGAGAAATTGGTGCATCTAAAGGCTGCGCTGCCATTCGCATTGGGTGCTAACTCCCCTGGCATTCAACCGTTGCCTGCCATCAAGAATGGATATCTCACCTTCGGCACATTCAATCGAGCCACTAAGATAGGCCCAAAATCCTTGGAGCTTTGGGCGCGGGTGATGCAAGCGCTGCCGGATGCCAAGTTACTGGTGGGTGCACTACCCGGGGGAGACGCTCAAAGACAGCTTATCGACAGGATCGTCGCCCAAGGAATCAGCGAAGACCGATTACTGCTGCGCCCTCGCGTGCCTATGGGGCAATATCTCAATTTCCATGCCGACGTGGACATTCTGCTTGACACTATCCCCTTTACCGGGCTGACGGTGACTTGCAATGCCATGTGGATGGGAGTGCCCACGCTTACATTGCGAGGACAGACTCGCGCCGGCCGCCAATCCGCAGGAGTCATGAGTCATCTCGGTTTGCCTGAATTCGTAGCCGACAACGAAGATGACTTGATCAAGAAGGCTGTATTTTGGCGTTCACGGCTGGAGCAATTAGCATCGATCCGGCGAAGCATGCGGGAGCGATTGGAACAGTCATCGATGCGCCCTGACGGGCGCCCCGTAGCCCGATCTCTGGAGGCTGCCATGAGAGTAATGTGGCATCGTTATTGCAATGGCCTTGGGCCGGAGGCATTTGTTTCCCCTGAATGAACCCCACACGACAGCCCCACGGCTACCGTTGTCAGGTGTCAAGTTTCAGGGGGGCGATGCAGACGCCATCGATTTTCGATATTGCCGAAATTATGGCGGCTGTCGCAAGTGGAGCAACCGCTACGCCTGCGGCGGTCGCACATTCGCTGCAGTCCGCGGCAAGTTGACGGGCGTCGTGTTACCGGCGGATAGCAGCCTGCCGCATGCTTGCTCCGCCGAACCGCGCCCTCATTCCTCCCCGGAATCCGCATGCCCACTCTTCATCTCGGAGCCCTCTCCCCCATGCCATAGTCCCTCCTGGCAAGAACAATAACCAAGACCAGGAGACTCGACATGTCCACCCCGCTATCCCGCCTGCGCGCGCGCCTGCACGCCGGCTTCCTGCTGCTGGCCCTATGCTGGACCGCCGCCGCCGCGGCCGCCCAGGCCTGGCCCGACCGCCCCGTCTACGTCGTGGTGCCCTATGCCCCCGGCGGCATCGCAGACATCGCCGCGCGCGCGGTCGCCCAGAAGCTGGCCGTCAATACGGGCCAGTCCTTCATCGTGGAAAACAAACCCGGGGCGGACACGCGCATCGGCACCGAGCAGGTCGCGCGCGCCAAACCCGACGGCTACACCTTGCTGCTGGCCGGCGGCGGTTTCGCCGTCAACAACGCCCTGTTCAACAACCTCCCCTACGACACCGCCCGCGATTTCATGCCGGTAGGCCTGGTCGTGTCCAACCCGCTGGTCCTGGTGGTCGGCCCCACGCAGCCCTTCCACTCCGTGCGGGACCTGCTGGACGCCGCGGCCAAGCCGGACCAGCACGTCACCCTGGCCTCCGGCGGCCGGGGGACGCTGAGCCATATGTCGATGGAGCTGCTGTCCTCGATGGCCAAGGTGCACATCACCCACGTGCCCTATCGCGGCGGATCGGCCTTCGTCGGCGACGTGGTCGGCGGCGTGGTGTCGGGGATTTTCGAGAACCCCAGTTCGGCGATGCCCTTGATCCAGTCCGGCAAATACCGCGCGCTGGCCGTCACCAGCGCCCAGCGCAGCCCCGCGCTGCCCGGCGTGCCCACCATGATCGAAAGCGGCGTGCCGGGCTTCGAGGTCACGAACTGGTTCGGCATGTTCATGCCGGCCGGCGTGCCCGAGCCCGTGGCTGCCCAGATCGCCGCGCAACTGCAGCGCGCGCTGGACGATCCCGCGCTGAAAGCGCGCTTCGCGCGGGACGGCGTGCTGGTGGGCGGCCCCATGCGCGCGGCCTTCGGCAAGTTCGTCGCCGGCGAGACGGCCAAGTGGGGCGACATCGTGCGCAGCCGGGGGATCCGTGCCGACTGAACCGCGTCCCGCCATCGATGCCCATCTATTGCAGGTGTTGCGGCGCGCCGCCGCGCTGGAGAGCGCCAGCCACCGCTGGGAATTGCCCGAGGCGCAGCGCCGGCGGCAGGCCAGCGAGCAAGCCGCCGCCCTGCTGCCGAAGCTGGCGCACCGCGGCCTGACGCGCACCGACGTCTACGCCGTCGCCGCCGGCCGGGAGATTCCGGTGCGGCTGTACCGTCCCGCCGCCGCGGCGGGACGGCGCGCCGCGTTGATGCCCTATGCGCACGGCGGCGGCTGGGTGGTGGGCAGCATCGCCACGCATGACACGCTGTGCGCGGAGCTGGCGGTCCGCACCGGCTACGTCGTGGCCAGCGTGCATTACCGCCGCGCGCCCGAGCATCGGCATCCCGCGCAGCACGACGACCTGTGGGATGCCGTGGCATGGCTGCTGCGCCACGCCGCCGCGCTGGGCCTGGACGGCGACGCGCCGATGGCGCTGGGCGGCGATAGCGCCGGCGCCCATCTGGCGCTGGGCTGCGCCTATCGCGCGCTGCGGGAAGCGCCCGGCCGCTACGATCGCCTGCTGCTGTTCTACCCGGCCCTGGACCCGGCGATGTCGTCCGGCAGCGCGCGGCGCCATGCCGAGGGCCCCGGCCTGACGCGCGCCGCCATGCGGTATTACTGGGAGGCGCTGTTGGGCGGCGCCGCGCCGCGCCGCTCGCAACGGCTGGCCTTGCCGCTGACGTGGCCGCGGCGCGGCCCGGCGCTGCCGGCCACGGTGCTGGTCACGGCGGAGACCGACATGCTGCGCGACGAAGGGGAAGACTACGCGCGGCGCCTGCAGGCCGCCGGCGTGCGGGTCGCGCACTGGCGCGCGCCCGGCATGGTGCACGGTTTCGCGCGCATGCTGGCCGCCAGCCCGGCGGCGCGCCGGCAAGTGCGGCGGGCCTGCCGCGCGCTACTGGACATTGCCTGAACCGGCCGCCGGCGCCGGCGCGGCGGGCAGCCATTCGCGCGCCATTTCCTCGGCGCGGGCCATCAACCAGTCGCCCGCAGCGCGCACGGCCTGGGCCGGCGCTGCGGTATCGCGCAACACCAGGTAATAGCCGCTGGAGCCCAGCACCACTTCGTTGAACGGCGCCTCCAATTCGCCGGAGGCCAGCGCCTTGCGCACCAGCAGGCGCGGCACGATGGCGACGCCCAGCTCGGCCTGCACGGCCTCCAGCATCACCGAGTAATGATCGTATTCCGGTCCCGTGGCATCCAGCGCCAGGCCGGGAGCCATGGCGCGGGCCCATTCCGTCCACGCGCTGGGGTAAAGCACGTGGCGCAGCAGGGGCGAGAGAGAGATCGGCATAGCGCCGCAATGCCAGTCGCCGGCATAGCGCCGGGGTGGCCACGACGCACATTTCGCGGCCGAACAGATACTGGGCCCGCACGCCCTGCCAGGCCCCGTTGCCGAAGCGGATGTCCGCATCGACGTCGCCGCGGCCCACGCCGCCGCTCAGCAGGCGCGGACGCATCTGAAGATCGATGTCGGGATGATCCACGGCGAATCGCGGCAGGAGCGGCACCAGCCAGTACTGCAATACCGCGGGGGGCGCCAGGAAGGTCACCGTGGCCTTCTGCGCCGGCTTGGCGCGCACCTGCTCCACGGCATGCCAGATCTGCTGCAACGCCGGCTCCGTCGCTTCCAGGAACCTCGCGCCGGCCGGCGTCGGCGCCACGCCGCCGGCGCGGGTGAAAAGCGGCACGCCCAATTGCTTTTCCAGCAGCCCGACATGCTTGCTGACCGTGCTCTGGGTCAGGCACAGCGCATCGGCCGCGCGCGTGAAACTGCCCAGGCGGGCCACCGCAACGAAGATCTGCAACGTGAGCAGGGAAAATGGCGGACGTGACGGCGTCATGGCTGCGGGGGTTGGGCGGTAGCGGAGTCAGTAGGACCGAGACGAGGCAAAAGGGAAGAAGGCGGTCCTGCCCGCCGAAGCGCGACCGCCGGCCTTTTCGGCGACGTCAAGGCGCATCCGGCGGGCGCTTGCATCACGCGCCTTTTTTCTTCCAGCTTCCATTACTGCCAATGGAAACGTATTTGCCTGCCCTCATTATTTCCGCTCTCGCCCGCACCAGCGCTCCGTGCAAAATTTTATCGCTGACCTCGTTCTCGGAGAGTCCCATCCGTTCTCTGTGCCCACCGGAGGCAGTGCGCTTCAGGAAGGGATAGGCCTCCCTCAGAACGCTGGTGAATAGAAAAGGACCCGTCGTCCTGAGCACGTCTTCGGAATCCTTGCTACTAAGATCCGCGCGCGACAATCTTCCTATCATTTCGTGAAGCACGGGATGGCGAGGGACGGCAATGATGGGGGTATTGTTGATTACTTTTTCTTCAATGCCAGGCGGATATACGGGCCACGTAGTAAAAATTCCAAATCTTGGCACATCGACATCCACTATTCCAATGGCCGTATCATCCACATCAGCATAGACACCGCCAAATTTATACAAGGCATAAATTCTGAAAATATCGGCAGCCTGGGCAAATCGCTTGTTTTTTATGGCGAATTTATATCTTGAATATAAATCCGCATAGGCCTCCTCTGATCTGAACTCCTCCAGCTCAGGGGACCTGTGAATATCGATAATCTGAATCCGTGGGTCTAGCGACTCTTTCGATTTCCAGCGTGCCTTCAGCCGATTCAAACGAGTCGGGCCTGTGGAGCTGTCCGTAAAGAGAAAAGACTGGAAACCCTTCTCCGAGTAAAAATGTATAAACCCATTGAGATTGGAGACAAAAAGGTCGGGCAACACCTTGGGCCCCACCCAGATATGCAGCAGATTCCTGGGCAACTTTTCTGTATTTTCGTCATACGAGGAGAGTATTCTTTCCGCGAGAAGTTCCGTCGGACGCTTATGGATAGCGACGTCATCGCTGGCCAGCCCGTTGCCATCCCTTAAGGAAACCGGGTTGTTCCGCACCATGCAGTAGAGATTTTTCCCGTCGACGGCGCCGCCCGGGTCGGGATTGATCCAGCGCCCGATCCATGGCTGGTAATAGCGCAGCCCGTAGTAATAGAGGCCCGCCGCGTCGCGTTCCTTGCCCGAATACCGAATGGTCTTGTATTTGGCCTCGCTGGTGGACGCGACCGCCCATACGGCGGTGCCGCCATAGGGGTAGTACTCCTCCTGAGTGATGACCGCCCCGGTGTCGTCGGTCTCGATCTGGCACGAGTTCTGCCGATCGCTATACCGGTAGCGAATCTGCCGGTTGCCGATGTCGCCTGGCTTTCCAGCGGTCCAGTTCAACACCCGCGCGCCGTCGTCGAGCACCATGACTTCCAACTGCTCGCCCGCGCTCTGTTGACGGATTTCCAGCCCGGGCAGGTAGATGACGTCGGCTTGATTCCAGGCGCCGCTCGCCTTGGCGAATCCGGTCTTGCGTACGCGCCGGCCGCCGCCATCGTAGGCATAACTCTCGCGGTCGTTCTGCGCCGGGTCCGTGGCGCTACGTTGGACCGTCACCAGGCAACCGAGCTGGTTCAGCCCGCTCCAACGCATCGGCTGCCGCATGTTGCCATCCAGGCAGTTCGCGTTACCGGCCGCATCGAAATAGGTCGCATGCACGTTCGCCGGCGTCGCGCCCGTGGCGGAGGCATTGCTGACGGCGCGATTGCTGGCGAGCGCCACGGTCATGATGCGATTGGGCAAACCGTTGCCCGGGGTAATCCGTATCAGGTTGCCGCCCAGGTCATAGGCGTAGCTACGGCTGTAATTGCGATAGTTCACCGGATCCGGCCCGGGGTTGTCGGTATCCGGCGATCCGCTGGCGACCGCGTTTTCACGCCCACTGGCGCTCAAGAGCCGATAGAGCGCGTCGTAGGTGTACGCGCGCGCGGCCGTCGTGGCCTGATTCTTGAAGCAGGCGGCCTGCGCGGCGTTGTCGGTCATGCCGACGACGTTGCCCACGGGATCGTAGGTGTAGGCCAAGTCCTGCAGCACCGTCGCGATCGCGCCCTGCTTGCGGCTGACCTTGATCCCGAGCACCCGCCCGGTAAGCTGAGGTTCGTACGTGTAGGCGGTGGCAATGCCGTTGGCATCGGCCTTGGTCTCGATCTCGCCGCCCGCGGCGTAGGTGATCGCGGCGGTGACGCCTCTTTCCTCGGCCTGGCCCTGGAGCTGGACCCAGCCCGCGCTCTTGCGCCCGGCGACGTCGTAGGCGCGGCGCTGGACGTGGCCCCGCGCGTCGGTCTGCCGCAGGACCCGACCCAAGGCGTTGTAGGTCCAGGCGGTGCAATAGGCCGGCAGGCCTGTCAGGCCGGCCTGCCAGTCCGCCGCCGACGCGCCGCTCCAATCGCTGGAAGTTTCCGGCGGCAGCAAGGTGCGGTCTTGCCGCTGGGCCGCGCCCTGCACCGTGTAGCCGGCCGCGCGGGTATCGAGCAGGCCCGCCGTGTCGTAGTGCTGGACGACCTGGCCGCGCTGGTTCAGGTTGCGCGGATCGGTCTCGTCGGTCGCGGCATAGCCGGCCGCGGGCAACGCGGCATCTCCGTAAACCCAGCGCTCGCGCACGGCGGGCGCTTGTCCGGCCAGCGCCTCGGTGCGCGACACGGGCCGGCCCAGGGCGTCGCGGGTGAATTGTTGGACCGTGCCGCGGGCATCGCGTTGCCAGACGGGACGGCCGTCGATATCGTGGAAGGCCTGCGCCTGGCCGGCGTCGGCGCCCAGCGTTTGCAGCATCCGGCCCGATAGCGCCGGGGTATATCGGAAATTGAGCGTGGGCGAGGCGCCGCCTTGGGCAAAGAAGCGGGCATCCTGCGAGGACTCGGGCTGGCCCAGGGGATTGAAGGCATCGCGTTCGACGCACTGGCTGGCGACGTCCCCCGGCGCGACGCGGTTATAGCGCAGCGTGCGCACATCGAGGCCGCGGTTGTCGCGAACGCGAATAGTCGGGGTACCAGAGCAAACGGAACTCGACGCCATGACCTCGCAGTACCTGGACGAAGCAGAAGCCCGTCCGTAGCCGGGTGATGCGCGGAGTCTACGCTACCGTATGACGTAACCGCAAGGTTACGCGCGGCGCGGTATCCAGCGTGCGCCGGCGTCGTGCCAAGGACGCGCCGCGACCGCGCCACGACCTCGCGCTTCCGGTAAGCTATCGGCCATGCTCATCAAACCTGCCCTCCACGCGGCCTGCCTCGCGGCCGCTGCTTCTTTCATTCCCTTTGCGGCAAACGCCAGTTGCGGCTGGGGCGACGTCAATCTGCAAAACGCCCAGGCTGCCGTCGTCACCCCGGCCAAGCTTCATTTCGTCAAGCATGCGGATGCGTCCAACCACTGCCCCAGCGACGGCAAGGAGTGCCAGGCGAAGGCCTACCTGATTCGCGGCGACGTGGTGCTGGCGGGCACCCGGGAAGGCGATTTCGTCTGCACCGGCTACGTCACGGCGCGCGGCGACATGCTGCTCGAATGGCTGCCGGCCGCCTCACTGGAGATCGCGCCGGCCGAAGCGCAGAAACCCGTCAATTGGACCGGGACATGGCGCGTCTTCGACAACGAGATAAGCATCGAGCCCAAGGGCGACGCCCTGGCGGTGGACGGCAACGCGACATGGCGCGCGGGCGACAACGTCCACGTGGGCGACCTGCACGGCGTGGTGAAACCCGAGAACGGGCTGCTCGCCTTCACCTCGACGGGCAATGACGCCCTGCCCTACGCGCAAGGCGGCCCGGACGACTGCCGCGTCAAGATGGCGCGGCGCGGCACCTATCTCCTGGTCGAGGACAACTACAAGTGCGGCGGGATGAACGTCACGTTCACCGGTTTCTACAGACAGAGCGTCATGAAGCAGCACTGAGGCCGCCCTTCACGAGCCTGGCCTCGCGGTGGAGGCCAGAAGCGCGGCCGGATCAGCCGGACTCACCCGAACGCTTCCCCCAAGGTCTGGATCTTCCCCGTCTCGCTTGCGTCGTAGCCGACCAGTTGCCCGATGAAATTCCGGTAGCCCGGCCCCTGCATCACGCCCAGCAACGCTCGCATGGCGGGCTGGTCCATCAGTTCCTTGCGCACGGCGAAGAAATAGCGTTCGCGCGCCAGCGGCACGAAATCCAGGCCGAAGCGATGCGCCGCCGTCTCCACGCCGATGCCGGTGTCGGCCATGCCGCTGGCGATGTGCGCCGCCACCGCCATGTGCGTGAACTCGCTGTTCTCGTAGCCCTGCACCTGCGCCACCGGGATGTCCAGCCGGCGCAGCATCAGTTCGATCAGCAACCGCGTGCTGGAACCGGTCTGGCGATTGACGAAGCGCACGCCCGGCCGCGCCAGGTCGGCCATGCCGCGGATGCGCTTGGGATTGCCGGCCGGCACGAACAGGCCGGTATTGCGCACCGCCAGGTGCACCAGCAAGTGATCCTCGCGATGCAGCCACTGCCGGTAGTGCGCCAGCATGGACGGCTCGAACTCGCCCAGCGGCACCTGGAAGCCGGCCAGGTCGCATTCGCCGCCGTCGAGCGCCGCCAACGCCTCGCTGGCGGTCCGGTAGCGCAGTTCCAGGCCCGGCGCCCGCGCCTGCATGTGCTGCATCAGCGCCTCGACCGCGAAGCCGTGGCTGGCGTGCAGGCGCAGGTGCGGCTTGCCCTCCGGCAGCAGGCGCTGCAACTCTTCCTGCAATTCGGAAGCCAGGCTGTCGAGCATGGGCATCAAGCGCGCCTCGATGCGGCGATTGGCCCACAGCAGACGCTGTCCGAAGGGCGCCAGTTCGGTGCCCTGGCGCCGGTGCGTGACGAGCAGCGGCGCGCCGAACAATGCCTCGAACCTGCGCAGCACGCCCCAGGCGTGGCGATAGGACAGGCCGCAGGCGCGGCAGGCGCCGGCGATGTTGCCCGTGGCGTCGATCGCGGCCAGCAAGGCCAGCACGTCCTGTAGCGGGATACCGCCGTCGGCGTCGTCGCGCTCCAGCCACCAGCCCGGCCGCAGCGCGACGCGGAAAGCGCCGGTGTGGTCGTTCATGAGGCGGAGTGTACGCCCGGGTGTACACCAAATAGGAAAATAATTTCATATTGAACCGGGAGCCCGCTGGCTTTAGAGTCGCGCCAAGGAGACACCGGCATCGTCATATATGTCCCAAATAGCATATAGACGTAGCATATAGACGGCCGTACACCACAGAACCTCGGGAGCCCAACTCCATGATCAAAGGTCAGGCCAGGATAGATCTGGCATCCACCGGCGCCGCGCGCGGGACGCATGACGCCCAGCGCCCGCCGGACAACGCCCATGGCGCGCCCTGTACGCCCGCGCTGGCCGCCGTCCAGCGCATCGTCGCCGCGCACGCGCAACGGCCTGGCCCCCTGTTGCCCATCCTGCATGCGGTCCAGGCCGAACTGGGCCACATCCCGCCGGACACCGTGCAGGCCATCGCGGACGGCCTGAACCTGTCGCGCGCCGAGGTCCATGGCGTCATCACCTTCTATCCGCACTTCCGCCAGGCGCCGCCGGGCCGTCACGTCGTCGAGTTGTGCCGGGCCGAGTCCTGCCAGGCCATGGGCAGCGAGCGCCTGGCCGAGCACGCGCGCAAAAAGCTGGGCTGCGATTTCCACGCCAGCAGCGCCGACGGCGCCTACACGCTGGAGCCCGTCTACTGCCTGGGCCTGTGCGCGCAATCGCCGGCCATGCTGGTGGACGGCGTGCCCTATGCCCGGCTCACGCCCAAGCGCTTCGACAAGATCCTGGGCTACGTGACGGAGGCCGCGAAATGAACCAGCCATCCGTGATGCCGGCGCCGACCGCCGTGACGGTCTACGTCCCGCGCGACGCCGCCGCCCTGGCGGTGGGCGCCGACGCCGTGGCCCTGGCCGTCAGCACCGAGGCGGCCCGCCGCGGGCTGGCCGTGCGCGTGGTGCGCAACGGTTCGCGCGGCCTGCTGTGGCTCGAAACCTTGGTCGAGGTCGCCACCCCGGCCGGCCGCGTGGCCTATGGCCCCATAGACGCCGACGACGTGCCCGGCCTGTTCGACGCCGGCTGGCTGGCCGGCGCCGCCCACGCGCTGTGCCATGGCCTCACCGAGGAAATCCCCTATCTCAAGCGCCAGGAACGCCTGACCTTCGCGCGCGTCGGCATCGTCGACCCGCGCTCGGCCGCGGACTACGAGGCGAACGGCGGCCTCGCCGGCCTGCGCCGCGCGCTGGCCATGGAACCGGCGCAAATCGTCGAGGAAGTCCTGCAATCCGGCCTGCGCGGCCGCGGCGGCGCCGCCTTCCCCACGGGCATCAAGTGGAAGACCGTGGCCTCGGCGCCGGCCGCGCAGAAGTACATCGTGTGCAACGCCGACGAAGGCGATTCGGGCACTTTCGCGGACCGCCTGTTGATGGAAGGCGACCCCTTCGTGCTGATCGAAGGCATGGCCATCGCCGGCCTGGCGGTGGGCGCGACCGCCGGCTATATCTACGTGCGCTCCGAATATCCGCAATCGATCGAGGCGCTGGACGCGGCGATCGCGGCGGCGCGCGCCGCCGGGTGGCTGGGCGACGACGTCTGCGGCAGCAGCCGCCGCTTCGACCTGGAAGTGCGGACCGGCGCGGGCGCCTACATCTGCGGCGAGGAAACCTCGCTGCTCGAAAGCCTGGAGGGCAAGCGCGGCGTGGTGCGCGCCAAGCCGCCGCTGCCGGCCATCGCCGGCCTGTTCGGCAAGCCCACCGTCATCAATAACGTGATCTCGCTGGCCTCGGTGCCCATCATCCTGGCGCGCGGCGCGCAACACTACCGCGACTACGGGGTGGGCCGCTCCACCGGCACCCTGCCCTTCCAGTTGGCCGGCAACCTGCGCCAGGGCGGCCTGGTCGAGAAGGCCTTCGGCCTGACCCTGCGCGAACTGCTCTACGACTTCGGCGGCGGCAGCGCCAGCGGCCGGCCGCTGCGCGCGGTGCAGGTCGGCGGCCCGCTGGGCGCCTACCTGCCCGAGTCGCAATGGGACATCCCGCTGGACTACGAGGCCTATGCGGCGGCGTCGGCCATGATCGGCCACGGCGGCCTGGTCGCCTTCGACGACAGCGTGGACATGCTGCGCATGGCGCGCTACGCGATGGAATTCTGCGCGGTCGAATCCTGCGGCAAGTGCACGCCATGCCGCATCGGCTCGACGCGCGGCATGGAGACGCTGGACCGCATCGCGGCCGGCGGCGCCGACCACGGGAAACAGGTCGTGCTGCTGCGCGACCTGTGCGACACCATGCTGGGCGGCTCGCTGTGCGCGCTCGGCGGCATGACGCCCTACCCCGTGCTGTCGGCGCTCGACCATTTCCCCCAGGACTTCGGCCTGGAACGGACGGCCCGCCAGCCGGCCCATCAGCCGGCCTGACGGCCCGCACGGGAGACAACGATCATGCTAGAGACCGTCGTAAAACGAGAACGCGACTACGGCACCCCGGCGCGCGCCGCCGAAGAAATGGTGAGCCTGACCATAGACGGCCAGGAGATCCAGGCGCCCGCCGGCACGTCGATCATGCGCGCGGCCGCCGAGGCCGGCATCAACATCCCCAAGCTGTGCGCCACCGACAGCCTGGAAGCCTTCGGCTCCTGCCGCCTGTGCCTGGTGCAGATCGACGGCCGGCGCGGGTATCCGGCCTCCTGCACCACGCCGGTGGAAGCCGGCATGGTGGTGCGCACCGAAACGCCCAAGCTGCATGAACTGCGCCGCGGCGTGATGGAGCTGTACATCTCCGACCACCCGCTGGACTGCCTGACCTGCCCCGCCAACGGCGACTGCGAACTGCAGGACATGGCCGGCGTGGTGGGGCTGCGCGAGGTGCGCTACGGCTACCAGGGCGCCAACCACCTGCAAAGCGCCAAGGACGAGTCGAACCCCTACTTCGCCTACGATCCCTCCAAGTGCATCGTCTGCAACCGCTGCGTGCGCGCCTGCGAGGAAACCCAGGGCACCTTCGCGCTGACCATCTCGGGCCGCGGCTTCGAATCCCGCGTGTCGGCGGGCCAGGACCAGCCTTTCATGGAAAGCGAGTGCGTGTCCTGCGGCGCCTGCGTGCAGGCCTGCCCGACCTCCACGCTACAGGAAAAGACCGTCATCATGATGGGCCAGGCCGAACATTCGGTCGTCACCACCTGCGCCTACTGCGGCGTGGGCTGCGCCTTCCGCGCCGAGATGAAGGGCCAGGAAGTGGTGCGCATGGTGCCGTGGAAGGACGGCCAGGCCAACCGCGGCCACTCCTGCGTCAAGGGCCGCTTCGCCTGGGGCTACGCCACGCACAAGGAACGCGTGCTCAAGCCCATGATCCGCAAGCGCATCAGCGATCCCTGGCGCGAGGTCAGTTGGGAAGAAGCCATCGGCCACGCGGCCGCCGAGTTCAAGCGGCTGCAGGCCACCTACGGCCGCGACGCCGTCGGCGGCATCACGTCCTCGCGCTGCACCAACGAGGAGACCTGGCTGGTGCAGAAGCTGGTGCGCGCCGCCTTCAACACCAACAACGTCGACACCTGCGCCCGCGTCTGCCACTCGCCCACCGGCTACGGACTGAAGCAGACCCTGGGCGAATCGGCCGGCACGCAGACCTTCGATTCGGTGATGCATGCCGACGTGGTCGTGGTGATGGGGGCCAACCCCAGCAGCGGCCATCCGGTCTTCGCCTCGCGCCTGAAAAAGCGGCTGCGCCAGGGCGCGCGGCTCATCGTCATCGACCCGCGCCGCATCGAGCTGGTCAGCTCGCCGCACATCAAGGCGGACTTCCATCTTCAGGTGCGGCCCGGCACCAATGTCGCGCTGCTGTCGTCGCTGGCCCACGTCATCGCCACCGAGAACCTGATCGACGAGGCCTACGTGGCCGCGCGCTGCGAGAAGAAGGCCTTCGAGGAATGGCGCGCCTTCGTATCGCAGCCGGAGAATTCGCCGGAAGCCATGGAATCGGTCACCGGCGTGCCGGCGGCCGCCGTGCGCGGCGCGGCGCGCCTGTACGCGACGGCCGGCAACGGCGCCATCTACTACGGCCTGGGCGTGACCGAGCACAGCCAGGGCTCGACCACGGTGATGGGCATCGCCAACCTGGCCATGGCCACCGGCAACATCGGCCGCGAAGGCGTCGGCGTGAACCCGCTGCGCGGCCAGAACAACGTGCAGGGCTCCTGCGACATGGGCTCCTTCCCGCACGAGCTGCCGGGCTACCGCCACATTTCCGACGACGCGGTGCGCGCCCAATTCGAGCAGGATTGGGGCGTGACGCTGCAGCCGGAGCCGGGCCTGCGCATTCCCAATATGTTCGAGGCGGCGCTGGGCGGCTCCTTCAAGGGCCTTTACTGCCAGGGCGAGGACATCGTCCAGTCCGATCCCAACACGCAGCACGTGGCGGCCGCCCTGGCCGCCATGGAATGCATCGTGGTGCAGGACCTGTTCCTCAACGAGACCGCCAAGTACGCCCACGTGTTCCTGCCGGGTTCCTCCTTCCTGGAGAAGGACGGCACCTTCACCAATGCCGAACGGCGAATCTCGCGCGTGCGCAAGGTGATGGAGCCGAAGAACGGCAAGGCCGACTGGGAAGTGACCGTGGCCTTGTCCAACGCGCTCGGCTACCCCATGAACTACCGCCATCCGTCCGAGATCATGGACGAGATCGCGCGCCTGACGCCGACCTTCGCCGGCGTCAGCTACGAGAAGCTGGAGCACCTGGGCAGCCTGCAATGGCCCTGCACCGAGGAGACGCCGGATGGCACGCCCATCATGCACGTCGACGAGTTCGTGCGCGGCAAGGGGCGCTTCATCATTACCAAGTACGTGGCGAGCGACGAGCGCAGCACGCGCAAGTTCCCGCTGCTGCTGACCACCGGCCGCATCCTGTCCCAGTACAACGTCGGCGCCCAGACGCGCCGCACGCCCAACGTCATGTGGCACGGCGAGGACGTGCTGGAGGTGCATCCGCAGGACGCCGAGGACAGGGGCATCGCCAGCGGCGACTGGGTGGGCGTGCAGAGCCGGGCCGGCGAAACCGTGCTGCGCGCCGTCCTGACCGATCGCGTGCAGCCGGGCGTGGTATACACCACCTTCCATTTTCCGGAGTCGGGCGCCAACGTGGTGACCACCGACAATTCGGACTGGGCCACCAACTGTCCGGAGTACAAGGTGACGGCCGTGCAGGTCGTGCGGGTGTCCCAGCCTTCGGAGTGGCAGCGCCAATGGAGCCGGTTCACCGATATCCAGCAGAAACTGCTGGCCGAACGCGAAGCGGCGCCCGCCGGCAAGTAAACGCACCGACGCCATACCCACATACGCCATACCCCATACCGATTCCCTGCCCGCCCGACCATGGACCCGCACAACCTGATCCGCATGGCCAACCGCATCGGCGACTTCTTCGACGCCATGCCGGACCGGCCGGAAGCGCTGGAAGGCATCGCCGGCCACATCCAGAAATTCTGGGAGCCGCGCATGCGCAATGAACTGCTGGCGTTCCTGCAGCGGCATCCCGATGGCGTCGACGGCGATACCCGCCTCGCTCCCATCGTGCTGCAGGCCGTCACGCAATACCGCGAGCGCCTGTTGCCGCGCGTCGCGGCGCCGGCGTCGGCTTCGACCACGCCGCCCGCGCCCGCCGGAACGCCGGCCGGGCAGCCATGAATCGCCCGATCCACGCATCTTCCCGGCCATTCCCCTCCTGAAGTACCCCAGAGAAAGACCCCAGAGAAGTACCCATGAAGTACCCGCGATACCCCGTCTCGCCGTCTCGCCGCTTCTACGAACGACAATTAAAGGAAATAAGATGAATACGGCAACCACCCTAGACCTGCCGGGTTCGCGACCCGGCTTTCTCGACAAGGAACGCACCATCGCCGGCCCCGGCTTCAGCCGCTGGCTGGTCCCGCCGGCCGCGCTGGCGATCCACCTGTGCATCGGCATGGCCTACGGCTTTTCCGTGTTCTGGCTGCCGCTGTCCAAGGCCCTGGGCGGCAACGCCCCCCAGGCCTGCGCGGCCGGCATGAGCCTGTTCGACGAACTCTTCACCACCACCTGCGACTGGCGCATCTCCAGCCTGACCGGGACCTACATCCTGTTCTTCGTGGTGCTCGGCTGCGCCGCCGCGCTCTGGGGCGGCTGGCTCGAACGCGCGGGCCCGCGCAAGGCCGGCCTGGTGGCGGCGCTGTGCTGGTGCGGCGGCCTGGTGATCTCCGCCATCGGCGTCTACGTGCATCAACTGTGGATGCTGTGGGTCGGCTCCGGCATCATCGGCGGCATCGGTCTGGGCCTGGGCTACATCTCGCCCGTCAGCACGCTGATCAAGTGGTTCCCGGACCGCCGCGGCATGGCCACGGGCATGGCCATCATGGGTTTCGGCGGCGGCGCCATGGTCGGCGCGCCGCTGGCCAATGCGCTGATGCGCTACTACGCCGAACCGGGCTCGCCCGGCGTCTGGCAGACCTTCCTGACCATGGCCGCGATCTACGCCGTCTTCATGGTCGGGGGCGCGCTGGGCTACCGCGTGCCGGCCTCCAACTGGAAACCGGAAGGCTGGACCGCGCCCGCCGCCCATACGCGCAACGCCATGATCACCCACGGCCACGTGCACGTGAAGAAGATCTGGGGCGTGCCGCAGTTCTGGCTGGTATGGCTGGTGCTGTGCCTGAACGTGACCGCCGGCATCGGCATCCTGAGCATGGCCTCGCCGCTGCTGCAGGAAGTCTTCGGCGGCAGCCTGATCGGCCAGGACAGCCTGGGCTTCGCGCAGTTGAACAAGGAGCAACTGGCCGTCATCGCCACCATCGCCGCCGGCTTCACCGGCCTGCTGAGCCTGTTCAACATCGGCGGCCGCTTCGTCTGGGCCAGCCTGTCGGACAAGCTGGGCCGCAAGCTGACCTACGCGGTGTTCTTCGTGGCCGGCATCGTGCTGTACGCCTCGGTGCCCTGGTCCGCGCACAATAGCCACCTGGCCCTGTTCGTCGGCGCCTTCTGCATCATCCTGTCGTTCTACGGCGGCGGCTTCGCCACCGTGCCGGCCTACCTGGCCGACCTGTTCGGGACGCAGATGGTGGGCGCCATCCACGGCCGCCTGCTGACCGCGTGGTCCGCCGCCGGCATCTTCGGGCCCATGCTGATCAGCTCGCTGCGCGAATACCAATTGTCCATCGGCGTGCCGCGCGCGCAGGTGTACGACATCACCATGTACATCCTGGCCGGCCTGCTGCTGCTGGGCCTGCTGTGCAACCTGGCCATCCGCCCGGTCAACCCCAAGCACTTCATGACGGACGGGGAACTGGCCACCGAGAAGGCGCTGGCCCATGAGCGCGTCTCCGCCTCCGAGGTGCATGGCCAGGGCGCCAGCACCTTCCGCACGCCGGCCGCCCTGGTGCTGTTCGCCTGGGCGTGCGTGGTGATCCCGCTGGCCTACGGCTTCTGGGGCACGCTGCAACAGGCGGTGGTGCTGTTCCGGTAGGACGGCGGCACGGCGATAAAAAACGGCGCGTTCCCGATGAACGCGCCGTTTTTCGTTTGCCGCGAGCAAAGCCCAAGGCCCAAGGCCCGGAGGCCCCGGCGGTGCCGCTTATTACTTCTTCCGCGTGGGCGGCAGGTCCGTGCAAACGCCTTCCGCCACTTCCGCGGCCATGCCCACCGACTCGCCCAGCGTGGGATGCGGGTGGATGGTCTTGGCGATGTCGACCACGTCCGCGCCCATTTCCACCGCCAGGGCCAATTCGCTGATCAGGTCGCCGGCATGGGTGCCGACGATGCCGCCGCCCAGAATGCGATGGGTTTCGGCGTCGAACAGCAGCTTGGTGAAGCCCTCGTCGCGGCCGTTGGCGATGGCGCGGCCGGAGGCGGCCCAGGGGAAGACGCCCTTCTCGATCTTGATGCCCTGCTTCTTGGCATCGTCCTCGGTCAGGCCGACCCAGGCCACTTCCGGATCGGTGTAGGCCACCGCCGGAATGACGCGGGCGTCGAAGAAGGACTTCTCGCCGGACGCGGCCTCGGCCGCCACGTGGCCTTCGTGCACGGCCTTGTGCGCCAGCATGGGCTGGCCGACGATGTCGCCGATGGCATAGATGTGCGGCACGTTGGTGCGCATCTGCTTGTCGACGTCGATGAAGCCGCGGTCCGTCACCGCGATGCCCGCCTTGTCGGCGCCGATCTTCTTGCCGTTGGGGCTGCGGCCGACGGCCTGCAGCACCAGGTCGTAGCGCTGCGGCTCTTTCGGCGCGCCCTCGCCCTCGAAGGTGACGTAGATGCC
Source organism: Bordetella genomosp. 10 (assembly GCF_002261225.1). Classification (NCBI taxonomy): domain Bacteria; kingdom Pseudomonadati; phylum Pseudomonadota; class Betaproteobacteria; order Burkholderiales; family Alcaligenaceae; genus Bordetella; species Bordetella genomosp. 10. The sequence goes on from NZ_NEVM01000005.1 coordinate 56,383, forward strand.
GTCCTTCCTGGCTTCCGCCGCGACCGTCTTGGTCTTGAGCATGATGTTGTCGAAGCGCGGCGCATTCATCTTCTGCCACACCTTGACCAGGTCGCGGTCCGCGCCCTGCATCAGGCCGTCCAGCATTTCCACCACGTCCAGGCGCGCGCCCAGCGTCGAGTAGACCGTGCCCATTTCCAGGCCGATGATCCCGCCGCCGACGATCAGCATCTTCTTGGGGATGCTGCGCAGGAGCAGCGCGCCGGTCGAATCGACGATGCGTTCGTCGTCGGGCAGGAAAGGCAGGCGCACGGCCTGGCTGCCCGCCGCGATGATGGCGTTCTTGAAGCGGATGGTCTGGGTCTTGCCGTCGGCCGCCTTCACCGTCAGGTGATGGGGATCGGCGAACTCGCCCACGCCGGTCACCACGGTGACCTTGCGCATCTTGGCCATGCCGCCCAGGCCGCCGGTCAGCTTGCCGACCACGCTGTCCTTGAAGCTGCGCAGCTTGTCCAGGTCGATCTTGGGCTCGCCGAAGGTGATGCCGTGATCGGCCAGGGCCTTGGCTTCCTCCATGACCGCCGCGACGTGCAGCAGCGCCTTCGAGGGGATGCACCCCACGTTCAGGCAGACGCCGCCCAGCGTCGAATAGCGTTCGACCAGGACGGTCTTCATGCCCAGGTCGGCGGCGCGGAAAGCGGCCGAATAGCCGCCCGGGCCGGCGCCCAGCACCAGCATGTCGCACTCGAGGTCGGCGCTGCCGGAATAGGACGACGCGACCGGCGCGGTGGCCGGCGGCGCGGCCTTGGCGGCCGGCGGCGGCGCCGGCATCTTGGGCGCCTCGGCGGCGGCCGCCTTGGGCGCGGCCGCCGGCGCGGCGGCGCCGGACGGCTCCAGGTCCAGCACCACCGAACCCATCGACACCTTGTCGCCGACCTTGACCTTCACCGCCTTCACCACGCCGGCTTGCGACGAGGGGATTTCCATCGAGGCCTTGTCCGACTCGACCGTGATCAGGCTCTGCTCGGCCTGGATCGTGTCGCCCGGGGCCACCAGCACTTCGATGACTTCCACTTCCTTGAAGTCGCCGATATCGGGTACCTTGATTTCCACCGTGTTGCTCATAGGGCTCCCCGTTTACAGCGCGATGCGGCGGAAGTCGGCCAGCAGCGCGCCCAGATAGGCATTGAAGCGGGCCGCGGCGGCGCCGTCGATGACGCGGTGGTCATAGGACAGCGACAGCGGCAGGATCAGGCGGGGCACGAACTCCTTGCCGTTCCACACCGGCTTGCGATCCGAGCGCGAGACGCCCAGGATGGCCACTTCCGGCGCGTTGATGATGGGCGTGAAGTGGGTGCCGCCGATGCCGCCCAGCGACGAGATCGAGAAGCAGCCGCCCTGCATTTCGGCCGGCGACAGCTTGCCGTCGCGCGCCTTCTTGGCCAGGTCGGAGGTTTCCTTGGCGATCTCGAAGACGCCCTTCTTGTCGGCGTCGCGGATCACCGGCACCACCAGCCCGTTGGGCGTGTCGGCCGCGAAGCCGATGTGGTAGTACTGCTTCAGGACCAGGTTGTCGCCGTCCAGCGAGGCGTTGAACTCGGGGAATTTCTTCAGGGCCGCGACCACGGCCTTGATCAGGAACGCGAGCATGGTGACCTTGATGCCGGCCTTCTCGTTTTCCTTGTTCAGCGTCACGCGCAGCGCTTCCAGGTCGGTGATGTCCGCTTCGTCATTGTTGGTGACGTGCGGGATCATGACCCAGTTGCGATGCAGGTTGGCGCCGGAGATCTTCTTGATGCGCGACAGCGGCTTGGCTTCGATCGGCCCGAACTTGGCGAAGTCGACCTGCGGCCACGGCAGCACGCTCAGGCCGCCGCCGGCCACGGCCGGGGCGCCCGAGGCGGCGGGTGCCCCGCCGGCCAGGGCCTGCTTGACGAAGTTGCGCACGTCATCCTGCGTAATGCGGTCCTTTGGACCGGTGCCCTTCACGCGCACCAGGTCCACGCCCAGTTCGCGCGCGAACTTGCGCACCGACGGCGAGGCATGCGGCAGTTGGCCGGGCTTGAGCGCGGACGCTTCCAGCGCGGCGGCCGGGCGTTGGGCGGCCTGGGCCGGCGCGGCCTTGGGCGCGGGCGCCGCTTCGGCCTTGCCCGCGTCGGCCTTCGCCGCGGGCGCGCTTTCCGCCTGCGGCGCGGCGGCCGGCGCGGCGCCGCCGCCACCCTCGACCACCAGCACGACGGAACCCTTGGATACCTTGTCGCCCACCTTGACGTTGATGGACTTGACCACGCCGCCCTGCGAGGCCGGGATCTCCATCGAAGCCTTGTCGGACTCCACGGTGATCAGGCTTTGTTCCGGCTTGATCGTGTCGCCGACGGCGACCATCACCTCGATGACTTCCACTTCCTTGAAGTCGCCGATATCGGGCACGGTGATTTCGGCTTCGCCGCCGCCTTGGGCGGGCGCCGGCGCGGCCGCTTCGGCCTTGGACGCCGCGGCGGCCTGGGCCTTGGGCGCTTCGGCCTGGGCCGGCGCGGCGGCGGGCGCCGCCGCGGCATCAGCCGCTTCCAGCTCCAGCACCACCGAACCCATCGACACCTTGTCGCCGACCTTGACCTTCACCGCCTTCACCACGCCGGCTTGCGACGAGGGGATTTCCATGGACGCCTTGTCCGATTCGACCGTGATCAGGCTTTGTTCGGCCTGGATCGTGTCGCCGGGGGCCACCAGCACTTCGATGACCTCCACTTCCTTGAAGTCGCCGATATCGGGTACCTTGATTTCCACCGTATTGCTCATGTGTTTTACCCTCAGGCGTATTGGGGGTTGGCTTTATTGGGATCGATGCCGTACTTCTTGATGGCCTCGGCGACCTTGGCGACCGGGACCGTGCCTTCGTCGGCCAGCGCCTTCAGCGCCGACAATACAACGAAGTGGCGGTCCACCTCAAAGTGCTCGCGCAGCTTGGCGCGGAAATCCGAACGGCCGAAGCCGTCGGTGCCCAGCACGCGATAGTCGCGGCCCTTGGGCATGAACGGGCGGATCTGGTCGGCGAACAGCTTCATGTAGTCGGTCGACGCGATGATGGGGCCCGTGGTCTTTTCCAGTTGCTGGGTGACGAAGGGCACCTGCGGCTTCTTGTCTTCCGGGTGCAGCAGGTTGTGGCGATCCACGTCCAGGCCGTCGCGGCGCAGCAGCGTGAAGCTGGTGACGCTCCACAGGTCCGAACCGATGCCCCAATCCGCCTCCAGCAGGTCCTGGGCGGCCTGCACTTCGCGCAGGATGGTGCCGGAGCCCATCAACTGCACGCGCTGCTTGCCCTTGCCGACGCTCCTGAGCTTGTACATGCCGCGCACGATGCCTTCCTCGTCGCCGGCGGTCAGGCCAGGCTGCGAGTAGTTTTCGTTCATCACGGTCAGGTAGTAGTACACGTTCTCCTGGTTCTCGACCATGCGGCGCAGGCCGTCCTGGACGATGACCGCCAGTTCGTGCGCGTAGGTCGGGTCGTAGGGAACGCAGTTCGGGATGGTCGCCGCCAGCAGGTGGCTGTGGCCGTCCTCATGCTGCAGGCCTTCGCCGTTGAGCGTGGTGCGGCCGGCGGTGCCGCCGATCAGGAAGCCGCGCGCCTGCATGTCGCCGGCGGCCCAGGCCAGGTCGCCGATGCGCTGGAAGCCGAACATCGAGTAGTACACGAAGAACGGGATCATGATGCGGTTGTTCGTCGAGTACGACGTCGCCGCGGCGATCCACGAGCTCATGGCGCCCGCTTCGTTGATGCCTTCCTGCAGCAGTTGGCCGTCGGCGGATTCCTTGTAGTACATGACCTGGTCCTTGTCGACCGGGATGTACTTCTGGCCTTCCGGCGCATAGATGCCGATCTGGCGGAACAGGCCTTCCATGCCGAAGGTGCGCGACTCGTCGGCCAGGATGGGCACCACGCGCGGGCCCAGTTGCTTGTCGCGCAGGATCTGGTTCAGCGTGCGCACGAAGGCCTGGGTGGTGGAGATCTCGCGCCCTTCCTGGGTCGGCTCCAGCACCGCCTTGAAGGCGTCCAGCGGGGGCGCCTTCAACTGCTCGTCGGCCTTGGTGCGGCGCGCGGGCAGGTAGCCGCCCAGCGCCTTGCGGCGTTCATGCAGGTACTTCATTTCCGGCGAATCCTCGGACGGCTTGAAGTACGGCAGCTTTTCCAGTTGGTCGTCGGGGATGGGGATGCCGAAACGGTCGCGGAATTCGCGGATCGAGTCCAGCTCCAGCTTCTTCTGCTGGTGGGTGGGATTCTTGGCCTGGCCGACGTGGCCCATGCCGTAGCCCTTGATGGTCTTGGCCAGGATGACGGTGGGCTGGCCCTTGTGCGCCGTGGCGGCGGAGAAGGCCGCGTACACCTTGTGCGGATCGTGGCCGCCGCGGTTCAGGCGCCAGATGTCCTCGTCGCTCATGCGCGCGACCATGGCCAGCAACTGCGGATGCTTGCCGAAGAAGTTCTCGCGCACGAACTTGCCGTCGTTGGCCTTGTAGGCCTGGTATTCGCCGTCGACGGTCTCTTCCATCACGCGGCGCAGGATGCCTTCCTTGTCGTGGGCCAGCAGCGGATCCCAGTAGCCGCCCCAGATCAGCTTGATGACGTTCCAGCCGCTGCCGCGGAAATCGCCTTCCAGTTCCTGGATGATCTTGCCGTTGCCGCGCACCGGGCCGTCCAGGCGCTGCAGGTTGCAGTTGACGACGAAGATCAGGTTGTCCAGCTTCTCGCGCGCGGCCAGGGCGATGGCGCCCAGCGATTCCGGCTCGTCCATTTCGCCGTCGCCGCAGAACACCCAGACCTTGCGGTTGGAGGTGTCGGCGATGCCGCGGGCGTGCAGGTACTTGAGGAAGCGCGCCTGGTAGATGGCGGTCAGCGGGCCCAGGCCCATGGACACGGTGGGGAACTGCCAGAATTCCGGCATCAGCTTGGGATGCGGATAGGAGGACAGGCCCTTGCCGTCCACTTCCTGGCGGAAATGATTCAGTTGGTCTTCGGTCAGGCGGCCTTCCAGGTAAGCGCGGCCATAGACGCCGGGCGAGGAGTGGCCCTGGAAATACACCAGGTCGCCGCCGCGCTCGGGGGTCTCGGCGTGCCAGAAGTGGTTCTGGCCGGTGCCGATCATGGTCGCCAGCGAGGCGAAGGAGGCGATGTGGCCGCCCAGGTCGCCGCCGTCGGGCGGGTTATGCTTGTTCGCACGGACCACCATCGCCATGGCGTTCCAGCGCACGTAGGAGCGGATGCGCGCTTCCAGCTCCATGTTGCCGGGATGCGCCGGCTCCAGGCCAGGAGGAATCGTGTTCACATAGGCGGTGTTCGGCGAGTACGGAATGTGCGCGCCGGAACGGCGAGCCTCGTCGATCAGGCGCTCAAGCAGATAATGGGCGCGCTGCGGACCTTCGCGTTCCAGCACCGCCGCCAGGGCTTCGAGCCACTCCTGAGTTTCTAGGGTGTCTTCGTCGTTGGCGGCCGTATAGGCGCCTGCCTGGGCGTTAGAGGACATCGTGTGTCTCCTGAAGGGTTGTGGCCGCGCGCTTCGATAGCGGAGCGGGCAAGAATAACCGGCCTGCGGCGCTATTGCCCTCGGCTGTATGGCAGAGGATGATAGTCAATCAGGGCCATGTCGTTTGAGCGGCATTCTAGGAATAAGAATAGTCGCTCGCAAGCAAAATTTCATGTTGCGGTACGGCATTTCATAATGCGAAACCGCATATTATCGCGATGCGAAATGACCAGCTAAAATGCCGGCAGTCTTTTCGGTACAGCCATGGCCAGCGCCCCCAAGTCGAACATCCCCACGCCGTTCCACGATCACGCCCGCCTGCGCCGGCGCGGCTTGTACTGGCTGACGCCCGTCCTCGTGCTGGTGCTCTATATATGCGTGATGGCGGTCTTCTTCTGGCTCCAGCGCATCCACGACGACAGCGTCATGTTCGTCACCATCGACCAGGAGATGCGCCAGCAGCGCCTGCTGTGGGTGGTGCTGGCGCTGTCCTGCGTGATCGTGATCAGCCTGCTGATGCTCTGGCGCTATACCCGCTTCCGTTCGCACGCCGAGGCCGCCCTGATCGCCGAGACCGGCTTTCGCCGCGCCATGGAGAACTCCATGTCCACCGGCATGCGCGTGCTGGACATGGAAGGCCGCATCTCCTACGTCAACCCGGCCTTCTGCCGGATGATAGGCTGGAACGAAGCCGACCTGATCGGCCGCAGCCCGCCCTTCCCCTACTGGGTGCCGGGACGCCATGAGCAGCACCAGCACACCCTGGACATCCTGACCTCGGGCAAGACGCCCAGCAGCGGCCTGGAGGTGGAGGCGCAGCGGCGCGACGGCTCGCGCTTCACCGCGCGCATGTACGTTTCGCCCCTGCTGGACCCCAGCGGCAACCAGATCGGCTGGATGACCTCCATGACCGACATCACCGAGCCCAAGCGTATCCGCGAGGCCCTGACCGCCGCCCACGAGCGCTTCATGACGGTGCTGGAAGGCCTGGACGACGCCATTTCGGTGACCGCCGACACCCATGACGGCCTGGAGCTGCTGTTCGCGAACCGGACCTACCGCCGCGTCTTCGGCGCCCAGACCGGCGGCCACGACGAATTGCTGGCCGGCCGGCGCGGCCGCTTCACCGACGAATCGGTGGAGGTCTTCTCGCCCTCGGTGCAGCGCTGGTTCGAAGTGCATCACCGCATGCTGGCCTGGACCGACGGCCGCCGCGTGCGCCTGCAGGTGGCGCGCGACATCACCGAGCGCCGCAACCACGAGGAAGCGTCGCGCGTGCAGCAGGAAAAGATCCAGTTGACCAGCCGCCTGACCACCATGGGCGAAATGGCCTCGTCCCTGGCCCACGAACTGAACCAGCCGCTGACGGCCATCGCCAACTACAGCATGGGCGCGGTGGCCCTGGTCAAGGCCGGCCACACCAACCCGCGCATGCTGCTGCCGGCGCTGGAAAAAGCCGCCGCGCAGGCCCAGCGCGCCGGCAAGATCATCAGCCGCATCCGCGAATTCGTGAAGCGCAGCGAGCCGCGGCGCCAGCGCGTGGCCATCGGCGGCATCGTGGAAAACGCCATCGGCTTCGCCGAAATCGACGCCCGCAAACGCCGCATCCGCATCGAAAGCTTCGTGCCGTCGAACGCGCCCGAAGTGCTGGCCGACCCCATCCTCATCGAGCAGGTGCTGTTGAACCTGCTGAAGAACGGGCTGGAGGCCATGGAGAACAGCGAATCCGACGAGCTGAAGGTCGCCGTCATTCCGCACGAGCAGCACCTGGAGGTCGCCGTGGTCGACCGCGGCCATGGCCTGGCCGACCCGGAACGCCTGTTCGAACCCTTTTTCAGCACCAAATCCCAGGGCCTGGGGATGGGGTTGAATATCTGCCGTACCATTATCGAATCGCACCACGGCCGCCTTTGGGCCGATCCCAACCCGGCAGGCGGCACCATATTCCGCTTTACCCTGCCCTGCGCCGCGCCACAATCGCAGTCGCAATCTGACCAGTCCGAGGAGCTCCACGCATGAACACCCCAATTCCGTCGAGCACGGTTTACATCGTCGACGACGACGAAGCCGTCCGCGATTCCCTGCGCTGGCTGCTGGAGGCCAATGGCTATCGCGTGCGCGCCTACCCCAGCGCCGAGAATTTCCTGGAAGACTACGACCCCAACCTGGTCGGCGTGCTGATCGCCGACGTGCGCATGCCCGGCATGAGCGGCCTGGAACTGCAGGAACAGCTCATCGCCCGCCAGGCGCCGCTGCCCATCGTCTTCATCACCGGCCACGGCGACGTGCCGATGGCCGTGACCACGATGAAGAAAGGCGCCATCGACTTCCTGGAAAAACCCTTCAACGAATCGGACCTGCGCGAAATCGTCGCGCGCATGCTGGAACAGGCGACGCAGCGCGTGTCCAAGTTCCAGGCGCAGCGCGACCATGAAGCCATGCTGGCGCGCCTGACCGCGCGCGAACAGCAGGTCCTGGAGCGCATCGTCGCCGGCCGCCTGAACAAGCAGATCGCCGACGACCTGGGCATCAGCATCAAGACCGTGGAAGCGCATCGCGCGAACATCATGGAAAAACTGGAAGTCACGACCGTGGCCGACCTGATGAAGGTGGCCCTGGCGAAACCCGAGGCGCACGCATGACGGCACGTATCATCGACGGCGCGGCGCTGTCGCAGAAAATCCGCGAGGAAGTCGCGCAGCGCGTGGCGAAACTGGCCGCGACCGGCGTGCGTCCGGGCCTGGCGGTGGTGCTGGTGGGCGACGATCCCGCCTCCCAGGTCTACGTGCGCAACAAGGTGGCGGCCTGCGAGAAGGCCGGCCTGCACTCCGTCAAGGAACAGTACCCGGCCAGCATGAGCGAGGCCGAACTGCTGCAACGCATCGAAGTCCTCAACGGCGACCCGACCATCCACGGCATCCTGGTGCAATTGCCGCTGCCGCCGCACATGGACAGCCACAAGGTGATCGAGGCGATCGCCGCGGAAAAGGACGTGGACGGCTTCCACATCAGCAACGCCGGCCTGCTGATGACCGGCCAGCCGCTGTTCCGCCCCTGCACGCCCTACGGCGTGATGAAGATGCTGGAAGCGGAAAACGTGCCCCTGCGCGGCGCCGAAGCGGTGATCGTGGGCGCCAGCAATATCGTCGGCAAGCCCATGGCCATGCTGCTGCTGGCCGCCGGCGCCACCGTGACGCTGTGCAATTCGAAGACGCGCGACCTGGGCGCGCAGACCCGCCGCGCCGACGTGCTGGTGGTGGCCACCGGCAAGGCGGGCATCGTCAAGGGCGACATGATCAAGCCGGGCGCGGTGGTGATCGACGTGGGCATCAACCGCGGCGCCGACGGCAAGCTGTGCGGCGACGTGGATTTCGCCTCGGCGCGCGAAGTGGCCGGCGCCATCACGCCGGTGCCCGGCGGCGTCGGCCCGATGACCATCGCCATGCTGCTGGTGAACACGGTCGAAGCCGCCGAACGGCTGGGGTAGAAGGCCGCCCGCGCCCGCGGCGGGGCCGGCATCGGCGGTGTTTCCACCACCCGGTCCGGCCTTGCAGGAATGGCGGCCGCCCCCATTTGAAGTACACATTCGTTTTCCCGGAATCCGTCATGAGCAGCAATCCCCTCCTCGCCCCCGTGCAAGACCTGGTCGACTACGCGGCCATCCAACCGGCGCACGTGGTGCCGGCGGTGGACGAACTGCTGACGGTGGCGCGCGCCGCCGTCGAAAAGGCCGCCGATCCCGCGCTGCCGGCGACCTGGGAAGCGGTGGTCGAGCCGCTGGATTCCGCCTCCGAGCGCCTGTGGCGCGCCTGGTCGGTGGCGGGACACCTGAACGCCGTGGTCAACACGCCCGCGCTGCGCGAGGCCTATAACGCCGCCCTGCCCAAGGTCACCGAGTTCTCGACCTGGGTCGGCCTGCACGAGGGCTTGTACAAGCAATACCAGCGCCTGCGCGCCGCGCCGGATTTCGACGGCTGGAGCCCCGTGCGGCGCCGCATCGTCGACCTGGCCCTGCGCGACTTCCGCCTGGGCGGCGTCGAGCTGCAAGGCGAGGCGCGCGAACGCTATGCCGAAATTTCCGACCGCGAGGCCCAGGTCTCGCAGAAATTCTCCGAGAACGTCCTCGACGCCATCGACGCCTGGTCGCTGCTGATCGAGGACGAAAGCCGTCTGGCGGGCATCCCCGCCGACGTCCTGGACGCCGCGCGCGAAGCGGCCCAGGCCGACGGCCAGGCCGGCTGGAAGCTGACGCTGAAAATGCCCTGCTACCTGCCCGTCATGCAGTACGCGCGCGACCGCGCGCTGCGCGAGACGCTGTACCGCGCCTACGGCACGGTCGCGTCCGAACAGGGCGACGCCCGCTACGACAACTCGCCGCTGATCGAGGAGCTGCTGAACCTGCGCGCCGAGGAAGCCCGCCTGCTCGGGTACGGCAATTTCGCCGAACTGCGCCTGCAGACCCGCATGGCGCGCAGCGCGGCCCAGGTGGCGGAATTCCTGCGCGACCTCGCCGGCCGCGCCCGTCCCTACGCGCAGCGTGACTTGGCCCAGGTGCGCGAATTCGCCGCCCGCGAACTGGGCCTGACGGACCTGCAGCCCTGGGACCTGCCCTATGCCTCCGAACGCCTGCGCGAGACGCGCTACGCCTATTCGGAAGACGAGATCAAGCAGTACTTCACCGAACCGCGCGTGCTGGCCGGCCTGTTCGACGTCATCCAGACCCTGTTCAACGTGCGCCTGCGCGAAACGCCGGTGTCGGCCTGGCATGCGGACGCGCGCGGCGTGCGCGTGGAACGGCCCGACGGCGCGCTGGTCGGCTATCTGTATCTGGACCTCTATGCCCGCGCCGGCAAGCAAGGCGGCGCCTGGGTCGACAGCGAGCGCAGCCGCCGCGTGGCCGCGGGCAGCCTGCAGACGCCGGTCGTCTACCTAACCTGCAATTTCTCGCGCCCGGCCGGCGCCAAGGACGGCAAGGGCGGCAAGGCCGCGCTGCTGACGCACGACGACGTCATCACCCTCTTCCACGAAACCGGCCACGCCCTGCACGCGCTGCTGTCGGAAGTGGACGAGCCCGGCGCCGCCGCGTTCGCCAGCGTGGAATGGGACGCCATCGAGCTGCCGTCGCAGTTCATGGAGAACTTCTGCTGGGAATGGCCGGTGGTGCAGCAACTGTCCGCGCACGTCGAGACCGGCGAACCGCTGCCGCGCGCGCTGTTCGACAAGCTGCTGGCGGCGCGCAATTACCAGAGCGGCATGCAGACGGTGCGCCAGATCGAATTCGCGCTGTTCGACATGCTGCTGCACGACAAGGCGCAGGGCGCGCCCATCGCCGACGTGCTGGCGCTGCTGCAAACGGTGCGCGACGAGGTCGCGGTGTTCTCGCCGCCCTCCTGGCACCGCATGCCGCACAGCTTCTCGCACCTGTTCGCGGGCGGCTACGGCGCCGGCTACTACAGCTACAAGTGGGCGGAAGTGCTGTCGGCCGATGCCTACGAGGCCTTCGAGGAGGCGGCGCGCGCGACCGGCCAGGGCACGCTGGACGCCGCCACGGGCGACCGCTTCCGCCGCGAGATCCTCGCGGTCGGCGGCGGGCGGCCCGCGGCCGAGTCCTTCAAGGCTTTCCGCGGCCGCGAGCCGCGCATCGATGCCCTGCTGCGCCACAGCGGCATGGCGACGGCGCAGGCGGCCTGAGATGGCGGCGCGCCGTCGGCCGGGGTTGATGGGGGCGGCGGGCCGCCTGCTGCCGGGCGTGTCGCTGACGGGCGCGCTGCTGACCGGCGCGCCGGCGCTGGCGGCGCAGCAGGCGCAGATGGCGCAGGCACAGGCAACGCAGGGGGCGCAGATGCAGGCGCAGGCGCAGCCCGCGCGGGTCGTCTACGACATCGCCGGCCACCTGCCCGACCTGCGTTTTTCGCTGTCGGGCGCGCAAGGCAAGACCGTCACCGACGCCGACGTGCGGGGGCGCACGGTGCTGCTGTTCTTCGGCTACGCCAACTGCCCCGACGTCTGCCCCACCACCATGGCCCAGTTGACCGACGTGCTGGGCCAGTTGGGCGAGGACGCGGCCAAGGTGGAGATCCTGTTCGTCAGCGTCGACCCGCATCGCGATACCCCCGATCGTTTGCAAGCGTATGTGAACGCCTTCAATCATTCGACCATCGGCCTGACCGGCACCGACAGCCAGATCGCCGACCTCGCGCGCCGCTACCGCGTCTCCTACCAGATCGAGAAGCCGCGTCCCGGCGCCGACCCCACGGTCTACAACGTCGCCCACAGCCGCGGCGTGTTCGTCTTCGACGCCCAGGGCCGCGCGCGCCTGCTGCTCGCCGACAGCGCCGACACCGCGCAGATCGTGCAGGGCCTGAAGCCGCTGCTCAAATAGAATAGAGGGGCGCGACGATGCACGCCCCCCTTTCCCCGGATTCGATTTATTACAACCGCCGGGCATGACCCGTGCTTATGATCGCGCTGTTTTACCCCCCGCCAACACGCATACACACCAGGAGCACGGCATGGACATCATCATCATGATCATTGTGGGTTTCATCGTCGGCTTGATCGCCCGCGCGATCATGCCCGGAGACCAGCCCATGGGCATCATCCTGACCACCATACTCGGCATCGTCGGCTCCATCGTGGCCGGCTTCCTCGGCCGCACCCTGGGCTGGTACGCCCCGGGCCAGCCCGTCGGCTGGATCGCCTCGGTGGTCGGCGCCATCATCGTGCTTTTCATCGTCGGCCTGGTCCGGCGCCGCGCCTGAAGTCCGGCATAGGGGAGCCCACCCCCTACCGCGCTACGCGCGGCCCCCTCAAGGGGGCGACACCGGCGGACCGGGGAACCCGGCTCCGCGGTGTCTTCGATGGGCTTTGCTTCTTTTTTGGCGCCGGGCCTCCAGGGGAGGCCCACCCCGCACCCGCTTCGCGGGTGCATTTCACTTTCAGCTAGCCTCGCCGGCGCGGCCGGCGATGAGCGCCCGCAGCCACGCATGCCCCGGGTCCCGATGGCTGCGCTCGTGCCAGAACATGGCCATTTCATAGCCTTGCACCGCCACCGGCGGCGCCACCACCCGTAGCCCGGCCGCCGCCCGCAGCAGGCGCTCCGGCAGCATCGCCACCAGGTCCGTGCGCGCCAGCACCGCCGTCACGAAAAGGAAATGCGGCACCGACAAGGCGACGCGGCGCTGCAAGCCCATCTCCGCCAGCACGCGATCCGTGACGCCGTGGAAACCGCCGCCGTCGGGCGAGACGACCACGTGCTCCAGGGCGCAGAACTGCTTGAGGCCCAGCCGCCGCCGCAAGCCGGGATGCCCCGCCCGCCCGGCCAGGACGTAGCGTTCGCGAAACAGGAACCGCCGGTGCAGATGCGCCGGGGTCTCCGCCTCATCCCAAATGTGGAATCCGAGATCGATGTCCCCCTTCTCCATCTGGGCCGCCAGCCGCGGCGGCGCGAGCTCCAGCACGGCCAGGCGGCAACGCGGCGCCGCCGCATACAGGTCCGCCAGGAGCGGCAGCAGGACCGTGGTCTCGCTGTAGTCCGTGGCGGCGATGCGCCAGCTCGCCGCGGCCTGGGCGGGATCGAAGGCTTCGGGCGGCGCGATGGTGCCCGCCAGCACCCGCAGGGCTTCGCGCAAGGGTTCGCGCAGCGCCAGGGCCCGCGCCGTCGGCCGCATGCCGCGCGGCCCGGGCAGCAGCAAGGGATCGTCGAAGATTTCCCGCAGCTTGGCCAGTTGCACGCTGACGGTGGGCTGCGCCAGGAACAGGCGCTGCGCCGCCCGCGTGACGTTCAACTCCGCCAGCAAGGCGTCCAGCGTGACCAGCAGGTTCAGGTCGATGCGCCTGAGATTGTCCATGGCAATACCTGGAATTTCAGAAATTCATTTCCAATATAGCGTGGAAATTCCTAAGCTGGACGCATCTTCAACCTTCACTGGAAATGCGCCATGAACATCCTGCTTGTCTACGCCCACCCCGAACCCCGCTCCCTCACGGGCGCCCTGAAGGACTTCGCCGTCCAACACCTGCGGGGACGCGAACATGCCGTCCAGGTGTCGGACCTGTATGCGATGGGATGGAAGGCGGCGCTGGACGGCGCCGACCGCCTGGACCGCGACCCGGCCGCGCGCTTCGACGCCTCGCTCGATTCCCAATATGCCTATGCGCACGGCACGCAAAGCGCCGACATCGCCGCCGAGCAGGACAAGCTGCGCTGGGCCGACGCCGTGCTCTTTCATTTCCCGCTCTGGTGGTTTTCCATGCCGGCCATCATGAAGGGCTGGTTCGAACGGGTCTATGCCTACGGGTTCGGCTACGGGGTCGGCGAGCATTCCGACAAGCGCTGGGGGGACCGCTACGGCGAAGGCATGCTGGCCGGCAAGCGCGCCATGCTGGTGGTGACGACGGGCGGCTGGACGCCGCACTACGGGCCGCGCGGCATCAACGGCCCGCTGGGCGATCTGCTCTTTCCCATCCACCACGGCATGCTGTTCTATCCGGGTTTCGACGTGCTGCCGCCCTTCGCCGTCCATCGGACGGGCCGCATGGACGATGCGCGCTACGCGGAAACGACGGCCGCGCTCGCGCAGCGCCTGGACACGCTGTGGACGCAGGCGCCCATTCCCTTCCGCCGCCAGAATGCCGGCGATTACCTGATCCCGGAACTGACGCTGCGGCCGGAGCTGGCGCCGGGGGTGGTCGGGTATGCCGCCCACCTCGCCGACGACCCCGCCTAGGCGAGGCGCGCGCCGGATCAGGCCGCGGCCGCCAGCGGGGCCCGCGCCTCGCGCAGCTTGGCCGAGGCGTCGCGCAGGGCGGTGCGCAGGCCCTCTTCCACCACCGGATGGTAGAAGGGCATTTCCAGCATGGCGTCCACGGTCAGTTGCTGCTGCAAGGCCCAGGCCAGCAGGTGGGCCATGTGCTCGACGCCGGGGCCGGCCATTTCGGCGCCCAGGAAGCGGCCGCTGGCGCGGTCGGCGTAGACGTGCAGCCGGCCCTTGTTCTTCAGCATGACGCGCGAACGCCCCTGGTTGCCGAAGTCCACCTCGCCGCTGACGAAGCAGCCTTCCTGCAGGCGGCCGTAGGGCGTGCCGACCACGCCGATCTGCGGGTCCGAGAACACCACCGCCATCGGCGCGCGGCGCTGCCCGGGCGCGACCCGCGGGTAGCCGGCCGCGTTCTCGCCGGCGATGCGGCCTTCGTCGGCGGCTTCGTGCAGCAAGGGCACGTCGCCGTTCGCATCGCCCGCGATGAAGATGGACGAGGCGCCGGCCTGCATCGTGTGGCGGTCGAACGCCGGCACGCCGGCCGCGTTCAGCTTGAGCGAGGTGTTCTTCAGGTCCAGGCCGCCCAGGTTGGGACGGCGGCCGGTCGCCACCAGCGCATAGTCGAAGGTCTCGGTGCGCTCGCTGTTGTCCAGCGCCACGTAGCGGATCTTCACCGCATCGCCGTCGCGCGCCATGTCCAGCACGCGCGCATCGGGATCCAGGTAGAACTCCTCCTGGAAGGCCTTGCGGGCGCTGTCGCGCACCGCCGGATCCGACAGGCCGCCGAGGCTGCCGCTGACGCCGAACACACGCACCCGCACGCCCAGGCGGGCCAGGGCCTGGCCCAGCTCCAGGCCGATGACGCCGGGGCCGAACACGGCCACGCTGCGCGGCAGGTCGTCCCAGTGGAAGACGTCGTCGTTGACGACCACGCGGTCGCCCAGGGCCTTGAACGGCGGCGGCACGGCGGGCGCCGAGCCGGTGGCGATCACCACGCTGGCCGCTTGGACCTCCGTATGGTCGTCCACGCGCAGCACGGTGTCGGAGACGAAGCGCGCATAGCCGAGCAGCTTGTCCTGCGCCGGGATGCTTTCCACGCCTTCCACGACGAAACCGACGAAGCGGTCGCGTTCGCGGCGCACGCGGGCCATGACCTCGCGGCCGTCGACGCGCACCTTGCCGTCGACATGCACGCCGAACGGCGCGCCATGGGCGGCGGCGTGGGCGGCCTCGGCGGCGGCGATCAGCAACTTGGACGGCATGCAGCCCACGCGGGCGCAGGTGGTGCCGTATTGGCCGCCTTCGATAAGCAGCGCGCGCTTGCCGGCGGCGACGGCCGCGCGGTAGGCGGCCAATCCGGCGGTGCCGGCGCCGATCACGGCGACATCGGTGTGCAAGGTCTTCATGGTTATCCTTTTGGCGTTTTAGCGTGGGGGCGCCCGGCGGCCGGCCACGGCGCGCACGGTGCGCACCGGCACGACACGTTGAGGGCCGTGGCGGGCACGCCGGCCGCGACGCGGAACAGCGTCAGTCTTGGCGGGAGAGCGTATGAACCGAGGCCCGGGGCCGCGCTGGGGCGCCCGCGAGGTCCGGTCGTGGATCCGCGCGGGCGCCGCAGGCCTGGCCTGGGCCTGGGAGCCGCGATCAGGCGGCGATGGCGAAGTGCGTCTTCAGCTTGTCCAGGCCGCCGATCAGGGCGCCGTTGATGAACACCTGCGGGGCGGTGCCCGCGCCCGACACGGCGCCGATCACGCGACCGCGCACCTTGTTGTCCAGCGGGATGTCGACGAAGTTGTAGCCCTTGTCCTTCAGGATGGTCTTGGCTTCGACGCAGAAGGGGCAGCCCACCTTGGAGAACACCACGACCTGGTCCGGCTTGGCGGCCGTGGGCGCCAGGTAGTTCAGCATCGTGTCGGCGTCCGAGACCTCGAAGGGGTCGCCGTCCTTTTCGGGTTCGATGAACATCTTCTCGATCACGCCGTCGCGCACCAGCATGGAATAGCGCCAGCTACGCTTGCCGAAGCCGAGGTTGCGCTTGTCGACCAGCATGCCCATGCCTTCGGTGAAATCGCCGTTGCCGTCGGGCAGCAGGCTGATGTTCGACGCTTCCTGGTCCTTGGCCCATTCGTTCATCACGAAGGTGTCGTTGACCGACAGGCAGACGATGCTATCGACGCCGTTGGCGAAGAAGGCCGGCGCCAGTTCGTTGTAGCGCGGCAGGTGGGTGGACGAGCAGGTGGGGGTGAACGCGCCGGGCAGGGAGAACACCACCACCGTCTTGTTCTTGAACACGTCGTCGGTGCTTACCTGCTTCCATTCGTTGCCTTCCCGGATGGGGAAAGTGGCGTTGGGAACGCGTTGGCCTTCACGAGCTTGCAGCATAAGAGGATCTCCAGTCATGGGGGTTTGAAATGTCGGCGTTGACGCCATGACTGAATAATAAACAATAGCTATCTAGTTATCTAATTTAATTAATTTATTTTATTTATAGATTTTGACAATCATAAATGGGAGACCATAGCTTTTACCCGCCGGGGGAGGAAGGAGGTGCCCGGCCGGAGGCCGGGCACCTTATCCGCTTCCCGCCGGATTTTGGGAGCACGGGGTGCATGCAGGACGGGCGCCAACTTGCCGTTGGCTCGAATCCTTCAAGCAGGCGTGGGACTGTAGCCGGCCTCGCGGATAGCGTTTTCGACGATGGTCTTGTCGTCCGTGCCGGTGACGGTGACGCGGTGAGTCGCCACGTCGGCCTGCACGGCGGTGCCGGGAACCGCCGTGGTGACCGCGCCGGTGATGGTCTTGACGCAATGGCCGCACGTCATATCGGGAACCTGGTACTGCAGGACCATGATGTTTCTCCTGTGAAGGTGTTCCGCAAACAAGCCCGGGGACGGGCTCGGGTACGAAACAAGCATAGACCTTCCCATTGTAGGAAGGTCAAGCCATTGCCTTGCGCCCGAACGCCCCGGCCGGCGCCCGGGACAGCGCGGCCCCTTGCAATCAACGGCCCCGGCCTCATGCAAAGCAGTAGACTTGACCTTGCCATCATGGGAAGGATGATACTTGCGTCATCCTTCCTATCCACCCTCCTATCATGAATACCCCCGCCCTCCCCGCCACCGAACTGGATCTCGCCATCGAAGGCATGAGCTGCGCGTCCTGCGTGCGGCGCGTGGAAAAGGCCCTGGCCTCCGTGCCCGGCGTCAGCGAGGCCAGCGTCAACCTGGCCACCGAGCGCGCGCGGGTCGCCTGGCAAGGCGGTCTCGCGGATCCGCTGCTGGCGGCCGTCGCCAAGGCCGGCTACGCCGCGCACGTCATCGAGGACCCCGGCCGCCAGGCCGAGCAGTTGAACGCGCAACGCGAGGCCGAGGCGCTGCGCCTGCAGCGGCGCTTCTGGCTGGCGCTGGCGCTCGCCCTGCCCGTCTTCCTGCTGGAAATGGGCGGCCACGTCTTTCCGCCCCTGCATGACTGGATCCACGTCCACATCGGCATGCAGCGCAGTTGGCTGCTACAGGCGCTGCTGACGACGGTATTGCTGGCCGGTCCGGGCCGCGACTTCTTCCTGCTGGGCCTGCCGGCATTGTGGCGGCGCGCGCCCGACATGAACTCCCTGGTCGCCCTCGGCGCGGGCAGCGCCTGGGGCTATTCCATGGTGGCGACCCTGCTGCCCGGCGCGCTGCCCGCCGGCACCGGCGCCGTCTACTTCGAGGCCGCCGCCGTCATCGTCACCCTCATCCTGCTGGGCCGCATGCTGGAGGCGCGCGCCAAGGGACGCACCGGCGCGGCCATCGCCCGCCTGGCCGCCTTGCAGCCCCGCACCGCGCGCGTGCTGCGGGGCGACGCCGCGACGGACCTGCCCATCGCCGAGGTGCGCGCCGGCGACCGGGTGCTGGTGCGCCCCGGCGAAAAAATCCCGGTGGACGGCGAAGTGGTCGACGGCGGCTCCTACGTCGACGAATCGATGATCACCGGCGAGCCGGTGCCGGTGGAAAAGGCGCGCGGCGCCGCCGTCACCGGCGGCACGCTCAACACGACCGGCGCGCTGACGGTGCGCGTCACCCATACCGGCGCCGACACCGCGCTCGCGCGCATCGCGCAACTGGTCGAACAGGCCCAGGGCGCGCGCCTGCCCATCCAGGCGCTGGTGGACCGCGTGACGTATTACTTCGTGCCCGCCATCCTGCTCGCCGCCCTGCTCGCCTTCGCGGCCTGGCTGGCCTGGGGCCCCGCGCCCTCGCTGCCCCTGGCCCTGGTGCACGCGGTGGCCGTGCTGATCGTGGCCTGCCCCTGCGCCATGGGCCTGGCCACGCCCATGTCCATCATGGTCGGCACGGGGCGCGCGGCCGAACTGGGCGTGCTGTTCCGTCAGGGCACGGCGCTGCAAACCCTGCGCGACGTGGACGTGGTGGCCTTCGACAAGACCGGCACCCTGACGGTCGGCAAGCCCGCGCTGACGGATATGCAGCTTGCCGAAGGGCTTGCGCGCGACGACGTGCTGGCGTGGACGGCCGCGGTGCAGTCCGCGTCCGAGCATCCCATCGCCGTGGCCGTCCTGGCGGCGGCGCGCGAAGCCGGCATCGCGCCGCCCCCCGTGCAGGACTTCGAGGCGCTGACCGGCGCCGGCGTGCGCGGCACGGTGCAGGGACGCAGGCTGGTGCTGGGATCCGCCGCGCTGATGCGCCAGGAAGGCGTGGACATCGCCGCCTTCGGCGCCACCGCCGAGACCTGGGCCAATGCCGGCAAGACCCCCATCCACGTGGCCATCGACGGCCACGCGGCGGCGCTGATGGCGGTCTCCGATCCGGTCAAGCCCGGCGCGGCCGCGGCCGTCGCGGCCCTGCACGCGGCGGGCGTGCGCACCGCGATGATCACCGGCGACGACCGCCGCACCGCGCAGGCGGTGGCGCGGGAGCTGGGCATCGACGAAGTCCATGCGGAGACCTTGCCGGCCGACAAGCAGCGAGTGATCGCGCGCTTGCAGGGGCTGGCTGGCGCGGGTCCGGACGGGACAACCGCGATGACCGCAACGCCCGCAACGATTCCGGGGGCGGCAGCGGCAACGACCTCGGCGGCGGCAACAACGACAGCAACGGCGGCCACGGCAACCCCGGCGGCCACGAGCCAGGCCTCGCCTGAAACCCACGGCAAGCGCCCCGTCGTCGCCTTCGTCGGCGACGGCATCAACGACGCTCCGGCCCTGGCCGCGGCGGACGTCGGCATCGCCATCGGCACCGGCACGGACGTGGCCCTGGACGCCGCCGACGTGGTGCTGATGTCGGGCGACCCGCAAGGCGTGCCGCGCGCGATCGGCGTCAGCCACGCGACCCTGGTGAACATCCGCCAGAACCTTTTCTGGGCCTTCGCCTACAACGTGGCCTTGATCCCGCTGGCCGCGGGCGTGTTGCAGCCGCTGGGCGGCCCCACGCTGTCGCCGATCTTCGCGGCGGCGGCCATGGCCTTGTCCAGCGTCTTCGTGGTGGGCAATGCCCTGAGACTGAAGCGCTACGGCGCCGGAGGGACCCACGCATGAATATCGGACAAGCCGCGGCGGCGACGGGCATCAGCGCGAAGATGATCCGCTACTACGAAAGCATAGGCTTGATCGACGCCGCCGGCCGCACGGAAGCGGGCTATCGCGTCTATACCGACCACGACCTGCACACGCTGCGCTTCATCCGGCGCGCGCGCGACCTGGGCTTCAGCGTCGACGTCATGCGCGATCTGCTGGCCTTGTGGCGCGATCGCGACCGCGCCAGCGCCGACGTCAAACGTATCGCGCTGGCCCACGTGGCCGAGCTGGAGCGCAAGGCGGCGGCGCTGCGCCAGATGGCCGACACCCTGCAGCACCTGGCCGCCCATTGCCATGGCGACCAGCGGCCGGATTGCCCCATCATCGACGAACTGGGCGCCCCCTGACCCATCCCATCGACGCACCGGGCGCGCCCCGGTCGTCATCGGCGATATCGGCGAATCCGGCGCCCTGAGAAAGATCCGAGCGCGGCTCGGATTCTTCGCGCAGACGGCCGGGCCGCCGCTGCCTATGCTCCGCGAACGGGCTATTCCTTACTTCCTGTTCCCGCCCGTTCGCCATCGGTCGCTGACCGATCAAGGAGCTCCATTGAAACGCGCGCACCTGTTCTCCCTTTCCTTCGCCGGCATGCTGGCGCTGGCCGGCGCCAACGCCTGGGCGGCCCCCGACTCGCTGAGCGTGCACGTCCTGGACCAGAACACGGGCCAGCCGGCCGTCGGCGTCCACGTCGACCTGGAACGGAAAATCGACCACCGCTGGCGCGGCCTGGGAACCGGGGTGACGGACCGGGACGGCCGCATCAAGGCGCTTTTCCCGGCCGGCGAGCCCTTCGTCGACGGCGAATACCGCGTCGTCTTCCATACCGGGGACTACCACGGCAAGGCCAAGGCAGCGGCCTTCTTCCCGGAGATCGTCGTCCCCTTCATGGTCGAGGACGCCAATCAGCGCTATCACATCCCCCTGCTGCTGAGCCGCTACGGCTATACCGTCTATCGCGGCCGCTGAAGCGGCGGGCGTGGCGCGCGCAATAGCGCCATCGCGCCGCCGGACCTCGCCATCACGCCACCGGGCCGGTCCATTCCGTGACGAAGTCCCGGAAATCCGGGCGCTGCACGGGAGGCACCGCGCAGCCGGGCGTGCCGATGGCCAGGTAGCCGAGGAAGCGGTAGTCCAGCGGATCGAAACCCAGCGCCAACTGGACTTCTTCCACGTACGTGCCCACGCCCGTGCTCCAGAAGGCGCCGTAGCCCATCATGTGCACGGCGTTCAGGATGTTCATGACCGACGCGCCCGTCGCCAGCATCTGCTCGTGCTCCGGGATCTTGCCGTGGTCTATCTTCTGCGCCACCGCGATGAACAGCGGCACGGCGGCCATCCATTCGCGCACCGACTTCTCCTTTTCGGGCGTCATGCGCGGATCGCCGCTGCGCTTGACCGCGCCCAGGGCCAGGTCCGCCAGCTTGGCGATGTTCTCGCCGCGGATGACGGCGTAGCGCCACGGACGCAGCGAGCCATGGTCCGGCGCCGACATGCCGGCCTGCAGGATCTGGGCCATTTCTTCCGGCGACGGCGCGGGGGCGCGCAGGAACTTGGTCGAACGGCGGGAATTCAGCGCGTGCAAGGGAGTGGAGATCGTTTCAGGGGAGTTCATGCTTCGGAATTTCTCTCGGAATGGATGAATGGGGCGTCGCTGCGAGCCTCCGCGCGCGCGGCGCCGTCCGTGACGACGCCGCGGCGGCCATGCCGCCTCGGATTCAACCCAGGTGGGTATGGCGCTCGGGACGCTCCTCGACCTGCATTTCGGCCAGGCCATGCAGAATGCCGCAGTTCTCGGCGTGCGGCCGGGCCGAAAGACATCGCCGGCGCAACTCCCCCAACTGCGCCTTCAATTGCGTCAGTTCGGCGATGCGCTCGTCGACGTGGGCGATGTGGGCGTCGAAGATATCGTTGATGGGGCCGCAGTCGGCCGCGTGGCTGTCGGCCAGGTGCAGGATGGCGCGGATTTCTTCCTGCGTCATGTCCAGCGCGCGGCAGTTGCGGATGAGGCGCAGCCGGTCGGCGTGCTGCGGCCCGTAGCTGCGGTAGTTGTTGCCGGCCCGCCCGGGCGCGGGTAGCAGGCCTTCCTTCTCGTAATAGCGCACGGTTTCCACCGTGGTGCCGGCGGCCTTGGCCAACTCGCCGATTTTCATGTTCCAGCCTCCGCGAAAGGCGCGTTGCCGGGGCAACGCTTGACCCTATAGTAACCCCAGGGTGTGGAATAAGGCCCATGACTACCAGATTCCCGCCCATCGTCGCCGCCAAAACCAGGGACGGACATGATCCGCACCCGGGACACGCCCATGGACATGGAGCCTGCTGCGGACATGACCATGGAAAGCCGGCCGCCGCCGGGCATGATCCTCACGGACATGGACACCCGGAGCATGCTCATCAGGAGCATGACCATGAGCACGGGCACGGTCATGCCGGCGACCCCGACCATCTCCACGCCTCCGCCCCTGCCGCGCAGGACGACGCCCACGGCCACGCGCACACCTGCTGCGGACACGACCATGGCGCGCGCCATGCGGTGGCGCAGCCGGACGCCGATCTGCGCGCGGCCCCGGGCGAAGCGCTGACGCGGCTGCTGATCGAGCAGATGGATTGCCCCACCGAGGAAACCCTCATCCGCCGCAAGCTCGGCGCGATGCCCCAGGTCAGGCAGCTTCATTTCAACCTGATGCAGCGCGTGCTGACGGTGGTGCACGCCAGCGAGGCCCTGGCGGCCGTGCAAGCCGCCATCAAGGACCTGGGCATGGCGTCCTCGGTGCTGGAAGGCGGGGCCGAGCCGGCGCCCGCCGCGGCGCCCACGCGCTGGCGCGGCCTGATCGCCGGCGGCGTGCTGGCCGCCCTGGCCGAAGCCGTGCATTTCGCCGGCAACCCCATGCTGGGACCGATCCCGGTCGCCGCCCTGCTGGCGCTGCTGGCCGTGCTGGCGTGCGGCCTGGGCACCTATCGCAAGGGCTGGATCGCCGTGCGCAACGGCAACCTGAACATCAATGCCCTGATGAGCATCGCCGTGACCGGCGCGGCCGCCATCGGCCAGTGGCCGGAAGCCGCGATGGTCATGTTCCTGTTCAACGTCGCGGAATTGATCGAAGCCCGCTCGCTGGACCGCGCGCGCAACGCCGTGCGCGGCCTGCTGGACCTGGCGCCCGCCCATGCCACGGTGCGCCAGCCCGACGGCAATTGGAGCACCGTGCCGGCCGCCAGCCTGAAAGTGGACGACGTGGTCCGCGTGCGGCCCGGCGAACGCATCGCCGCCGACGGCGTGCTCGTGGCCGGCGCCTCTGCCGTCGACCAGTCGCCCATCACCGGGGAAAGCCTGCCCGCCGAAAAAACCGTGGGCGACCCTGTCTACGCGGCCACGGTGAATACCCATGGCGCCTTCGAGTACCGCGTCAGCGCCGCCGCCGCGGACAGCACGCTGGCGCGCATCATCCACGCCGTCGAGCAGGCCCAGGGCGCGCGCGCGCCCACCCAGCGCTTCATCGACCGCTTCGCCCGCGTCTACACGCCGGCCGTGGTGATACTCGCCCTGCTGGTGGCCTGCGTGCCGCCCCTGGCGCTGGGCCAGCCCTGGCCGACCGCCATCTACCGCGCGCTGACCCTGCTGATCATCGCCTGCCCGTGCGCGCTGGTGATCTCGACGCCGGTCAGCGTGGTCAGCGGGCTGACGGCCGCGGCGCGGCGCGGCATCCTGATCAAGGGCGGCGCCTACCTGGAAAACGGCCGACGCCTGCGCTGGCTGGCGCTGGACAAGACCGGCACCCTCACCCATGGCCGTCCGGTCCTGACGGATCTGCTGCCGCTGGAAGGGACGACGGAGGCCGCCGCGCGCCGCCTGGCCGCCAGCCTGGCGGCGCGCTCGGATCACCCCGTCTCCCTGGCCATCGCCGCCGGCGCCGCGCAAGCCGTGGGCGCGCTGGCCGAGGTCGAGGACTTCGCCGCCCTGCCCGGCCGCGGCACGCGCGGCCGCATCGACGGGGTCGGCTACCACCTGGGCAATGCCCGCCTGATGCGCGAGCTGGGCTTCGAAACGCCCGCGCTGGCGCAGGCGCTGGACGCGCTGCAGAGCCAGGGCAAGACGGCGGTGGTATTGGCCGGCCCGCAAGGGGCCCTGGCCATCGCCGCCGTGGCCGACACGGTCAAGCCGGCCAGCCGCCAGGCCATCGC
This sequence comes from Bordetella genomosp. 10, assembly GCF_002261225.1. Taxonomy (NCBI): domain Bacteria; kingdom Pseudomonadati; phylum Pseudomonadota; class Betaproteobacteria; order Burkholderiales; family Alcaligenaceae; genus Bordetella; species Bordetella genomosp. 10. Next base: position 80,385 of record NZ_NEVM01000005.1, read on the forward strand.
CGACCTGCATGCCTTGAACATCCACACGCTGATGCTCAGCGGCGACAACCAGGCCACCGTGCGCGCCATCGCCGATGAAGTGGGCATCGACGCGGCGCATGGCGAGCAGTTGCCCGAGCACAAGCTGCGGGCGCTGGAAGCACGCGCCGGCGAAGGCCTGGTCGGCATGGTGGGCGACGGCATCAACGACGCCCCGGCGCTGGCGCGCGCCGACATCGGTTTCGCCATGGGCGCGGCCGGCGCCGGCACCGCCATCGAGACCGCCGACGTCGCGCTGATGGACGACGACCTGCGCAAGATCGGCGAATTCCTGCGCCTGTCGCGCGCCACGCACCGCGTGCTGGTGCAGAACATCGTGCTGGCGCTGGGCATCAAGGCGGTCTTCCTGGCGCTGACCCTGGCCGGCGCCGCGACGTTGTGGATGGCGGTCTTCGCCGACGTCGGCGCCAGCCTGCTGGTGGTGGCCAACGGCCTGCGGCTGCTGCGCACGGGCGACGGCCGGCTGGCGCGCGGCGAGGCGGCCGGCCCTGTCGACGAACTCAGGACCGCCGGGGCCTGAGCGGGGGTAGCCGGGGGGATTCCCCCCAGCCGCGCTTAGTTAGGGCCCGCTTCTTCGCGCCTCTGCGGGCGCCTGGCGCGCCAGGTAGACCTCGTGCAAGGTGATCTTGCGCACCTCCGCCTGGCTGGACGCGATATGGGCGGAGAGCAGGCGGCACGCCTCGTCCGCCCGTTGCGCCAGCACGGCGCGCAGGATGCGGGCATGTTCGTCGTAAGTGGCTTCCACGCGCGGACGCTGGGTGAAATCCAGGCGGCGGATGATGCGGATGCGTTCGGTGACTTCGCGGTGCACGCGCGTCATTTCGTCGTTGCCGGCGGCGCGGACCAGCGTGCAATGGAAGGCCTCGTCCCACAACCCTACCTGCGCCATGTCCCGGCAACGCGCCTCGGCCGCCACCAGCCAGATGTCGGCCAGGCCGTCCAGCGCGCCGCGGTCGATGCGCGGGGATCCCGAACACAGGCGGCGCACCGCCTCGGACTCCAGCACCATGCGCAGGTCGTATAGCTGCTCGAACTGCTTGAAGTCGAAGGGCAAGACCCGCCAGCCGGCGCGGAACAGGACTTCGACGAAGCCTTCCTGCTGCAAGCGGAACAAGGCCTGGCGCACGGGGGTGCGCGATACCCCCAGGCGCTCGCTGATCTCGCTTTCGGTGAAACGGTCGCCCGGCACCAGGCGAAAATCCGCGATGTCCCGCTTGAGCAAGGCGTAGACGTCGGCCGCGCGGCTGGAACGCGGCGCGGCGGATGCGGCTGGCGCAACGGCCGCGGATGGCCCGTCCGTGGCGGCGTTGCGCGTCCTCATGCCGCGCACGGCCTTACAACGCCGCCTGGCGCGGGCCGGCGACGCCGGACCGTTCCAGAACGCGGGCGGCGCGCAATGCCAGATCCTCCCGCCAAGGCGCGGTAATGATCTGCACGCCCAGGGGCAGGCCCTGCGTGCCCTCCGGCCACAAGGGCGCCGCCACCACCGGGCAGCCCGCGAAGGAAATGGGTTGCGTCAGCAGGCCCATCGCCGCGCGGGCCGGCTGCGTGGCGCCGCTCAAGTCCAGCCACTCGGTGCCGATCGGCAAGGCCGGCACCGGCGTCGCGGGCGCCAGCAGCACGTCCCACCGGCTGAACAAGGCCAGCACCCGTTCCCGGTACACGCGGCGGAAGCGATGCGCGCGGGCCAGCCAATGCGCCGGCTGTAGCGCGCCGGCGATGAAGCGGTCCACGGACAAGGGCTCGAAATCGTCGGCGCGCCGCCGCAGGTCCTCCAGGTGCAGGCTGCCGCCTTCGCTGGCCGTGATGATGAAAGCCGCGACCCGCGCCAGGCCCGCGTCCGGCCACTCGACCATGGCCTGCGCGCCCAGGGCCTTGCCCGCCATGCGCACCGCGCTACGCGCGGCATCGGTGGCGTTGTCCTCGAAATACCCGTCCAGCAGCGCCACCTTCAGCCCGTCCACGCCCTCCTCCAGCACAGGCGCGACGGGCTGGACGGCGCGCGCGTGGCAGCCGGGGTCCTGCGCATCGGCGCATTGCAGCGCGTCGTAGACACGGGCCAGCAAGGCCGCCGAGTCGGCGAAAGGTCCCAGATGATCGATGCTGTGGACGAAAGGATAGGTCCCGCGCCGCGACAGCCGGCCGAAGGTCGGTTTCAAGCCCCACACGCCGCACAGCGACGCCGGCACGCGGATCGAGCCGTTGGTGTCCGAGCCCAGCGTCACCGGCACTTCCCCGGCCGCCACGGCGGCGCCGGAACCGCCCGACGAACCGCCGGCGATGCGCCGCGTGTCGTGCGGATTGCGCACGGGGCCGTAGTGCGTGTTCTCGGTGGTGAAGCCGTAGGCGTACTCGTCCATGTTCAGCGCGCCCACCAGCACGGCGCCCGCTTCGCGCAGGCGCTGCACCAGCACCGCGTCGGCGGCGGCCGGCGCGTGATCGCGGTTGATCGTGGAGCCGGCGACGGTGATCTCGCCTTCGATGTCGTAGAGGTTCTTGACCGCGTAAGGCAGGCCCGCCAGCGGCGGCAGCGTCTCGCCGGCCGCGCGGCGCGCGTCGATGGCGTCGGCCTCGCGGCGCGCGCGGGCCAGCGTGCGCAGGGTGAAGGCGTTGACGCGTTCGTCCACGGCCTCGATGCGCGCGATGCACTGTTCCAGCCAATCGCGGGCGCGCAGCTCCCCGCGCGCGACGGCCGCCAGCCGCGCCAGCGTCTCGCCGCCGGCCGGCAAGCCGGCTGCGTCCGCGCCAGGCTGGGATAGGGTCGAATTGCTCATGCCTCGACCTCCGGAAAAGGCGCCGAGCAGAACAAAGCCACGGGCTCGTCCTCCACGCCCAGGGGCACGGCGTCCAGCAGCGCCGCCATGGCCTGGGTGCGGCCCAGGTGGGCGGCCACGCGCAGCGCGCGGGCGTCGTCCAGCGGCAGGTCCAGCAAGGCCGCGCTGGCTTTCACGTAGTCCAGGATACGGGGGTCTTCGGTCATTGCATTCCTCCTTGTTTCCCGAGAGCGGCGCCGTGCTCAGCGCCGCACCTCGCGCTGGAATATCTCCAGGCTCGATTTCTTGGCGGCCACGAAACTGGCTTGGGACAGCGTCTCCACGGTGCGCGGCCGCGCGTCCGTGTATTCGAGGATCTCCGCGACCTTGGTGGGCCGCTTGGTCAGCAGCAGGATCTGGTCGGCCAGGTAGACCGCCTCTTCCAGATCGTGCGACACCAGCAGCATGGTGGTGCCGGTCTGCATGAAGACTTCCTGCAGTTTCTCACGGATGAACAGCGTCATCTCGAAATCCAGCGCGGAGAACGGCTCGTCCAGGAACAGCACCTCCGGCCGCGGCGCCAGGGCGCGCATGATGGACGCCGTCTGCTGCTGCCCGCCGGACAGTTCGTACGGATAACGGTTCAGGTCGAACTTGACGTCGAACGACGCCACCAGTTCCTCCATGCGGCGGTCCACCTCGGCCTTGCTCTTGCCTTCCAGCAGCAAGGGATAGGCGATGTTGTCTATCGTCCGCATCCAGGGGAACAGCGCCTCGCGGTAGTTCTGGAACACATAGCCGATGCGGGTGTCCTTCAGCGACTTGCCGTCGAACAGGATCTCGCCGCTGTCGATGGGAATGAGCCCGGCGATCATGTTGATCAAGGTGCTCTTGCCGCAACCGTTGGGCCCGAATACCGAGACGATCTTGTTCTTCGGGATATCGAGGTCGAAGTTCTCGTACAGCGGCCAGCCGGCGAAGTACTTGGTCAGCCCGCGGATGGTGATGTGGGTCCCCACCGGGCCGGGCTGGAAGCGCGGCTTGGGGACGTCGGCGAACGCCGGGGGATTCAGGACGCTACTCATGGCTTACCTTCCGCTCCAGTGGACGACGCGGCGTTCCAGCACCAGGAACACGATGTTCAACACATAGCCCAGCGCGCCGGCCGCCAGGATGGCCGCATACATGGTCTTGACGTTCAGCACCTGCTGGGCGTCGATGATGGCGTGCCCCAGGCCGTTTTCCGACCCGATGAACATCTCCGCCACGATGACGATGACCAGCGCCATCGACACCGCCGAGCGCAGCCCGACGAAGCTGGGCTGCAGGCTTTCCCACAGCAGCACGTCCTTGAAGATGCGCCAGCGCGAAGCGCCCATCACCCGGGCCGCCATGACCCGCTGCTTGCGCGCGTTGATCACCCCGTAGGCGCTGTTGAAGACGACGATCAGCAAGGCGCCGAAGGCCGCGATGGCCACCTTGTTGATGTCGCTGACGCCGAAGATGAGCAGGAACAGGGGAATCAGCGCGGACGACGGCGTGGAGCGGAAGAAGTCGATCAGGAACTCGACGCTGCGGTACGCCTTCTCGTTGCTGCCCAGCAGGACGCCCAGGGGCATGCCGATGACGGCGGCGATGACGAAGGCTTCCAGCGTCCGCGCCACCGTGACCGCGAAGTCCGTCAGCAGCGGGCCGCCGGCCAGGCCGGTGACCAGGGCCACCAGCGTGTCGGCCGGACTGGGCAGCAGGATCGCCTTGATGAGGCCGGCCCGGACCACCAGGTCCCAGATGATGAACAGCACGACCGGCCCGACGAAAGGCAGCAGGCGGTCGCGCAACGGCGGTTTCGGCGCCGCCGCGTCGCTGGAGGCGGGCGGCGCCCAGCCCGCCGGAGCGCCCGCCGCGGGGACGGGGGTAGAAGCCTTGGACATGGTTCAAGCCTTGTAAAGCAGTTTCGTGACGTCGACTTTCCGCGAGAAGATGCCCTTCTCGGTGAACAGGTCGTAGAACTTCTGGAAGTAGGCCACGTCGCTGGGCTTGAACTCGTCGTAGGTCATGTAGGCCGCCAGCGGCACTTCCTTGGTCAGCGGGCCCTCGATGGCCGTGTAGCCCTTCATGTACTGGCGCGCGTCGTCGGGATGCTCGCGCACCAACTGGATGCCGCGCTTGTAGGCCGCGATGTACTTCGCCGTGGCCTCGGGGTACTTCTTGATGAAGTCGGTGGTCAGGCTGGCCGCCCCGCCATGCCACGGCGCCTGCGGATCGCCCAGGATGTAGTGCGCCACCACCCCCGCCTCCAGCACGCGCGTGGTGCCGTTCAGGCGGCCCACCGTGCCGGTCGGCTCCAGCGTATAGACGCCGTCGACCTGGCCGGCCGCGATGGCCGCCACGTGCTGGCCGATGGGCAGTTCGATCACCGTGGCGCCAGCGGCGCCGGCGCGCTCCAGCATGGTCTTGGCCAGCGTCACGTTCTGGATGCCGGGGCCGCAGCCTATCTTCTTGCCCTTGAGATCGGCGGCCGTCTTGTAGGCGCTGTCCTTGGCCACCAGGAATTCTTCCAGGACGTTCGTGGCGTTGCTGGGGTTGGTGCAGAAAATCTTGAACATGCCCGGCTGGGCGATTTCGCCGATGGCCAGGTTGGCGGCGCCCACGCCATTGGCGCTGCCGTCGCAACGGCCGGCCAGCATGCCTTCCATGACCTGCTGGGCGCCGGCGAACTTCTGCGCCTCGACGTCCAGGCCGGCGTCCTTGAAATAGCCCTTTTCCACCGCCGCGAAGAACGGCAGCGCCGCCGCCACCGGCCAGAAGCCGATGCGGATCTTCGGCGCGGATTGCGCGCGCGCGAAGCGCGGGGCGGCCACCGCGCCCAGGACGGCGGCGCCGGTCAACAGCGTGCGGCGGCGGCCGGCATCGGGCAATGCGGCGGTCTTGATGATGGGCTTGGTCATGATCGACTCCAATAATCGGGATTAACGGTCAGCAGGGAGAAGGCGAGAGTTTCTGAATGAGCGACGGCGAGAAACAAGGCTTGGGATCGAAGGTTTAGGATCGGAGACTTGGGATCACAGCGACGCCACGTAGGCGCGCCATCCGCCGTAAGCCGTGACGTCGCGCGCGGCCGCCAGCGCATGGCCTTCGCAGACGAAGCCATGCTCCCAGCGGCCATCGGCGAGTTCGACGCTGCCCAGGGCCAATGGCGCGGGCACCAGCGCCAGGAAGCTGCCGACCGCCGCCAGGGGCACCTGCCACACTTCCACTTCGATGGCGGCGCCGCCGGCCTCCACGCGTTGCAGGCCCGGCTTGGGCGGCACGGTGCCGGGCAGCGCGTACAGGCGATAGCGCGGCGCCGTGGCCGTGCGCCGCGCCAGCACGGCGCCGCGTTCGGTCAATTGGCCGTTCAGCGGCAGGCCGCTCAGGTGCGCGCCCACCACCACCAGCGCCAGGTGCGTCTCGGGCGACGGCGCGGGAGCGTCCACGGACGCCGCGGCCGGCGCGGCGGACAAGGCGGCGATCGGCCGCGGCGCCGGCAGCGGCTGGCCGGTCGCGCCCTGCGTCAGGCCGGTGTCGTGATGAAAGCGCTGCCCCAGGTCGGCGAGCTGCCAGTCGCTGCCGGCCTGGCCGATCAAGGTGATGCCGAAAGGCAGGCCGTCCGGCCGTATGCTGGCCGGCACCGACAACGCGGCGTAGTCCAGCAGATTGACGAAGTTGGTGTATTGGCCCAATTCGCGATTGCGCTGGACCGGCTCCCGCGCCATGGCTTCCAGCGTGCAATGGGTGGGCGCGGTCGGCACGCACAGCACGTCGATATCGCGCCACATCGCGGCGGCCTGCTGGCCCAGCGCGCGCAGGCGGTGCTGCGCCTGGAAGACCTGGGCGGCGTCATAGGACTTGCCCGCCGCGAGAATCGACCGCACCGGTTCGATCACCGCGTCCGCGCGCGCATCGAAGAAATCGCGCACGGCGGCGTAGCGCTCGGCCACGAGCGCGCTTTCATAGAGCAGGCCGGCGGCCTCGGCCAGCGGCGCATAGTCCACGGGCACCGGCGTGCCGCCCAGCGCCGCCAGGCGCGCGACGGCCTGGTCGAAGGCGTCGCGCGCCAGCGTGTCGCCGAAGAATTCCGGCCGCACGGGCACGCCGAAACGGAAGGCGGCCGGGAACGGGCGCGTCGCCAGCGCCAGTTCGCGCGAATACGGATCGCGCGCATCGTGGCCCATCGCCGTTTCCAGCACGCGCACCGCCACGGCGACGGTGCGCGCTAGGATGGAAACGCAGTCCACGCTCTGCGCGGCCGGCACCACGCCGTGCGCGGAAATCAGTCCCTTGCTGGGCTTGAGGCCGACGATGTTGTTCAGGCCGGCGGGCACGCGGCCGGAGCCGGCCGTGTCAGTGCCCAGCGCGAAGTCGCATTCGCCGGCCGCCACGACGTAGGCGGACCCCGAACTCGAACCGCCGCTGACGTAGCGCGCGTCGAAGCTGTTGGGGACCGCGCCATAGGGCGAACGGCTGCCGTTCAGGCCGCAGGCGAATTGATCCAGGTTGGTCTTGCCGGCCAGGGCGGCGCCGGCGTCGAGCAGCCGCTGGACGACCGCGGCGTTCTCGGTGGGCACATAGGCGAATTCAGGGCAGGCGGCGGTGGTCGGGATGCCCGCGGCGTCGATATTGTCCTTGGCCGCGAAGCGCAGCCCGGCCAGCGGCCCGGCGGCCGCCGTCGTCAACGGCGCGTCCAGGCGCGTGATCCATGCGCAGGCCGGCGTGCCGGAGGCGGCCGACGGCACGGGCATGCCGGCCGTTGCGGGCACTGAAGGCACGCGGGGGGAAGAAAAGGCAAAGGGGGAAGAAGCCACGTTGTCTCGCACGGGAAAAGCGGATTCGGGAAGCTGAAATCCAAACTTGTGTACAAGACGACTCAAAGCAAAGGCTGTGCCAACTTTGCGTGACGCGTGTTTCGCCGCCATGCGTCGCGGCCGCGACGGGGCTCGCCGCACGGCGAAAAAAACCAGGGAAATCGGGCACATGCGGGCCGCGCCGTGCGGCACGATCAACGCGCCGATGGCGACGCATGGCCGGTCGACAGCGATGCTGAATGACGCCGGGCGACCGCCATGCCGCGCACCGCGCACGTGCCCCCGCACGCATCGGCGCGTGCGAAACGCACCATCACGGTGCGTACGGAACGCCGGCGCGTCAACGCGGCAAGCAGCCCCGCAGCGTATGAAAGGCCGGCGCGATGTCCCGCTCGTGGACGCACGCATAACCCAGCAGCAGTCCGCGCCGCGCGCCGGGATGCATGTAGTAGCGCGACAAGGGACGGGTGAGGACGCCGCGGGCCTGCGCCGCCGCGCTGATCGCCACGTCGTCGCAATCGGGCGGCAGGCGCAGCACCAGGTGCAGGCCGGCGTTGCTGGACTGGGGATCCAGGTACGCCGGCCCCAGGTAGCGGTTGATCAAGCCTTCCAGCAAGGCGCGCCGGCGCGCATACAGCACCCGCATGCGGCGGATGTGCGCCGCGTAGTGGCCCTGCTCCAGCAACTCGGCCAGGGCGGCCTGCGTCAGGGCATGGCCTTCGCGGTAGAGATCCGCGTGCGCGGCGCGAAAGGGTTCGGCCAGGGCGCGCGGCAACACCATATAGCCCACGCGCAGCCCGGGAAACAGCGTCTTGCTGAAGGTGCCGATGTAGATGACGGGCGCGTCTTCCTCCAGCCCCTGCATGGCGGGGATGGGGCGTCCGGCATAGCGGAATTCGCTGTCGTAGTCGTCCTCGACGATCCAGCTTCCCGAGGCCCGCGCGTAGTCCAGCAACTCGCGCCGCCGCGCCAGGCTCATCACCAGTCCCAGCGGATATTGATGCGACGGCGTCACGAAGATCAGCCGCGGCGGCGCCTTGCCGGCGGGCCATCCGCTGCCCTCTTCCTCCACCCGCAACGGCTTCACCACCGCCGACACCATCTGCAGGACCTTATGGAAACCCCAGTAGCCGGGCTCCTCCACCCAGACGGTTTCGCGCGGATCGACCAGCATGCGCAGGGACAGGTCGATGGCCTGGTGCACGCCCTCGGTCACCAGGATCTGGCCGGGATCGCAACGCACCGAGCGGGCCACGCGCAGATGCTCCGCGATGGCGGCGCGCAGCGCCGGATGGCCGCCGCCGTGCGCGTAGGTCAGCAACTGCGGCGCGGGATCGCGCCACAGGCGGGACAGGATGCGGCTGAAATGCCGGTTCGGGAACTGCGTCACGTCCGGCACGCCCGGCATGAAGGCGCCCCATTGGGCGGGCGCCGCCGAGACGTTGGACAGCAGCGCCTGCGCGCGCCGCGCCAGCCGCAACGGCGCGCCGGCGGCGTCCGGGCCGGCGGCGGCCGCCTGCAGGCCTTGCAGCCCTTGCAATCGTTCGGCGCTCAGGTAGCTGTCCGGCGCGGTCTCCGCCACGAAGGTGCCGCTGCCCACGCGGGCGTGGACATAGCCTTCGGTGCGCAGTTGCTCGTAGGCATGCAGCACCGTGTTGCGCGACATGCCGATTTCGCGCGCAAGGTCGCGCGAGGCGGGCAGCGCGCTGGACGGCGGCAGGCTGCCGTCGAGGATGGCCCCGCGCAGGCATTCGTAAAGCTGGCGGTTGAGCGTGCCGCCGCCCGCGGGCGCGAGGCGCTGCAGGACCAGGTCGGAGCAGATCGACTTGATCACGTCAGCTCCCCCGGTCCGCGGCGCGCCGCCGGCGCCGGGGCAATGCGCCGGCCATCCGGCGCGCCCGCGCGGCGTGGCCGCCACGCGCAGCGGGAAGGCGCGACAACAACATGTGGGAGCAAGGTCTCGGACAACGGCCGTCCGCCCTTGGCAAGGGATGCATTCCAGGGAGCCATTCCGGGCAGGCGTCTCCGATCGAGGTTCATTCAGGGCGGCGCTTCCAATTGGCCCATTTCCAATTGGCCCCATCGATTTGAACGAACTGGATCTTTCGGAAGGGGCCAATCCGCCATTAAATCAGGTTTTCCCCCGAACCCCTACCTGAAACGCTTTCATCATGAAAAACGCCGATCTGCAGTCCCGCCGCCTGGCCGCCACCCCGCGCGGCGTGGGCGTGATGTGCGACTTCTATGCCCAGCGCGCCGAGAACGCCACCATCTGGGACGTCGAAGGCCGCGAGTTCATCGACTTCGCCGCCGGCATCGCCGTGCTGAACACCGGCCATCGCCATCCGCGCATCGCCGCCGCCATCGGCGCGCAGCTCGAAAGCTTCACCCACACCGCGTACCAGATCGTCCCCTACGAAAGCGTCGTCATGCTGGCCGAGCGCATCAACGCCGCCGCGCCCATCGAGGGGCCGGCCAAGACCGCCTTCTTCACGACCGGCGCCGAAGCCGTCGAGAACGCCGTCAAGATCGCCCGCGCCCACACCGGCCGTTCGGGCGTCATCGCCTTCGCCGGCGGCTTCCATGGCCGCACCATGATGACCCTGGCGCTGACCGGCAAGGTCCAGCCCTACAAGGCCGGCTTCGGGCCCTTCCCCGGCGAGGTCTACCACGTCCCCTTCCCCAGCGCCCTGGGCGGCGTCACCGCCAAGGACTCGCTGGCCGCGATCAACCAGTTGTTCAAGGCGGACATCGATCCCAAGCGCGTGGCCGCCATCATCATCGAACCGGTGCAGGGCGAAGGCGGCTTCAACGTCGCGCCGACGGAGCTGATGCAGGGCCTGCGCGCGCTGTGCGACGAACACGGCATCGTCATGATCGCCGATGAAGTCCAGACCGGCTATGGCCGCACCGGCAAGCTGTTCTCGATGGAACATCACGGCGTGCGGCCCGACCTGATCACCATGGCCAAGAGCCTGGCCGGCGGCATGCCCCTGTCGGCCGTCTGCGGCCGCGCCGAAGTGATGGACGCGCCGCCTCCCGGCGGCCTGGGCGGCACCTATGCCGGCAACCCCCTGTCGGTGGCCGCGGCGCATGCCGTGCTGGACGTGATCGCCGAGGAAAAGCTGTGCGAACGCGCCGCCGCGCTGGGCGAGCGCCTGGTGGCCCGCCTGCGCGCCGCGCAGAAGGCCAACCCCGGCATCGCCGATATCCGCGCCCAGGGCTCGATGGTCGCCATCGAACTGCGCACCGCCGCCGGCGAACCGGACGCGGACGCCGTGCGCCGCGTCCAGCAGCGCGCCCAGGAGCGCGGGCTGGTGCTGCTGAGCTGCGGCATGTACGGCAACGTCATCCGCTTCCTGTACCCGCTGACGATTCCCGAGGCGCAATTCGAGCGCGCCCTGGGCATCCTGGACGAAGCCCTGCAAGCGTAAGCCCCATGGCCGGGGCCGGCGCGTCCGGCCTGGCCATCGCGAACCAACGCCGGGCGCCGCCCGGCGTTTGCCGCTATCCGCCGGCGCCGGAATCGCCCGGCGCCGCTATTCGGCCTTGATGCCGTTCTCCGCGATGACCGCCGCCCACTTCGCGTACTCCTTGGACAGGCGCTCCCTGGTCTCGGCAAGGCTCGTCGGTTGCGGCTGGACCCCCATGAACTGGAAGGTCTCGACCGCCTTGGGCGTCTTCAGCGCCTTGACGGCCAGGGCGTTGAGTTTTTCCAGCACGTCCTTGGGCGTGCCGGCGGGCGCCAGCAGGCTGTAGGTGGAAACCACCTCGAACCCCTTCAGCCCGGCCTCCGCGGGCGTGGGCAGCGTCGGCAGCGCGGGATTTCTTTCTGTGGTGGTGACCATCAATGCCTTGATGCGCCCGCTGTCCTTGTTGGAAACGACGGTGGGCGCCGTGGCGAAGAGGACGTCGATCTGCCCGCCCATGAGATCGATGATGGCCGGCCCCGCCCCGCGATAGGGAACGTGCACGGCGCCGCCCGGAACGCCCTTGAAGAACAGCTCCGCCGCGATGTGCTCCAGCGAGCCCACGCCGGTTGAACCGAAAGTGAGCTTGTGGGTCTTGGCGTACGCCAGCAGCCCGGTCACGCTGTCGACCGGCAGCTTCGGATTCACCATCAGCACCATGGGCTGCACGCCCAGCAAGGTGACCGGCGCGAAATCCTTCTGCAAGTCGTACCCCACGCGCGAGCCGTACAGGATGCCGTTGATCCGGTAGGTGGTGGTGGGCGCCACCAGCAGCGTGTAGCCGTCAGGCGGGGATTTCGCCACGTAGGCCGCGCCGATGTTGCCGGAAAAACCGCCACGGTTATCGACGATCACGCTTTGGCCGGAGACGTCGCCCAGTTGCGAGGCAACGGCGCGGGCGAGCGCGTCGGCCCCGCCGCCGGGCGGATACCCGATCACGACCGTAATGGGCCTGGAGGGATAGGACTGGGCCTGGGCGGCGCCAGTGCCCGCGCTCAACAACGCCGCACCCGCCAGCGCAAGAACTGCCACGGAGAACTTCATGATTAACCCCTTGGATAATTGAAGCCGACGCGCCGTCTGGTCACGGCACGAGCGGCAGTGTATTCCAACAAGCTAATCCAAACAATAAGTAAAATTAATTATGGGTTCTCGATGGCGCCGCCCCAGGGCGCCACCTTCTTGATCTGCGGCACCCACTGGTGCTTGAGGATGGTTTTCGCGGTGGCGGAGATCCGCTCCCACAGCGCCGCGTGCTCGCCGTCGTGGGCCACCAGCCGCAAGGTCCGTTCCAGCCCCCCGCCCGGCAAGGGCAGGTAGTGGTATTCCTGGGGTTGCAGCCGCGTCTTCAGCACGCATAGCGGCGTGGTGATGGCCCAGCCCAGTCCGGCGCGAACCATGGCGAGCACCGCGTCCGAGGTGTCGAATTCGTACTCCCGCTGCAACGACACCCCCTGCTGGCGCAGATAGGCGTCGATCTTGGGTCCCAGGAAGGTGCCGGCGCTGTACCGGATGAAGGGCAGCGCCTGGCCCAGTTGCTCCAGATTGCCCGCCGGCACGGCGAGGCCCTTGGGCGCCACGATGCAGAACGGCTCCTTGATCAACGGCAGGTCCAGCAACCGGGGGGCGTCGCCGATGTCGTCGGACGTGATGATCACGTCCAGGCGCTGCTCGACCAGGCCGCGCACGTCCGTGCCGGACACCCCCGAGGTCACGGACCAGCGCGAGGCCATGGTGGCGATCTCGCGCAGCAGCACCGGTCCCACCGTGCTGGCGAACGAATCGACCATGCCCATCCGCAGCACCGGCAACTGGGCGTTCTGCTGCAGGCTGACCAGTTGCTCCAGTTCGCGCGAGCGCCGCAGCAGCTCGATGGCGCGCTCGTAGAAGGTGTTGCCGAACAGCGTGAGCTGCATGGGCCGCTTGGAGCGGTCGATCAGTTGCGCGCCCAGCCCCGTTTCCATGGCGCCGATGGCCTGGGAAACGGCGGACTGGGTCATGCCCAGCCGGTTCGCGGCGTGGGTCATGCCGTCTTCCTGCACGACCGCCACGAAAACCTCGATCAGGCGCAGGTTCAGCCAGCTACGGCCGGCGCCCTGTTCGACGTTCAGCGGCGCGGGCGCGGCGGCGGCCTTCGGTTTTTTTTCAGCACTATTTTTGACGGCGGGCTTGCGCATACTATTTTTCAGGACTTATATTAAAAATAAGGAAAATTAATTCCACACCGCCCCATCCGGCAAGGCCTTGCCCGGGGCTACGTGTGTCGGCGTCTCGTTCCTCAACCTGCAACCACCCGAAGGAATCCGCATGGAACCCGATCCTATCCTACCCGTGACGAAGACGCTCGCCGAATTCGTCGCCGATCTGGCCTGGCAAAAGCTGCCGCCCGCCGTGCAGGAAGAAGGCCGACTGGCCATCGCCGACACGATAGGCGGCGCCCTCGCCGCCGTGAACGAGCCGGCGGCGCGCGCCGTGATGGCCATCGTCGAGGGAGAGACCGGCCCCAGCGCCATCTGGGGAACCGCGTTGCGCACCACGCCCCGCAACGCCGCCCTGGTCAATGGCGCCATGGCGCACGCCCACGACATCGACGATACCAATCCGTCGATGCGCGGCCATCCCTCCTGCCCGGTCGTGCCGGCCATCTTCGCCCTCGCCGCCAAGACCGGCGCGAGCGGCCAGGAACTGGTCACCGCCTACGTCGCCGGGGTGGAAATCGCCACCAAGCTGGGGCGCGCCGTCAACATGCCCCACTACAACAAGGGCTGGCACACCACCCTGACGCTGGGCACCCTGGGCGCCGCGGCCGCCTGCGCCAGGCTGCTCCGGCTGGACGCGGGGAAGACCGCCATCGCCCTGGCCATCGCCGGTTCGCGCGCGGGCGGCCTGGTGGCCAACTTCGGCACCATGACCAAGCCGACGCATTCCGGCTTCGCCGCGGAAGGCGGCGTGACGGCGGCCCTGCTCGCGCAGGCCGGCACGACGGCGAACCCCGCCGCGCTGGAGTGCAAGAACGGCTTCTTCGACCTGTTCGCCGGCCTGGAGCAGGTGCAGCCCGCCCTGGCGCTGGAGGCGCTGAACGAGCGCTTCGACCTGGTCGACCCCGGCAACATCTACAAGCAGTACCCCACCTGCTCGCTGACCCATTGCGCCATCGACATGCTGCTCGACGGCGTGGCCGAGGGCGCCATCAAGCCGGACCAGATCGCATCCATCGACTGCGGGGTCGGCTATCGCTGCGTCAGCACGCTGCCCTACCACGACGCGCGCACCGGACTGGAGGGCAAGTTCAGCATGGAATATTGCCTGGCGGCGGCGCTGGTCCATGGCCAGGTCACCTTCGCCGAATTCGAGGACGAGAAGGTGCGTTCGCCCGCCATCGCGGCGATGCAGCGCAAGATCAACCTCTACACCCATCCCGAGCTGACCACGCCGGAATCGGTGCCCTACGACTTCACCGACATCGTGATCAAGCACCAGGACGGCACCGTCTTCCATGGCCGCGAGCAGAAGGCGAAGGGCGATCCGGCCAAGCGCTGGACCTTGCAGCAGTTCAAGGACAAGTTCGTCCGCTGCGCGGCCGGCGGCATGGGCGCGGAGGCGGCGGCGCGGCTGTGGGACGACCTGCATCGCCTGGATGCGCTGCCGGCGGGCCAGCCCAAGGGACTGATCTGAGCCCGCGCGGGCCATCGCGGGTTATCGCGCGTCATCCGGCACGTGGCGGCGCGCCGCCGGGTTGCGGGCCATCGCGCGCCGCGCCATGCAACCCGGCCCTTTGAACTTCACGCCTTGAACTCCATCAACGAAGGAACACCTCCTATGCAAGCCCATCCCATCGAGGGCGTCACCGACATCCTGCACGTCGACGTGCGGGACAAGATCGCAACCGTCACCCTGAACCGTCCGCAGGTGCTGAACGCGCTCAACCACGAACAGCGCGGCAACCTGGAAACCGCCTTCAAGGCGCTGGACGCGGACGAAGCGGTGCGGGTCATCGTCCTGCGGGGCGACGGCCGGGCCTTCTGCGCCGGCCAGGACCAGAAGGAAAGCGCCACCATGGACGCGGCGGGCGCGCATCGCCGCATCGAAGGCTATGCCTCGCTCTATACCCTGATGCGCAGCCTGAGCAAACCCATCATCGCGCGTATCCATGGCTACGCCACGGGCGCGGGACTGCAGCTCGCGCTGCTGTCCGACCTGCGCATCGCGTCGGCCGAATCCAAGCTGGGCATGACCGAGCTGAACGTGGGATCGGCCGCCATCATGGGCAGCGCCTTCCTGCTGCCCTTGATCGGCGAAGCCGAAATGCGGCGCCTGGTGATGCTTTCGGAATTCGTGGACGCGGAGAAAGCGCTGTCCATGAAGCTGGTGCATGAAGTCCTGCCGCCCGAGGCGCTGGACGCGCGCGTGGCGGAGATCGCCACGCGGATGGCCGGCTGGCCGCCACTGGGCATCGCCCTAACCAAGGAATGGTGGCGCAAGATGGGGGACGAACTGTTCTTCGCGGCCATGGACCAGGCCCGCGAATCGCATGCGAAGAACTTCGCCGCCGGCGGCCTGTCCCACGGCGCCCGCAAATTCCTCGAACGGGAGCGGGGTTGAACATGGCGCAGCTTCCCTTGGCCGGCGTGCGCGTGCTCGACCTGACGCAGGCATTGGCCGGCCCCTTCGCCACCATGATCCTCGCGGACATGGGAGCCGAAGTCATCAAGATAGAGTCGCCGGCGGGCGACCTGACCCGCACCACCCCGCCTCACATCGTCCAGGGCACCTCGCTCTATTTCCTCACCAACAACCGCAACAAGCGCGGCATGGTGCTGGACCTCAAGGCCCCCGACGCGCTGGCCGCGTTCTACGACCTGTGCAAGGTGGCCGACGTGGTGATCTACAACTTCAGCGAAGGCGTGGCCGACCGCCTGAAGATAGACGCCGACACGCTGCGGAAAATCAATGAGAAGCTGATCGTCTGCAACATGACGGGCTATGGCCGCAAGGGGCCCGATGCGCGCCGCCGCGCGGTCGATCCCATCGTCCAGTCGCTGGCTGGCGCGGTCAGCATCACGGGCGTGCCCGGCGGCGAGCCGGTGCGCGCGGGCGTGCCGTCCGCCGACCTGTCCACCGGCCTGTACGCGGCGATCGGCGTGCTCGCGGCGCTGCACGGCCGCGACCGGACCGGCGTCGGCAGCAGCGTGGAGGCCAGCCTGTTCCATTCGCAGCTCAGCCTCCTCAACTACATGGCGACCTACTGCGCGTATTCCGGCGAGATCCCGCAGCCGGTGGGGTCGGGCCATCCGGGCACGGTGCCCTCCCAGGTCTTCAAGACGGCCGACGGCTGGATCACCATCGATGCCGGCTTCGACCGGCATTTCCAGACGCTGTGCCGGATACTCGGCAAGGAGAGCCTGTCGCGCGATCCGCGCTTCGTGTCGCGCCAGGTGCGCGCGCGCCACCGCGGGGAACTGCTGCCCATCCTCATTGCCGAAATCGAAAAGCACACCACGGCCGAATGGGAGCGCATCCTCGACGAGGCGGGCATCCCCTGCGGCAAGGTGAACAACGTCAAGGAGGCATTGGAATCACCCCAGAGCGTGGCGTATCACTCGCTGCGCGATATCCGCTATCGCGGCGAGGACGTGCGGGTATTGGCGACGCCGGTGTGGTTCGACGGCGAAGACCGCCATCCCGTCGAACCGCCGCCGGAGCTGGGCCAGCATACCGCCGACATCCTGCGCGGCCTGCTGGGCTACGACGACGCGCGCATCGCGGCGCTGACGGCGAAGCGGGAGGATTGAAACAGGAAAGCCCCCCGCGCGGCGCGGGGGGCTTTTTTATCGCCGGGCGGCCGTGCCCAGGCAAGCTGGGCCCAGGCCGCTCAATACATCGATTCCCCGCCGTTCAAATGAATGAGCTGCCCCGTCACGTAGCTGTGCTGTCCAGACAGGTACAGGCAGCACTCCGCCACGTCTTCCGCCGTGCCCAGCCGCCGCAGCGGCATGCTCTTGACCGCCTCGGCCCATAGGGCCCGATAGTTCGGGTAATTCGCCTCGTCGCGGACCGTGTTCATCTTGCCGGGCGCGATGGTGTTGGCCGTGATGTTGAACTCGCCGAATTCCACGGCGATGGCCTTGGCCAGCGCATGCAGGCCCGCCTTGGCCGTGACGTTGTGGGCGCGGTTGGCATACGTGAAGAAGCCGTCCCGGCCGGAGATATGGATCACCCTGCCCCACTTGTTGTCGCGCATGGCGGGCAACACCGCGCGCGCCAGGTAGAAGGCGGAACTCAGGCTGGTCTCGATGACGCGCCGCCAGTCGTCCACCGAGATATCGAGGAAGGCCTGGCGCGGCCGCAAGCCGACGTTGGAGACGGCGATGTCCACCGCGCCGAAGCGCCGCAGCGCCTGCCCGACCATGTCCTGCACCTGCTCCGGCTGCGTCACGTCCGCCTGCACGCACAGGGCCTTCCCGCCCAGCGCCTCGACTTCCGCGCCGACGGCCCGCAGCGCCTCCATATCGCGGTGGCCGTTGAGCACGATATTGGCGCCCTGGCGCGCGAATCCCAAGGCAATGCCCCGCCCCAGGTTTCTGCCGGATCCCGTTACGAGGACCGTCCGCCCTCTCAAGGAAGCATCAGCTATAGTCATGGTCCTTGCTCCAGTAATGGTGATATGTAGTGGCCGGCGCGCACGCCATCGGGCCTGGCTCGCTGCGGGCCTTCCGATAAGCCGCGCCCCGGGCCGGATGCGTCCCGCCTCTAGGCCGAAAATCCGCCCACATCATTATGGCTAATATCAAGAATTAGCTCCAACTGATATTTAGCGCATTCTCCTTGGCGCGCTTTCCCTTTCGATCCGGTCTCGGCGGACTTTTGGCGCCTGACGACAGCTATCCCGGCCCTTTCCCATGTCACATATCCGCCTTCCCGCGACGGGCTCCCTGATTGCGTTCGAAGCCGCCGCGCGGCACCTGAACTTCCGCCTCGCCGCGGGCGAACTGCATCTGACGCCCAGCGCCATCAGCCAGCAGATACGCGTGCTGGAACAGCAGATCGGCGTGGCGCTGTTCGCGCGCGTGCGCCAGCGCGTGCTGCTCACCAGCGCGGGGGAACGCTATCTCCACGAAGTGCGCCGGATATTGCGCGATCTGCGCGAGGTCACCTACCAGGCGCTCGCCAGCGGCGACAAGGAATGGCTCAACCTCGCGGTGGTCCCGACCTTCGCCGTCAAGTGGCTGATCCCGCGCCTGCCGGACTTCGTGGCCCGGCATCCCGAGGTCCATCTGAATATCGTTTCGCGCAGCGCCCCGTTCGACTTCGCGCACGAAGCCTTCGACGCCGCCATCCACTATGGCGAGGCGGTCTGGCCCGGCGCCCAGCTCGCGCACCTGATGGACGAACAGATGACGCCGGTGTGCAGTCGCGCGTTGCAGGAACGGCTGGGCATCTACGCGCCCGCCGACCTGCTGCGGGTGCCGCTGCTGCAGCAGTTCACCCGCCCCTCCTCGTGGAACGACTGGTTCGAGCACCTGGCCATCGTCCCCGCCAACGCCTTCGAAGGCCCTCGCTTCGACAGTTTCAACATGATCCTGGAGGCGGTCCGGGCCGGCATGGGCGCGGCGCTGCTGCCGCGTTTCATGATCGACGAGGCCGCCGACCAGTTGGTGCGCATCAGCGACGTCTGCCTGCCCTCCCGGCGCGGCTATCACCTCGCCTGGCCCACCGCGAAAAGCGAGCTGGGGAGCGTGCGCAAATTCCAGGCGTGGCTGTCCGCCCAGGCCAGCGCATCGGGACTTGATTAGTTTTTCTGTTCAACAACTCAGAATTTATCGTTTTATGCCTGCCACGGCCGGCCGCAAAATCCGATCATCGACAGAACCGCTCATCATCGAACCATGTCACTCGCTCCCAAGCAGACGGACCGGCGCTGGAAAGATCCCGTCCTTCCCTTCGTTTCCAACCCCGCGCCCGAACGCCTGCCGGCCGATCTCGTGGCGGCGCTGGGCGGCATGGACGTCACTCGCATCGCCGACGCCGTCGGCCGCATGTACACCTGCCAGTCCCAGTTGCGCTCGCTCACGCCCACCGCCCGGCCGCTTTGCGGCACCGCCCTCACGGTGAAATGCCCGCCGGGCGACAACCTGGGCCTGATGGCCGGCATCCGCCAGTTGCAGCCCGGCGACGTGCTGGTGGTCGACGGACAAGGCTTCACGAGCTGGTGCCTGGGCGGGGCCGAACTGCTGAAATTCGCCCGCGACGAATACGGCATGGCCGGGCTGGTGGTCCACGGCGCCTGGCGCGACGCGCAGGAACTGGAGGAAGCGGAGATCCCCGTGTACGGACTGGGCGTCGCGCCCTATTCCGGCCCCAAGCTGGGCCCCGCCGAAGTGAACGTGCCGGTGGCCTGCGCGGGCGTCATCGTGCAGCCGGGCGACGTCGTGTGCGCCAGCCTGGAAGGCGTGGCGGTGGTGCCGCGCGCCCACGCGCGCCGCGTCGCGGACCGCCTGTCGCAAGCGGCCGCGGGCCATGGCATCGCGGCGTTCATGGACGACATGGACGTGCTGGTGCGCCAATGGCTGGACAGGTCCGCCGGATGAGCGCCCTACCCGCCGGCTCGCAGGCGCCCGAGGCAGGCCTTACCCGCTTTCTCGCGCGCGCCATTGCCCGCGCGCGCTACGCGGACCTGAACGCCGCGACGCTCGCGCAGGCCCGCCTCGCCATCGCCGATTGCATGGCCTGCGGCCTTGCCGGGGCCGACACGCCCGCCGTGCGCGCGCTGGCGGCGGCGATGGCCGATGCGGCCGGACCGTGCGGCCTGTGGGGCCGCGGCGAACGCGCGGCGCCGCACGCGGCGGCGCTCATCAACGGCACGGCGGCCCATGTGCACGCGCTCGACGACACCAACGAGTCGATGCGCGGACATCCCAGCGTCGCCGTCTGGCCCGCCGTGGCCGCGCTCGGCGAGGCGCTTGACGCCGGCGGCGAGGCGCTGCTGCTGGCCTATTGCGTGGGCGTGGAAACGGCGGCCAAGCTGGGCCGTTGCGTCAACGACCGCCACTCGCGCCTGGGCTGGCACACGACCAGCACGCTCGGTCCCGTCGGCGCCGCCGCGGCCGGGGCCGTGCTGCTCGGGCTGGACGACGTCCGGACCGCCCATGCGCTGGGCATCGCCGCCTCCATGGCGGGCGGGCTGCGCGTGAATTTCGGCACCATGACCAAGGCGCTGCACGCGGGCTGGTCGGCGCACAACGGCGTCCTCGCCGCCAGGCTGGCCGCCGACGGCGTCACCGCCAGCGAACAGGCCCTGGAAGGTCATGAGGGATTCGTCGCCCTGTTCTGCGGCGACGAGGACGGCAAGCCGGAGGCGGCCGCATCCTGGGGCGCCCCCTGGGAGCTGGAAGCGCCGGGCGTCGTCATCAAGCAATACCCCACCTGCTCGCTGCAACACGCGCTCATCGACCTGGTCCTGGAAGCCCGCGCGCAGCGGCCGCTGGACGGTCCCGGGCTGCGGCTCGAATGCTCCATCAGCCAGCGCCTGGACGCCATGCGGACGCAGGGCTGGCCCACGCACGGCGGCAGCGCGAAATTCAGCGTCGAGTACGGCGTCGCGGTGGCCGCGCTGCGCGGCACGCAGGGCATCGAGGATTTCACCGACGAGGCCGTGCGCGACGAAGCCGTCCGCGCCATGGCGGACAGGGTGCGCGTGCAGGTCGGCGCGCATCTCACGCCGGGCAACGGCGACGCCGCCGAGCTGCGCGTGTTCGACGGGCAGACGCTGGTGCACCAAGCCCGCCGGGAAAAGCCTTGCGGCCATCCCTCCCATCCGCTATCGGAAGCGGCGTTCGCGGACAAGTTCCACGCCCTGGGCGACCCGGCGCTGGGTGCCGGCCGCGCCCGCCAGTTGCTGGCGCTGATCCGCGCGCTGCCGTCCGCCGGCGCGCGCGCCCTCGCGCAAGCGGCGGCGCCGGCCGGCTGAATCCGCCGGCATTCTTTCCCTTTTTTTGAGAAGCGAATCATGACCACGCTGTCCCGCCGTCAATTTCTCGCCAGCGCCGCCGCCGCGCCGTTGGCGCTGCACCCCTGCTTCAGCCGCGCCGCGGGCCGGGTCATCACCCTCATCGTCCCCTATCCGCCGGGAGGCTCGCTCGACGCCATGGCGCGCGTGGTCGCGCAAGGCCTCGGCGACCTCCGCGGGCAGAGCGTGGTGGTGGAGAACAAGCCCGGCTTCTCGGGCAACATCGGCGCGCAATACGTCGTGAAGGGGCCGGCCGACGGCAGCATGCTGCTGATGACGGCGCTCACCACCTATGCCATCAACGCGAGCCTCATGACCAAGACCATGGGCTACGACCTGATGAAGGACCTGAAGCACGTCGCCATCGTCGGCGACCTGCCCAACGTGCTGATCGCGCCCTCCTCCCTGCCCGTGCAGAACCTGACGGAGTTCGTGCAATACGCCAAGACCAAGCCGGGACAGCTTTCCTACGCGACGACGGGCGTCGGCTCGCTGGAACACATCGCGGGCGAAATGCTGTGCCGCGCCGCCGGCATCGAGATGCTCGCGGTGCCCTACAAGGGTTCGACGCCGGGCGTGCAGGACCTGTTCGGCGGCCTCATCCAGGCCATGTTCGTGAACACCTCCACGGCCATCAACAACCTCAAGACCGGCCGCATCCGGGTGCTGGGCATCGCCGGTCCCGCGACGGTCGCGGCGCTGCCCGGCGTGCAGACCTTCAGCGCCCAAGGCGTGCGGATGATGAACGACGTGGTCTCGATCTTCGGCATCGCGGCGCCCGCCGGCACGCCCCAGCCCGTGGTCGACGCGCTCAACCAGGACATCAACAAAGTGCTGGCCGCCCCCGAGGTCCACAACCGCTTCTCCAGCCTGGGCGTGGACGTGGTGACGCAGCCCAGCGAATTCGCGCAGGACCGCGTCCGCCGCGAAATCGCCATCTGGGACAAGGTGATCAAGACCACTGGGATCACGCTGGACTAGAACAGACGCGGCTGTCGGTGATCGCGCCAAGCGGGGCGGCATGCGCGAGCGCCCGCGCGCCGGTAGCGTTGCCCTTGCACCGCCTTGCCGACGACGGCTGCCGTCGGCGCCGCCACGGTGGCCGTCGCGGAACAGCGATCCGCCTAGTCGTCCACCGCGATGAGCACGCTGGACGCCTTGAAGATCGCCGCCGCCTCCTTGCCCGTGGCCAGGTCCAGGCGGTCGGCGCTTTCGTTGGTGACGATGGCGGCCACGCGCGCGCCTTCGGGCGTGTCCAGCAACACCTCGGCGTTGACGGCGCCCTTGGTCACCGACGACAGCTTGCCGCGCAGGCAATTGCGCGCGGACACCAGCACCTTGTCCGCATCCATCATCACGATGACGGACGAAGCCTTGACCAGCGCATAGGCGGCCTTGCCCGGCGCCAGGCCAAGGGAGACCGTGCTGGCATGGGTAATGATGGCGATGATCTCCAGCCCTTCCTGGGTGCGCAGCACGATTTCATCGTTGACCGCGCCGGTCTTGACGCTGGCGATGGTTCCGGCGAACTGGTTGCGGGCGCTGGTTTTCATGGGAATCTCCAATGGGTGGATCGATTGATCGTGCAAGTGCGGGCGAAGACGCGCTCACTGGACCACCCTCCTGTCGCTGCGCGACCTCCTCCCCGAGGGAGGATTCGCGCTTGGGGCGGCCCGGCGCGCGCATGGACGCGAATCTCCGGATACGACATAGCGTAGCCGATTCAGGCCTGCTGGCGGTCCGGTCCGAAGGACGAGGGAGGACGGCCCAGGCGCTTGCGGAACATGGTCGAGAACGCGGCCGGGCTGTCGTAGCCCAGTTCCAGCGCCACCGACGTCACCGACTGCCCTTCCGCCAATCGCGACAGCGCGGCCAGCAGGCAGGCCTGCTGGCGCCATTGCGCGAACGCCATGCCGGTCTCCTGGCGAAACAGCCGGCTGAAACTGCGCTCGCTCTTGTGCAGGCGGCGGGCCCAATCGGCGGGCAGATCGCGGATCCCAGGCCGGTGCAGGAAGGCCATGCACAGCGCGGCCAATGCGGGATGCCGGGGCAGCGGCGCGAAAAACGGCAGGGACGAGGCGCGGGCCAGCTCATGCAGGACCAGCCGCATCAAGGCGCCGTCACGGCCCTTGGGATCGTAGGCCGCCGGAACGTCGCTGCTGGCCAGCAGCAGTTGCCGCAGCAGCGGCGAGACCTTGAGCACTTCGCACTGCGCCCCCTTGCGCGGCGCCGCGCGCGGTTCGATGTACAGGCTGCGCGTGCTCACCCCGACCATTCTTACCCGATGCGGCTTGCCGGCGGGTATCCATACCCCGCTGTCCGGCGGCACGACCCAGGCGCCGTCGTCGGTGCCCACCTCCATCAACCCGGTGGCGCCATAGAGGAATTGCGCGCGCCGGTGGCTGTGGGTGTCGAGCAGCAGGCCATGCGGGTAGTCGGTGCTGATCGCCAGGACCGGCCGCGCGACGGCATCGACGGAATCCAGGGAAACGTTGCGCATCGGAAGCTTCGGAAGGCGGGCTGAAAGTCCAGCATTATCGGCGATGCGGTTTTCATTGCCCATGGGCGGCGGCTTCGGCCCGCGCCAGGAACTGGGCCGGTGATCGTGGGCGAGCACGCACAGTTCGGGCCCCGGCCGCCGCTTGGGGGAACCTGGCTGGCCGTGGTGGCCGTAGTGGCCCCCGGTGGCTGAAATGCGAAACTATCCGTCTGATTCTCGCAAGTCAGCCACGCGATACGGGAATAAGCTTTGCCTCTTTCGTAAACGCTTTCTTGCCTGCCATGTCGCTTTACCTGCTTCTCGCCGTGTTCGGCTGCCTGGCGGGGGTCACGACCGTCCTGTTCGGCTTCGGCGGCGGTTTCGTCGTCGTTCCCCTGCTCTACAGACTGCTGACCCTGACCCATCCGCCCGGCAGTCCGGCGGCCGATGCGGCGATGCAGATCGCGGTCGCCACCTCCACCTGCGTCATGATCTTCGGCGCCGCCATGGCGACGCGGCGGCACCAGCGGGCGGGAAACATCGAATGGACGCGGGTGTGGCCGCTGCTGGCGCCCATCGCGATCGGCGCGGCGTGCGGCGCGGCGGCCGCGACGGCGGTCGACGGCGACAGCCTGCGATGGGCCTTTGCCGCCTACCTGGCCCTGACGATCCTGGATTGCGTCCTGCGGCCGGGTTTCCTGGCCCGGCCCGCGACCGCGGCCGGACACGCCGGCGCTGCCTCCAACACCCTCATCGGCCTGGTCATCGGCCTGATCGCCGCCTTCCTAGGCGTCGGCGGCAGCGTCATGACCGTCCCCTTGATGCGCCGGCGCGGCGCCGACATGACCCGCGCCACGGCCATGGCCAACCCCCTTTCCCTCCCCGTCGCCCTGGCCGGCGCCGCCGCCTACGTCGTCCTCGCCTGGCACGCGCCCGCCCTGGGCGCCTGGCACATCGGCTACGTCGACCTGCGCGCCCTGCTGATCCTGATCGCCGGCTCCTGGCTCGGCATCCGCCTCACCACCCCCTTCATCGGCAAAGTCCCCGACCGCATCCATGCGCGCGTCTACATAGGACTATTGATCCTCGTACTGGTCGCCATGCTCCTGCGTTGATTCTTTCGATCCGAAAGCCGATAGAAGCCGGCTCCCGGCGCTCCTCCCCGTTCAGGCTTTCATGGGGATATTGTCGTGCGCTAAAGGGAAGCGCGGTCCAGGCGACAGCCTGCGATCCAGCCACGCGGTAATATCCTGCAGGATGGCCGGTAACAAATCCGGCTGGCCGGGCATTGCATGGATAGCTGGATATGCAGCAAGCATGATTTTTCCATTCAAGTGCCTGGAGACCCGCATCGATAGCAGACCCGAGAAATACATGCAGCTTGCCACCTGGAACATCAACTCCCTCAACGTCCGACTCCCGCAGGTTCTCGACTGGCTGCAGGCCAATCCGGTCGACGTGCTCTGTCTGCAGGAACTGAAGCTGACCGACGACAAGTTTCCGGTGGATGCGTTCACGCAGGCGGGCTACCACGCCGTGTGGGCGGGGCAGAAAACCTATAACGGGGTGGCGATTCTGTCGCGGCAGCCGGGAAGCGGCATGGTCCGCAATATCCCGGGCCTGGAGGATCCGCAGCAGCGCGTGCTGGCCCTGACGGTGCCGGCGCCGGGCGGCGATATCCGCGTCATCTGCGCGTATTGCCCCAACGGCCAGGCCGTCGGGACGGAAAAGTACGAATACAAGCTGCGCTGGTTCGCCGCGATGCGCGAATGGCTCAAGGGCGAACTGGACCTGCATCCCCGCCTGGCCGTGCTGGGCGACTACAACGTCGCGCCGGCCGATGCCGACGTGCACGACCCGGCGAAATGGGAAGGCCAGGTGCTGGTCTCGGGACCGGAACGCGATGCCTTCTTCGCGCTGATCGACCTGGGCCTGGTCGACTCGTTCCGCCTGTTCGAGCAACCGGAAAAAACCTTCTCGTGGTGGGACTACCGCATGATGGGCTTCCGCCGCAACGCGGGCCTGCGCATCGACCACGTCCTGCTGTCCAACGTCCTGGCGCAAGACTGCACCGCCTGCGTCGTGGACAAGGGCCCGCGCGGCAACCCGCAACCCTCCGACCATGCGCCCGTGATTGCGACGCTGAAGGGCTAAGGGCTAAGACCCACCAAGTCTGGAAAGCGCCTCATGCAGGCCGAGAAGGCCCGGAGCCAAGGACCTTTTGGGGGCGGGACACGGCCCTTCTGAAGCCGCCAAATTGGCGCGCAACGCCTCGCCGCGTTCCGTCCTCCATACGAAATCGAATAAAATCTGAGGAATCACCCCAAATCCGAACAAAAAATTGTAACAACGAACTTTTTCTGAGCGAAACCATGGCGGCGCCTATCTCACCGAATGAAGTTGGCTATGGACACATCGCTCACGAGCTCAAGTTGCGCGTAAGCGGGTGCCAGCTTCCGGCCCGGATCGATACTCGCGTACTGGCCGTTCGACGGCAAGGCAACGAACTGCACGTCCCCGCCAGCGTAGCTCCCGCCAGCGCGGATCCGCTAGCCCATCTCGAGTTCGCCCTGAAATACCAGGGCATCGACCTTGAAATAATCCAGGCTGCGTGCGCAGCCCTCCTTCCCGAACAAATCCAGGCACGCCTGAACAACACGCCCAACGGGAAATTCACCCGGATAATCGCCGCATTGTACGAAGCCTTTACCGGAACGGAATTGCAGAGGCCAGCGCTTACGGCGAGGTACGTCAACCTGTTCGATCCCGACGTCTATGTCTGCGGTCCGGCGCGCAGGCAAGCGAAGTTCAACGTGAACTTCAACGGGCTTGGCGACTTGGACCTCTGCCCGATCGTTCGCCGCACGCCAGACCTGGAGAAGCTTCTTGCCCGCGACATCTTCGGCGATCTCCATGCCTTTGTGGAGTCGATCGGTGGCGCTCAGAATTTGGATCGAGCCCTCGGCTGGGCCTATCTCGACGAAACCCGCAGCTCTTTCGCTATCGAGCACGAGGCGCCCTCCGACGACAAAGCACGCCGCTTCGTTCAACTTCTGCACAGCGCGCACGACGGACGCCCGCTCTCGGAGGACTATCTCACCGAACTGCAACGAGCGACCATTACGAACCCCCTGTTGGAAGCCTTCTCCTTCCGGCATGAACAGAACTGGCTGCAGCAAGGAGGCCGGCTGCGCGCATCGAGCATCACCTACATGCCGCCCCCTCCCGATGATGTCTATCCGCTGATGCAAGCCCTGACAGCGTTCGCCAACGGCGCAGACACGATAAATCCGCTACTCAAGGCCTTCCTGGTCTCGTTTGCCTTCGTCTTTATCCATCCGTTCATGGATGGCAACGGAAGAATCTCGCGTTTTCTCGTGCATCATGGTCTCTGCCGATCGGGCAAACTCGAGCAAGGTCTCATCCTGCCAATATCGGTAGCCATGTCCCATCACGAGAGCGAATACCTTTCAGCCTTGGAAAGCGTCTCACGTCCAATTCGCGGGCTGTGGAACGTGATGATGATCGATGATGGGCACATTGACGCGCAACTCACCGCCAGCGGTTCCCCTTATCGCTACTGGGACGCGACGAAGTGCCTGGAGTTCGGGCTACGGATGACCCACTACGCCCTTGATACGTCATTGATCAAGGAGACCGAATTCCTGAAGCGCTTCGACATCGTGCGCTCCCGCATCAATGCCCGCTACGACCTAATGGATCGCGATCTGCATGCGCTGATTCGCATGGCGCATAGCAACGGCGGAACGATTTCGCAGAATCGGCGTAAGCAATATCTTTATCGGGTACCACCCGAAATTCTGGACGCCATAGAAACCGAAGTCCGGGAAGTATTTCTGGACGATGAAAATGATTGAGGACATGCGGTTACCGGCGAACGGCCGCCACTTAGGTTGCCTGGGGGTGGCGGCAACACACTGTTCAACGCTGAGCTAGAACCGATACGCCACCCTCAGGCTGCCTTGTTGCCCCGACGCGCCGCCGGTGTTGATGAGCGCGTCGTAGTTCAGGCTGACGTCGAGGTTCTTGCGCGGATGCAGCGTGAAGCTGGCGCCGGCGGTCAGGGATCCGCGCGGCAGGCTCGCGCCGGTGGCGGTGAACGGCGTGCCATCCTGCGAGGTGACGCCGATGGCGCGGTTGGCGTCGAGCACTTCCCGCGCGTAGCCCACCCGCACTTGCGCGTTCATCGGATTCGCATCGTCGCCGAATGCCTGGTCGAGGGCCAGGCCGACGTAGGGTTGCAGGCTGTGGATGTTGTCCGTGCCCACGTGCAGGTTCTGGCCGCTCGCGCCCTTCTCGTTGAAACTGTCGGCCCGCACATAGGCATAGCGCAGGCCCAGCTTGGGCGTCAGCAAGGTGCGGGCGCCCAGTTGCAGCGGCAGGCCGGCCTGCAAGCCCAGCGTCGCTTCCTGGCCCGTATGGTTGCCCTCGGCCGTGCCGACGGCGTCGAAGGGCCGCTTTTGCGACAGGAAATTCAATCCCACCCCGGCGGTGGCGCCCAGCACGAAGGGACCGGCGGCGCGGCCGCCATATACCCCCAGGCGCACCGTGTCGAGCTTGCCCGAGCTGCCCGTGCCGCGTTCCTGGATGTCGGCGTGATCGTAGCCAAAGGCCACGCCCAGCACGCCCGGTCCGGCCGGACGGTCATGGCCGGCCAGGAAGCCGTAGCGCTGGCTTTGGAAGCCGGGCGCGCCGCTGTTGCCGCCCACCCGGGTGTAGTTGCCCGTAAGCGTGGCCCACACGGAAGACCCCGGCTCCATCGCCAAGGCCTGCGCCGATCTCATGCCCGCGCCCGATCCCGCGCGATCCAGCAGCGCGCCGCTGGCCGACTGCGCCCCCAGCAACGCCGTGGTGCCCAGCGCCGTGTAGATGCTGGTTTGCGTCGGCGCGACGACCACGGCCGCGGGCGGCGAGGTCTCGGACGCGCCCGGCTCCGCCAGAACCAGGTCCACCGTGTTGCCGCCCACCGAGACCGTCTGCGCCAGCGTCCCCAGCGCCGACGCGCCCGTGCTGCTGACCGTGTCGAACGCGCCGCTCACGCCGCCGGCCGCCGACACGATGGTGTACGAGCGCGCCGAGTACGTGCCGGGGTCGTAGACCAGCGCCAGCGTGCCCGCCAGGCTGGCCGTGCCGCCCACCTTCAATTGCGACGCCTGCGTCGGGCTCACCTCGATCCGCAGCGTGGCATCGCTGGCTTGCGTGTAGTTGCCGCCCACCGTCAAGGTGCCGATCGAGCCGCCCGGCGCCACCGTACCGGCGTTTTCCACGTTGCCCAGGATGGCGCCGTGCCCGCGCAAGGTGCCGGCAGCCTCGACCGCCACGTTGCCGCCCAGCACGGCCGAAGGCGTATCGATGTCGCCCACTTCCAGTTCGCCGCCGGCCACGGTGGTGGCGCCCGTGAACGCCGCGCTGTCGCCGTTCAGGATCAGCAGGCCGCCGCCCTGCTTGGTCAGCCCGCCGCTGCCGCTCAGCGCGCCGGAGAAAATGGTATCCGTGCCGTCGCCGCCCGCCGTCAACGTACCGGACCCGACCAGGACGTTGCCAGCGCCCGCCAGCGACCCGATGCTCTGCTTCGTATTGCCCAGGTCCAGCGTGGCCGCGCTGGCAATCGTCACCGCGCTATTGGCGCTGAAGACATTATCCGCGCCCGCCTTCAGCACGCCGGCCCGCAAAGCCGTCGCGCCCGAATAATCGCTACGGCCCGCCAACGTCAGCGTGCCCGCGCCGTCCTTGACGAGGTTGCCCTGGCCCGTGATCGCGCCGGCGTAGCTCCCGGCGGCCGCCTGGTCCAGCGTCAGCGTGGCCCCGCCCAGCGCCACGGCGCCGCCGGTGCCCGTGAGCGAAGACGCCACGAGATCGTAGCCATGCAGATCCAGCGTGCCGCCGTTCACGACGTAGGCGCCGTTCGAGACGAACGCATGGTCCGCGCCCTGGACCAACGTGCCGTCCAGCACCGCGGTAGGGCCGCTGTAGCGATTGGCCGCCGTCAGCGTCACCGTTCCCGTGCCCGCTTTCAGCAAGGCGCCGCCACCGCTGATCTGGCCCGCATAGTCGCCATCGATGGCCTGGTTGAAGACCAGCGCCGCATCGGCGGCGACGGCGATATCGCCTTGGAGCATGGCGGTCGTCGCCTGCAAGGCGCCGGCGTCGACATGCGTGCCGCCGGTGTAATTCTGCACGGCCGTGAAGACCAGGGTGCCGTTGCCCAGCTTCTGCACGCCGCCCGCGCCCGAGATCACGCCGGTATAGCTGCCGCTCGCATCCTGCTGGAAGGTGATGAAAGCGCCGCTGCCCACCTCGGCGTCGCCCGGCAGGCTGGCGCCCGCCGCCACCAGTTCGCCGCCGAGCACGAGGGTGCCGCCCTCGTAGCTGTTGGCGCCCGTCAACGTCAGCGTGCCCGCGCCTTGCTTGGTCAGGCTGCCCGTGCCGCCGATGGCGCCGCCGTAGGTCTGCGCGCTGCCGTTATCGAAGACCAGGACGGCGTTGTCGACGATGTCGCCGGCGACGCTGCCGTTGCTCGCGCCGTCGCCCAGCCGCAGCGTACCGGCGCCGATGGTCGTGACGCCGGCATACGTGTTCGCGCCAGTCAACGTCAGCATGCCCGCGCCCTGCTTGGCCAGCCCGCCGCTGCCGCTCAGCGCGCCGGAGAAGGTGGTGCTCGCGCCGTCGCCGCCCGCCGTCAACGTGGCGGCGCCGAGCAGGACGTCGCCCGCGCCGGCCAGCGAACCGATGCGCTGGTCCTTGCTGTCCAGATCCAGCCTTGCGCCCGAGGCGACCGTCACCGCGCTGCCGTCGCCCAGCACATCGACCGCGCCCGCCTGCAAGGTGCCGGCGTTGACCACGGTCGCGCCGGTATAGGTGTTGGCGCCCGAAAGCGTCAGCGTGCCGGTTCCGTCCTGGACGACGCCGCCGAAGCCGGAGATGGCGCCGCCGAAACTCACGGCGTCGCTGCGCTTGAAGGCCAACGTGCCTTTGCTGGCGCTGCTGGCGCCCGTGTTCACGTCGCCGTCGATGCTGCCCGCCGTGCCGCCGTCGCCGACCTGCACCGTACCGCCGTACAGGAGCATGGAGCCGAAGCTGTCGGCGCCGGTCAACGTCGCCGTTCCCGCGCCCTGCTTCCAGACGGCGCCGGCGCCGCTGATGCTGCCGGCATAGCGGATGTCGTCGCTACGGTCGAACGCCAGCACGCCATTGTTGGCGATGTCGCCGGAAATCGATCCCGCCGTGCCGCCGTCGCCGATGCGCAGCCCGCCGCCCGTACCGATGGTGGTGCCGCCGCGATGGTCGCTCGCGCCGGTGAGCGTGAGGAACCCGGTCACCGCGAGCCTGCCGCTGCCGCTGATGTCGCCGCCGAAGGTGCGTCCGAAGTCCGTGTCGGCATTGACGAAAGCCAGCGTCCCGTGGCCGACCGCATCCCCCGTGTACACGTTGCCCGTGATGCTGCCCGTTGCGTCGATTTGCAGGGTGCCGCCGGAAATCGCCGTACCGCCGTAGGCGTTCGTCCCGGAAAGGGTGAGGGTCCCCGCGCCGGCCTTGATCAACTCGGCCGTGCTGCTGATCGAGCCCGCGTAGAGCGTGTCGGTCGCATTGTTCAAGATGACGTCTTTCGCGCCCAGCAGGACCGTCGTGCCCGCGTTGCCCGACAGCGCACCGATGGTGGCCGACGTCGCATAGATACCGCTGATGTCGAGGCTGCCGCCGATGAGCGTCACGTCGCCCGAGGGCGACAGGCTGCCGCCATCCGACAAGGCCAGCGTGCCCGCCGTGATCACGGTGCCGCCGCCATAGGTATTGGTGCCGGTCAGCGACAGCCTGCCTGCGCCCTGCTTGACGAGGTTGCCGCCCGGGCTCGTCAGCGCGGTGGCGAAGACGACGTTCTGGACATTGGTATCGATGCGGTATTGCTGACCGGCGGCGGTGCTGAAGCGGGAGGAATAGTCCGTGGTGTTGGAAGCCGAATACTGCAGCGTGCCGCCGCCGAAACTGATCGTGCCCGCCAGTCCCAGTGCCTGGGGAGACAGGAGCGACAGCGTGCCGGCGTCAAGGCGCGTGCCGCCGCTATAAGTATTCGTCCCGAGGAGGAAAAGCGGGCCCGCGCCGGCTTTGGTCAGGCTGCCCGTGCCGCTGATGGCGCCGCTGTATAGCTGCGGGGTGCCGTTGTCGAAGACCAGGGCGGCGTTGTCGACGATATCGCCCGCGACGTTGCCAAGGCTCGTCCCGTCGCCCAGTTGCAGCGTGCCCGCGCTGATCGTCGTGGCGCCGTTGTAGTTGCTCCAGCCGGTCAGCGTCAGCGTACCCGCGCCCAGCTTGGTCAGGCTGCCCCCGCCGCTGTTCAAGCCGGCGGCGAATACGACGTTCTCGCCGTTGGTGTCGATGCGATATTGCTGGTTGGCGGCGGCGCTGAAACGGAACGAATAGTCCGTGGTGTTGGAAGCCGAATACTGCAGCGTGCCGCCGCCGAAACTGATCGTGCCCGGCCCCAGGGCCTGGGAAGACTGGAGCGACAGCGTGCCGGCGTCAAGGCGCGTGTCGCCGCTATAGGTATTCGTCCCGCGGAGGATAAGCGTGCCCGCGCCGGCCTTGGTCAGGCTGCCCGCGCCGCTGATGGCGCCGCTGTAGGTCTGCGAGGTGCCGTTGGCGAAGACCAGGGCGGCGTTGTCGACGATATCGCCCGCGACGCTGCCATTGCTCGTCCCGTCGCCCAATTGCAGCGTGCCTCCGCTGATGGTCGTGGCGCCGGTGTAGGTGCTCACGCCGGTCAGCAGCAGCGTGCCCGAACCCAGCTTGGTCAGGCTGCCTCCGGCGCTGGTCAAGCCGGTGGCGAAGGCGACGTTCTCGCCGTTGGTGTCGATGCGGTATTGCTGGTTGGCGGCGGTGCTGAAACGGGACGAATAGTCCGTATTGTTGGAAGCCGAATACTGCAGCGTGCCGCCGCCGAAACTGATCGCGCCCGTCGTGCCCAGCGCGCCGGCGGAACCGAGCGCCAGCGTACCGCCATTGATGGTCGTGCCGCCGGTGTAGGTGTTCGTCCCGGAAAGGGTAAGCGTGCCCGCGCCGGCCTTGGTCAGGCTGCCCGCGCCGCCCAGCGCCGAATCGACGCCGATATCGAAGCCGTTGCTGTCGATGACGCCGCCACCCGTGCCCAGCGTCACCTGCCCCACGTCGAAGCCCGTGAGGAAAGAGGCATTGCTGCTCCCCGCCTGCAGGGTGCCGCCATTGCCGATGTTGACCTGCCCGCTGCCCAAGCCCTTGCCGAGACTGCCGGTGTGCAGCACGCTGCCGTCGAGCGTCAGCGTGCCCGTGCCGCCGGCATCCTGGGCAACGATGACGTCGATGGCCGAGACCGTGCCGCCATTGAGGATATCGAGGGTGCCGGTACTGTCGAAACGGCTGACAACGATCAGCCCCATCGACGTCAAGGCCCCGCCGCTCTCGACGGTGACGGCGCCCGGGAGCCCGCTGCCGTTGCCGATCAAGAGCCTGCCGGCATTGACCATACCGCCGTTCTGGATCGTCAGGGAGCCCGCGGCATATTCGCCGACGAATATGCCGCTCACGGCGTTCCAGGCCGAGCCGCTGCCGGTCACCGTGACACTGCCCGTCGAGGAGGCGCCGACAACGCTGGCAGTTTCGCCCGCGCCAGTGTCGTTCACCACGCCGCCATTCTCGATGGTGAGGTCGCTGGCAGCGCCGTTGCCTATGTACAAGGCGCCAGGAGTCCACGGCAAGGCCGCGCTACCGATATACGTGCCGCCGGAGGGGGCAACGGTAGCGCCGGCGGCATTGAGGTAATAGATCGTGTCGGCCCGCGCCTGCGGCGAAGATGAAGCGGCCGCCAGGACAAGCGTCAGCGCCCCGGCCGCCCGCCCCGCCTTGCCTCGCCCCCTGGCCGTCTCCGCCACGGCCTGCCAAAGGCCCAGGGTGCAATTGAAGACGAGCCGGTAGGCGTGGTTCATGCTTTTCTCTTCGAAGGAGGATGGCGAGGCGGGGGAGCCGATAGGAGTCGCCTGCCCACGGCGAGGCGTCGCCCACCGTGAAATTGCCTGCCCCTCTTGCGAACGCTGCCCGGCACGTTACTCATAAAAGTAACAATTGACGAGAATATAAATTAAAAGTCGCAAATAAAGGTAATTAATTATTTAATCGCGGGGGATTATTCAAAAATATGTGGCGACGATGTTACTTTTTTGAAATAATTCTGAATCATCACGTTGCCGACCGCCCTCCGCGCACTGGCGCATCGCCCCTGGACGGAAAATCCACCGCACCGGCGCCCGCGACAGCGGCACATGGCGGCCGCGGCCCCCGCAACGAGGCGCAAGGACGCCAGGCCCGGCCCTTACCCCAGCCCCAGCATGTCTGCCAGGCTGCGCTCCGTCCGTTCCTCGACCAGTTGGATATGCGATTCGAGATCGCGCAGGTGGGCGTCCATCTCGGCGATGGCTTCCTTGACCTTGCCCCGCTCCAGGTAATCGACCACCCGCGCGTGTTCGTCGTGTTCGCAAGTGGCGTTGCCGGGGGGCTGGAAGATGGCGACGACCAGCGCGCAGCGCGAGATGATTTCCATCAGATAGCGCGCCAGCAGCGGGTTGCCCGACATTTCGCCCAGCTTCAGGTGGAACGTGCTGGCCAGGCGCGCCCATTCGGTCTGCGGCGCGCTGTGCATGGCGTGGTGCTCCTCGCGCAGTTGCCGGCGCAGCATGGCGAAATCGGCCTTGGTGGCCGACTTCGCCACGAGCGGCAGGATGGACGTCTCCAGTATGCGACGGGCCTCGAACAGCTTGTCCACTTCCTCGCGCGTCGGCATGGCGACGATGGCGCCGCGGTTGGGCCGCAGCTCCACCACGTGGTCATGCGCCAGCCGCTGCAAGGCCTTCTGCACCACGGTGCGCCCCACGCCGAACAGTTCGCACAGGGCGGCCTCGGGCAGCTTGGTGCCCGGCAGCAGCCGCTGTCCCATGACGCCGCCCAGCACCGATCGGTAGATGCGGGTCTCGGCGTCTTCGGCGGTATCGGCCGCGACCAGCGCGCTCGGGCGCACCTTGGGACGGCCGCGTGTCGTCGCGGCCTTGGCGGGAGTCTTGCGTACGGCTTGTTGCTTCATGCGTGGGCGCCCAGGGCGGAAAGTCGTTTGCCGATGGAGATGGCCAGCCGGATCAGCGACAGATCGCTGCCGGCCGGTCCCAGCAAGGATACGCCAGCCGGCAGGCCATCGTCGCCGATGAAGGGAATATTGACCTGCGGCAGCCCCGCCAGGCCGGCGATCGAGGTCAGGCGGAACGTCTGGGCACGGATCGCGTCCACCGCCGCCGGGTCGGCCGTGCGCGCGATCGCCGCGCTGGAGGCCGAGGGCAGCACCGCCACGCGGTCTTCGCCGAGCAGGCCGCGCACCTCGGCGCGCAGCCGGTCCTGCACCGCCCGCGCCTCGGCCGCCGCCTCGGCGCCGGTCCCCGCCGCTGCCTGCCAGCGCGCGGCGATGGCAGGCGCGAACACCGGCTGCTCGCGCGTGATCCAGTCGCCATGCGCGCGCCAGGCGTCATGGGCCGACACGGTGATGTAGGCGCGGCGCCACGTTTCCAGGTCGGTGGCGGACACCGGCCCGCGCGCCAGCGGCAGGCCGGCGGCCTGCAAGGCGCCGGCCACGGACTCGACCAGCGGCCCGAAGGCGGCGTCGGCCTGCGCGCAGGCATCGGTCAGCACGACGGCCTCGCGCCACGCGACCTCGCGCGCATCGTCGAGCAATACCCGGCCCACGCGTTCGAACACCTCGTCCCGCGCGGCCAGCCAGGTCACGGTGTCGAACAGGGGCGACAAGGGCACCATGTGCCGGGCGCTCAACAAGCCATGCGTGGTGCGCAGGCCCCACAAGCCGCAATAGCTGGCCGGCACCCGCGTGGAACCGCCCGTGTCCGTGCCCAGCGCGAAGTCGACCAGCCCAGCGGCCACCGCGGCCGCCGAGCCGCTGGACGATCCGCCGGGCACGCGATCGGGCGCGCGCGGATTGCGCGGCGTGCCGTAGTGCATGTTGTCGCCCTGGATGCTGTAGGCCAGTTCGTCGGTGATCACCTTGCCGTGCAGCCGGGCGCCGGCATCCATCAGGCGCGCCACCACGGGACTGGTATGGGCGGCGGGTTCATGGCTGCGCAGCCATGCCGGGTTGCCCGCCCCCGTGCGATGGCCCGCCACGTCATACAGATCCTTGGCGGCGAAGCCCAGCCCGTCGAGCGGGCCGCTGCCCGTGGGGGCCAGGCTGAAACGTCCATGCGGGACCCAGGCGCCCACGGTGTCGTCGAAAGGCAGTGTCATAGCGTCCGGCATTGTCATAGCGTCGTGTTTCCATTGTTGGACGCCGCCTCGCGCGCCATCGCGCGCGGCGCCGCCACGTCCCGCGCGGCCGGGCGTTGCGCCGCCGCGTGTTCGAAGATCGCGCCCGGCGTCGTGAACCATATCTCGCCGCTGTCGCGCCGCGCGGCGATATGCGCCAGGGCGCGGCGCAGGTGGCGCAGCCGGTAGGGCTGCCCCACCAGATAAGGATGCAGGGCGATGCCCATGACCAGCGGCTGACGCCGCGACTGCTCCAGCATCTCGTCGAAGTGGTCGATGATGAGCTGGGCGAAATCCTTGCCGTCCATCTGCCGCGCCACGATCATGGGAATATCGTTGACCTCCTGCGGATACGGCACGGCCCACAGCGGCGCGCCGCCGCGCGTGCGCATCGGCACGGGCTGGTCGTCATGCGACCAGTTCAGCGTATAGCCGTAGCCCGTCTCGGCCAGCAGGTCGGGCGTGAGCGGCGACTCGGCGATCCAGGGAGAAAGCCAGCCCGCCGGCCGCTTGCCGCCGACGCGCTCCAGCGCCTGCGCGCAGTGCACGAGCAAGGCGCGTTCGGCGGCCTCGTTGTAATCGCCCTGGTGCAAGGCGTTGGTGTGGCCGTGCGCGATCAGCTCGTCGCCGCGCGCCACGCAGGCCTCGACCAGTTCGGGGCAATGGTCCAGCAAGGCCGTGTTCACGATGGCGCCGGCGGGCAGGCGCAAGGCGTCGAACAGGTCCAGGCAGCGCCAGGCGCCGACCCGGTTGCCGTACTCGCGCCACGCGTAATTCAGCACGTCGGGTCCGCCCAGGTGCGGCCCCAGCCGCGCGCCCAGGCCCTCGCCGAAAGCGAAGTGCTCGATGTTGAAGCCCAGGTACACCGCCAGCCGCGCGCCGTTGGGCCAGGCATAGTCGGGCCGCCGATGGATGGGCGAATACGCGAAGCGGCCGTGCGTGGCCAGCGGGCGGAAATCCGGCAGGTCCGCCATGCCCGTAACGTCGATACGACTCATAACGTCGCCAACCCCGCCTTCGCCAGCAGCCATTCGGCGCTGTCGTTCCAGACATCCATTTCCGTGATGAGCCCGTCGCGCAGCACGTAGCGGTCGACGTAGCGATTGCCCTCGAACGGCGTGCCGTCCAGCCACTCGCCATGCAAGGTGCCGCGGTTGTAGACCACCGCGTATGCCGGCGTGGCGCCCGCCACCACCTCGGTGGCCTCGAAGCGCTTTTTCACCCAGGCATAGCGCGACGCATTGAAGGCCGCGCATTCGGCCGGCTCGCGCATGGCGCGGCCGCCGGTGAAGCGGATCCGCAGATCGGGCGAGACGTAGCGCCGCGCGCCCTCGGGGTCGGGTTTCATGAGGATGGTCAGGTAGGCCTCGACGATGGCGCCCGGATCGCCGGTCCCGGCGCCAGCGTCCTGTCTTGGTGCTTCGTGCATCGTTATCTCCCATGTTCTGCGCCACATTGGTGCGCGCGTTGCGCAACATCGATCTTGCAAGGCATGCGGCCGCAAGGCCCCTGCTCCGATTTTTTGCTGCATTAGTCCAATAAATTGTCGTCAATAAATAGAGTGGTTTGACGACAAAAACATATCCTGACCGAAGCAAAAGCCATGCCAGTATTGTCGCCGGGAAAGTAGTTTTGGCATGGGTTTTGCTTTGACTCCCGATGCAACCATTCCGGCCTCTTGCACAACGACATCATCGGGAGAACTCCATGTCGCGCTTTTCTCGCCGCACCTTCGTCCGCTCCAGCCTGGCCCTGGCCTGCGCCACCCTGGGCTTCGCCGCGCAGGCGGCCGAACCCATCAAGATCGGCCTCATCACCGCCCTCTCGGGCCAGTCGGCCCTGGCCGGCGAAGCGATTACGCGCGGCATGCAGATGGCCATCGACGAAATAAACGCCCAGGGCGGCCTGCTCGGCGGCCGCAAGCTCGAACTCGTGCGCCGTGACGACGAGGCCAATCCCGCCAAGGGCGTGACGGCCGCGCGCGAGCTGATCTACAAGGAAAAGGCCGCGGTGATTTTCGGCGGCCTGGACACGCCGGTCTCCATGGCCATCGTGCCGCTGATGAACCAGGCCAAGGTGCCCTTCATGGGCCCGTGGGCCGCGGGCACGCCCATCACCAAGAACGGCGCCAATCCCAATTACGTGTTCCGCGTCTCGGCGGTCGACGAACAGGTCGACGCCGGCATGGTCGACTATGCCCAGAAGACCTTCAAGAGCGCCAGGTTCGGCCTGATCATGGTCAACAACCCCTGGGGCGAGTCCAACCAGAAAGGCATCGTCGCCGCGCTTGCCGCCAAGGGCATGAAGCCCGCCGGCTCCGAGAAATTCGACGACACCGCCGTCGACGTGGTGCCGCAGCTCACCCGGCTCAAGGAAGCCGGCGCCGACACGCTGCTGCTGGTCGGCAACGTCGGCCCCTCGGCGCAGGTGGTCAAGTCGCTCGACCGCATGGGATGGAAGGTGCCGATCGTGTCGCACTGGGGTCCCGCGGGCGGCCGCTTCACCGAACTGGCGGGCCCCAACGCCAAGACCGTGCACTTCGTGCAGACCTACAGCTTCTTCGGCAAGCAGTCGCCGGTGGGCGAGAAGGTCATCGCCGAGATGAAGGCCAAGTATCCCGACGTGAAGGGCCCCGAGAACATCACGCCGGCCGTGGGCGTGGCCAATGCCTACGACGCCATGCATCTCACCGCGCTGGCCATCGCCAAGGCCGGCTCCACCGACGGCGACGCGATTCGCCAGGGCTTCGAGCAGATCGACGGCTACGACGGCCTGATCAAGTCGTACAAGCATCCCTTCACGCCCACGCAGCATGACGCGCTCGGCGCGCAGGACTATATCTGGGCGCAGTTCATCGACAATCGCATCCTGCCCGTGGGCATGGACAAGTAAGCGGCGGAACATTCCATGCAGTTGCTGGCAGCACTCATCAGCGGCCTGGGCCTGGGCAGCATGTACGCCCTCACGGCCCTGGGCTTTCACGTTACGCATGCCGTCTCGGGGACGGTGAACTTCGCCCAGGGCAGCTCGATGATGCTGGGCGCGGTGCTGTGCTTCACCTTCGCCCAGACCCTGGGCTGGGGCATGGGGCCGGCCATCGTGCTGGCCCTGGCGTGCTGCGCGCTATACGGCCTCCTGGTCGAGTTCCTGGCGGTGCGGCCCTTCGCCTCGCGCGGCTCCAATGCCTGGCTCATGTCCACCGTGGCGCTGGGCATCGTGCTCGACAACGTGGTCATGCACACCTTCGGCAAGGAGCCGCGCAGCCTGCCCTCGCCGCTGGCGGTGTCGCCCATCGAGGTCGCCGGCCTGGGCCTGGGCGTGTACCCGCTGCAACTGCTCATTCCGCTGGTGGGCTTCGCGCTGGCGGCGGTCCTGCACCTGGTGGGCCGCCGCACGCGCTGGGGCACGGCGCTGCTGGCCGTCTCGCAAAACCGCGACGCGGCGCGCCTGATGGGCATACCCATCAAGCGCGCGGTGGCCGCGGCCTTCGCGCTGTCGACCTTGCTGGCCGGCGTGGCGGGCGTGCTGATCGCGCCGCTCTTCAACGTCAACGCCGACATGGGCACCCTGTTCGGCCTGAAGGCGTACGCCGTGGCCATCCTGGGCGGCATTTCCAGCGCCTGGGGCGTCATGTTCGCCGGCCTGATCTTCGGCGTGGCGGAAGCCGTGGTCACGGTGACCCTGGGTTCCGGCTACACCCAGATCATCACCTTCTTCCTGGTCATCGTGGTGCTGGCCGCGCGACCCAATGGCCTGTTCGGCCGCGCGGAGGTCAAGAAAGTATGAATTCCAAGTCTCTCGTCCTGGGCCTGGCCGCGGCGGCCGTGGCCATCGCGCTGGCCTTCACGCTCAACAGCTACTACGTTTTCGTGCTGGCCCAGATCGCCCTGCTCGCCATCGTGGGCATCGGCCTGAACGTGCTGCTGGGCCTGACCGGCCAGGTTTCCTTCGGCCACGTGGGCTTCTACGCCATCGGCGCCTACGTGGTCGCCATCCTCACCACCAAGGCGGGCTGGAGCTTCTGGCCCGCCTGGGCCGCCGGCACCCTGTTGGCCGCCGCGCTGGGCGCCCTCCTGGCCCTGCCCGCGCTGCGCGTCAAGGGTCCCTACCTGGCGATGATCACCATCGCCTTCAGTTTCATCGTCCAGCATGCCGCCATCGAGATGGACGGCATCACCGGCGGCCAGAGCGGCATCATGGGCGTGCCGCCGCCGCCGCTGGTCGCGGCATGGGGCGTCGAACAAGCCGTCACCGTGCTCGCCGTGGCCGCCGCCGCCGTGCTGCTGGCCGCCTACTGGCGGCTCTCGCGCGGCGCCTGGGGCGCCGCCATGCGCGCCGTCAAGGACAGCGAGACGGCCGCGCAGTCCATCGGCCTGAACCCCCTGGTCATCAAGACCGTGGCCTTCACCCTGTCGGCGGCCGCGGCCGGCCTGGCGGGCGGCCTGTTCGCGCCCTTGTCGGGCTTCGTCACGCCCGACACCTTCAACTTCATGCAGTCCATCCTCTTCGTGCTGGTGGTCGTCATCGGCGGCTCGGGGACGGTGGCCGGCCCCGTCATCGGCGCGCTGATCGTCGGCGCCCTGCCCGAACTGCTGGCCTCGCTGGAAGACTATCGCCTGCTCTTCTTCGGCGCCTTGCTGCTGCTGGTGCTATGGGTGGCGCCCGATGGCCTGATGGGCCTGTGGCGCCAGGTCCGCGGCCGCGCGGGCATGGCCGCCGGCGCCGATGCGGCGCCCGCCGGCGCGCAAAAGGTCGCCCTGGCCCAACGCCCGCGCGCGACCCTCGCTGCCCGGGACCTGGGCATCACGTTCGGCGGCGTGCGCGCCGTCAGCGAGCTGTCCATGCAGGTGCCGGCCGGCGCGGTCACCAGCCTGATCGGCCCCAACGGCGCGGGCAAGACCACGGCGCTGAACATGCTGAGCGGCTTCTACCAGCCTTCCACCGGCGACGTGCTGCTGGGCGAGCGCTCGCTCGCCGGACGGCCGGCCTTCCGGATCGCGCGCAGCGGCGTGGCCCGCACCTACCAGACCTCGCAACTCTTCGGCTCGCTCAGCGTCGAGGAAAACGTCATCCTGGCCATCGGCCGCGGCCGTCTCGGCGGCCTGCTGGCGGCTCGCAATCTGCGCGGCGAGCAGCCGCGCGCCCTGGCGCGCGCGCTGCTGGCCTATTGCGGCTACCGCGGCGCGCCCGAGGCCGTGGCCGGCGACCTGGCGCACGTCGACCGCCGCCTGGTCGAAATCGCCCGCGCCCTGGCCACCGACCCCGACGTGCTGCTGCTTGACGAGCCCGCCGCCGGCCTGTCCCGCGAGGACAAGGGCATGCTCGCCACCCTGCTGCGCCGCATCGCCGATGCCGGCATCGGCGTGGCCATCGTCGAACATGACATGACCCTGGTCATGTCGATCTCCGACCAGCTCGTGGTGCTGGATGCCGGCCGCCGCCTGGCCGTGGGCACACCCGCCGACATCCAGAACGATCCGGCCGTCAAGCAGGCCTACCTGGGCGAATCCCTGGACGTCCAGATAAGCGCGGCCCGCGAGCCCCGGACGGCCGGCCCCGAATTGCTGGGCGTATCCGACCTGGTGGCCGGCTATGGCGCCGAACCCGTGCTGCACGGCATCAGCCTGCAGGTGCGCCAGGGCGAGATGGTGGCCCTGCTGGGCGCCAACGGCGCCGGCAAGTCCACGCTGATGCGCACGCTGGCGGGCCTGCACCAGAGCCATTCCGGCGCCATGCACATCGACGGCAACACCATCGAGGGCCGTCCGGCCGAGACCGTGGTGGGCCTGGGCCTGGTGCTGGTGCCCGAAGGCCGCCAGGTCTTCCCCGAGCTGTCGGTGCTGGACAACCTGCGCCTGGGCGGCTTCCTGCACCAGGCCGGCCGCGAGGCCCGCGTGCAGGAAATGCTGGATCGCTTCCCGCGCCTGCGCGAACGCCTGCACCAGCGCGCCGGCCTGCTTTCGGGCGGCGAGCAGCAGATGCTGGCGGTGGCCCGCGGCCTCATGAGCCAGCCGCGCGTGCTGTTGCTGGACGAACCCTCGCTGGGCCTGGCGCCCAAGGTCATCGCCGAGCTGTTTGCCTCGCTGGACCGCCTGCGCGCGGAGAACATGACGATTCTGCTGGTGGACCAGATGGCGGGGCTGGCCCTGGCCCTGGCCGACCGCGCCTACGTCCTGGAAAGCGGCCGCGTCGTGGCGCAGGGCACGTCGACGGAAATCGCCGCCAACGATGCGCTGGCCAACGCCTATCTGCATGCGTGAGCGGGCTGCCGGCGTTCTATCCGGGCATGCCCCGGGCAGAACGCCCATCGGGCGCCGGCCCGCGGCCTGCATCCGGCCGCGATAGCCGATCGTGCCGTGGGGGCCGCCTCAGGCCGCCGCCACCCCGGGACCGCTCATGATCTCGATCCCCAGGTTGGCCAGGATGTTCCGCGTCACGG
The DNA here is from genome assembly GCF_002261225.1 of Bordetella genomosp. 10. Taxonomy (NCBI): domain Bacteria; kingdom Pseudomonadati; phylum Pseudomonadota; class Betaproteobacteria; order Burkholderiales; family Alcaligenaceae; genus Bordetella; species Bordetella genomosp. 10. The sequence continues at coordinate 122,760 of NZ_NEVM01000005.1, forward strand.
CATCCGGCACGTCCTCGGCATAGACGGCGATGTTCAAGGCGCGCGCGGTCTCCAGCACCGACACCGTCAACTGCTGGCTGCCGATGCTTTGCGCCATGCCGCCGACGAAGCCGCCGCCCAGCTTCACATAAGCCAGTTGCAGGTTGTGCAACTGGCTCAGGGCGTTGAACTGCTGGGCCAGGCGGCGCACCCCGACCCGCGCGCCCGTCTGCGCCGCCACGCGGCACAGCGCCGCCACTTCGGCATGGCGTTCGACCAGGGCGTGCGCGTCGATCTCCAACAGCAGGCGGCCGGCCTGCGCGCGCTTCTCGGCCAGCATGCGCTCCAGTTGCAGCAGGAAATTCTGGTGCCCCAGCGACGGCATGGACAGGCGTATCGTCAATTCGCCCGGATTCATCATCAGCCAGCTCAGGGCCAGCCGCAGGGCCTGGATATCGCAATCCGCCGACAGGTCCAGGCGGATCGCCGCCGGGACGAACAGCCGCGCCGGGATCGGCTCGGAGGCGTCGTCGCCGTGCAGCATCAGCGTGGCTTCCTGCCGCAGCAATTGCCCGTCCAGGGAGGACAGCGGCTGCAAGGACAGGGTGAAGCGCTCGCGCTCGATGCCGGCCGTGATGAGCTGGCGCCACGACGACTCGCTGTTGGCCGACAGCATGGGTTCGTCGTCCGAGGTCAACTGCACGTGATCGTCGCCCGAGCTTTCGCCGCGCATCAGGGCGTAGTCCAGGCGTCCCAGCAGATCGCCCACGCGCGCGCCCGGCGCGTAGTCCGCCAGGGCCTGCACCCAGCGGCACAGGCCGCCCTCGCCCACCGGAATGCGGGCCGCGCGCAGCTCCGCGCGCAGGCGCTCGGCGACCATGATGGCCTTGGGCGCCGGGCATCCGGGCATCAGCAGCGCGAAGTCGGAGCCGTTCAGGCGCGCCAGCACCGCGTTGTCCACCTGCATGTTGTCCAGCATCGCGCGCACGCGATCGACCAGCGTGCGCAGCCACTGGTCCACGAACTCGCGCGGCATGTAGCGGTTGATGGCGCCCAGGTCGCGCTGGCGGAAGACCAGGATATGGCCGCCCGGCGTGGCCGCGTCCTTCGTCGACGCCAGTTCCGGATCCAGTTCGCGCAGGAATTCATTGATGAAGTACTTGCGGTTGGCCAGGCCCGTCACGGGATCCTGGTTGACCTCGATCTGCAACGACTCGATCCTGGCATTCTGTTCCTCGGCCGTCGCCCGCAATTGCTCGCGGGTCTGGTTCAAGGCATCGGTGATGCCGCTCAGTTCCGGCACGCGCGGCGCCAGATGCTGCCCCCACTGGCCGCGGCCGATGGCGCGCATCTGCTCCCCGACTTCGGCCAGCAGCCGCTTCTCGATCCAGCGCACCAGGGCGAAGGCGAACAAGGCCCACAGTACCCCCGCGCCGACCACCAGCATGATCATACGCAGGCTATTGCGCCACAGCGTTTCCCAGGCGTAGATGTCCGTGGCCGTCAGCGTGACCTCGCCCAGTTGGCGCCAGCCGTCGGTCACCACGTGGCTGGCCGACTTGGCCGACAGCGGCACCAGGCGCTGGAACCAGCCCGGCACGGGCGCGGCGGCGTCGCTGCTGCGCGAGATCAGCACCTTGCCTTGCGGGTCCGTCAATTTGACCAGGGAGAAATGGCCGCCGTCGAACAGCGCGGAGACCAGCAGGTCCTGCGTGATGCGGTCGCTGTTCGCGGGCTGCGACAGCGACAGCGCCAGCGACACCGCCGCGTCGTTGCTCTGCACCTGCAACTGGCCGGAAAGATAGTCGCGCGCCGCGTTGACGCTGAATATCAACGTCCCCAGGAGGATGACGACGACGGCCAGCGTGATGCTCAATAGAAGTTGTCGAAGAATGGACATAGTTGCTTCCCGCCGCGGGACTTACGGTCGAATGCCTTCGCGCTCCATGCGCTGCAGCAGATTACGCCAACGCCCGATCCGGTCGACCGGGGCAGCCTGTTTTCCATTTACATAGACGCCTTCCGCATTGAAACTGAAGACGGGGACCAGGTCCCGCCGCTGCGACGCGGGCAGGATGGTGGAAATCAAGCTGTCGAGAACCAGCGGCATGGCATTCGGCGAGGGATAATAGCCCAACACCATGTGCGCGATCTGTTCCGTGCTTTCGGGCCCGCCGATGCGGGCGCGGACGTACACGAAACGCAGCTTGCTGGTGGGCACGCCCAGGCTGATCAGCGAGAAATACTTCCCGATGACGTAATCCTCGCAATCGCCCGCGCCCTTCCCCAGGGCCTCCAGCGGCGTGGCCCAGTAATCCTCGACGCCCCAGACCGTCATGTCGTCGGACTGGCGCACGCGCTGGTTCCAGAAATCGTTGACGCTCGCGAGCTTGTCCTGTTCGGACATCTCGCGGTCGTCCTGCAATACCTTCAACCACGCCTCGACCGCCTGCTCGCCGCGCGCGCCATAGCGGCTGGCAGCCAGCTTCACCAGCTTCTGGCTGTCCAGTTCGAGCGCGCCGCTGAGGCTCCACCCGCCGACCAGGCAAAGTATCAGCGTCCAGCACAGCGCCTGCAAAGCGAGCGGACGTAAATATCTGGGCATGGGGGTCTGGGTGTACTCCGGGCGCCTCCGCGGAGTGCGGAGGTGCCCATCTTACACAGCTACCTCAGTCGTGCGTATGCAGCTTCCCTTTTTGCAACAGATCGGTGATCACTTGCTGGTCGGTGGTGTGGCTGCCGATCAGGTCGACGTTCTCCAGCACGATCTTCTGGTCGAACCCGGTGGCGACCTGGCCCTGCGTGCTGACCTGGATCACCGTATTGCTGCCATCCTTGGTGAAATGCAGGTACTTGCTCAGGTCCCCGTCAGCCGGGTTCTGCAACAGCCCGGCCAGGTCCAGGACGTCGCCGCCCGAGCCGACGTCCGCGGTCGAGAACTGCTTGACCGTGTCGACGGCGGGGTTGGAGGTGGTGCCCTGGTCGTGGAGTTCCCACTTGAAGGTATCGCCGCCACCGCCGCCGACCAGGGTGTCGTTGCCCTGCCCGCCGATCAGCGTGTCGGCGCCCGTGCCCGCGTAGAGGGTGTCGTTGCCCGCGCCGCCATGCAGGGTGTTGTTGCCCGACGTGGCGTAGATGATGTCGTTGCCATCGTCCCCGTACAGGTCGTCGTTGCCGCCGCCGCCGTAGATGATGTCATCGCCGGCGCCGCCGTGGATGACGTCGTTGCTGCCGAGGGGATCGCCCACCACGTTGAAGTCGGCGCTGTGCTGGGCGATATAGTCGTACACCTCCGCCGTGGTCGCGGCGTGGCCATTGGTCGCGGTGAGGTAGTCCACCAGGCCCTGGTAGCCCGCGCCATCGTGGGTCCCGGCGGCATGGCCCGCCCATGACAACGCATCCGTATTGATCGTATCCCCGAAGATGATGTCGTTGCCATCGCCGCCGTTGATCGTATCGCTGCCGACGGACAGCGGATCCTGGTGGGAGCTGCCGCCTTGCAGGACGGCATCCAGGTCGGAAGCCTGGTGGACGATGTCCACCGTGCCCGCCGGCGCGGTGACCGTGCTCGAATAGGCGTGCGTCGTGATGTTGTCGATGTTCACCGTGGAGCTGCCCGAACCCGACGAATTGTCGGTGACCGAGTACACCAGGTGATACGTGCCGGCGCCCAGGACGTTCGACTCCATCGTCACCAGGCTGGAGATCGCGCTGGTGCTGGTGCCGGTCTGCGCCACTTCCCAGTGGCCGTTGACCAGCTTCTCGATGGTCCACTTGAAGGTGTCGCCGGTGTTGAAGTTCGAGGTCGACACGTCGAAGGAGACGCTGGTCTTGTCGCCGATCGTGAAGCTCTGGCTGGTGACGGTGGTGGCGCCGGAGCCATTGGCGTCGGTGATGTGGAATTGCTGGTTGCTCTTGCTGATCGAGCTGCCCGAACCGCCCAGCGACTGGGTCCAGTTGGACACATCGTTCATGCCACCGCTGCTGCCGCTGCCCCGGTTGTTGAAGTTCGCCAAGGTGGACGCGGTGTTGCTGCCGATGCCGATCGTCGCGGAACTCGTTCCGCCCGCCGCCGTGTTGTCGAAGAACTGGAGGATCTGGCTGTCCACGTCGTCGCCGATGCCGACGGCATGCACCTCGCTCACGTTGCTCAGCGCGGCGAAGGCATCCACCGAGTGCTGCACGGTGGTGACGTCCGTCGTGTTGCCGGTGCCGCCGACTCCGCCCGAGCTCTTGAGGTAATACGTCGGATCGCCGTCCGTCAGGAAGTAGGTGACGTTCTCGTAGTTCGCCCCCGTCTTGCCCGCCGCGGTCTGCGCATTGAACCACGACACCGCCGAATCGAACGCCGCTTCGTAGTTCGTGCCGCCGGTGGCCGTCATCGCCTGGATCTTGCTGATCAGCGTATCGACGTTCGCGGTCGTCAGGCCCTGGATCGGGATGGTGCTGTCCGCGTTGGTGCCGAAGCCGATCAAGGCGACGTTGACGACGCCGCCGGAATGGGTATCCAGGGTGTTCAGCAGGTTGATGAGCGCGGCCTTGACGAGCGACATGCGATCCTGCCCGGAGGACGGGTTCTGGCTGCCGTCGAGGCCCCAGGCCATGCTGCCGGAATGGTCGATGATCAGCGCGATGTTGTAGCTCATGCCGGCCACGACGACGGTCTTCGTGCCGCCCAGGTCGCCGACGATGACGTCGTCGCCCGAGCCGCCGTTGATCACGCCGCTATCGTTGCCGCCCACCACCAACTGGTTGGTGGCGATGGCGAAGTTGTACTCGCCGGACGTGTCCTGGCCGCCATGGTCGGTGCCGCCGTTGTCGACCACCTTGAAGCCGAAGCTGGCGTCGCCGCCGTCCGCGCCGGGCACGTAGACGAGCTTGCCCGCGTTGATCTGGTCGACGGAGATGACGTCGCCCGCGTGCACCGTCGCGCCGTTCAGCGTCAGGGTGCCGTCGGTCGGAACGCGGCTGATGATCACGCTCTGCAGGGTGTTGTGCTCGCCCTGCGTGTCGGCGAAGTTGAATTCCGCCGCCGTGAAGGTGTGGGTGTCGCCGACCGCGACGGTCGTCGAGTTGTCGGCCGCGACCGGGGCGTCATTGGTGCCGTTGATCGTCACGTTGACGTTGTACGTCGCGGTGCCGTCTTCCGAAACCACCGTGAACGTGCGGACCGGGAGGCTGTCGCCGCCGGACAGCGCCTGCACCGTCGCGTTGGTGTTGTCCAGCGTGTAGCTCCACTTGCCGTTGGCGTCGATGGTGAAGGTGCCATAGTCGTCCTTCACGGTCTGCGCCTGGAAGAGGCTCTCGCCGTCGTCGGTGTCCTTGATGGTCAGGGATCCGTTGTAGACGCTGGCCGTGTCTTCGTAGACCACGCCCGCCGCGGAATCGCCGGCGCCCACCGTGATGGTCGGGACGTCGTTGGTGCCGGTGACGGTGACGGTCAAGGTGGCCGTGGAGGTGCCGCCCTCGCCGTCGCTGATCGTGTAGTTGATCGACGTGGTGGCGGTCTTGCCCGCACCCAGGTGGTCGAAGGCATGGCCCGCGTTGAAGCTGTAGCTGCCGTCGGCGTTGACGACGAACGTGCCGCCGTGGTCGCCGGCGATGGTCTTGCCGACGTTGGCGTCGACGCCGTTGACCGACTTCACCGCGATGCTGTCGCCGTCCGGATCGGAGTCCTTGCCCACGCCGTTGGCGTCACCCGTGAGGACGTTGCCGGCAGCCGTGCCGCCTTGCAGCGTGCTGTTGGCGTCATTGACCGCCGTGGGCGCCGGGTTGGTGACGTCCCAGGTGAAGGTCTGCGTGACCGTGCCGCCGTGGCCGTCGTTGGCCGTGACCGTGACGGTATACACACCCTTGTCCAGGCCGGCTTCCTGGTGCTGCGAAGCCGAGTGGTCCAGCGTGCCGGTGATCTTGCCCGTGGCCGGGTCGATCGTCAGGCCCGTCGGCAGGCCCGAGGCCGAGTACGTCAGCTTGTCGCCGGCGTCCTGGTCGTGGAAGTAGCCCGCGACCGAGAAGTCGACCTTGCCGGCGTCCACCCCGGTCTGGTTGTTGATCACGTCGACGGTCGGCGCATGGTTGGTGCCCGTGACCGTCACGGTCAGGCTGGCCTTCGAGGTGCCGCCCTCGCCGTCGCTGACCGTGTAGTTGATCGACGTCGTTTGCGAGGCGCCGTTGGCCAGGCTGTCGAAGTCGTGGCCGGCGTTGAAGGTGTAGGTGCCGTCGGCGTTGATGGTGAACGTGCCGCCATGGTCGCCGGCGATGGTCTTGCCGACGTTGGCATCTTGCCCGTTGACCGACTTCACGACGAGCGTGTCGCCGTCCGGATCGACGTCCTTGCCCGCGCCGCCGGCGGCGCCGCTGATGACGTTGCCGGTCGCCGTGCCCGTCGGGGTGGCGCTGTTCACGTCGTTCGCGGCCGTCGGGGCCGGGTTGGTGACGTCCCAGGTGAAGGTCTGCGTGACCGTGCCACCGTGGCCGTCATTGGCGGTAACCGTGACGGTGTACACGCCCTTGTCCAGGCCGGCTTCCTGGTGCTGCGAAGCCGAATGGTCCAGCGTGCCGGTGATCTTGCCCGTGGCCGGGTCGATCGCCAGGCCCGTGGGCAGGCCCGAGGCCGAGTACGTCAGCGTGTCGCCAACGTCCTTGTCGTGGAAGAAGCCGGACGTATCGAAGTCCACCTTGCCGGCGTCGACGCCGGTCTGGTTGTTGATGACGTCGACCGTCGGGACATCGTTGGTGCCCGTGACCGTGACGGTCAGGGTCGCCGTCGAGGTGCCGCCTTCGTTGTCGGTCACCGTGTAGGTGATCGAGCTGGTCGCGGTCTTGCCTTGGGCCAGGCTGTCGAAATCGTGGCCGGCGTTGAAGGTGTAGGTGCCGTCGGCGTTGATGGTGAAGGAACCGCCGTGGTCGCCTGCGATAACCTGGCCGACGTTGCCGGCATGGCCGTTGACCGACTGGACCTTCAGCGTGTCGCCGTCGGGGTCCACGTCCTTGCCCGCGCCATTGGCATCGCCAGTGATGACGTTGCCGGAGGCGGTGCCGCCCTGTTGGGTCGCATTGACATCATTCGCCGCCGTCGGGGCCGGGTTGGTGACGTCCCAGGTGAAGGTCTGCGTGACCGTGCCACCGAGGCCGTCGTTGGCCGTGACCGTGACGGTGTACACGCCCTTGTCCAGGCCCGCTTCCTGATGCTGCGAGGCCGAGTGATCCAGCGTGCCCGTGATCTTGCCCGTCGCCGGGTCGATCGTCAGACCCGTGGGCAGGCCCGAGGCCGAATAGGTCAGCTTGTCGCCGACGTCCTGGTCGTGGAAGTAGCTCGCGACCGAGAAGTCGACCTTGCCGGCGTCGACGCCCGTCTGGTTGTTGATGACGTCGACGGTCGGCGCATGGTTGGTGCCGGTGATCGTCACGGTGAGGTTGGCCGTCGAGGTGCCGCCCTCGCCGTCGCTGACCGTATAGCTGACCGACGTCGTTTGCGACGTGCCGTTGCTCAGGTTGTCGAAGTCGTGGCCCGCGTTGAAGGTGTAGGTGCCGTCGGCGTTGATGGTGAACGTGCCGCCGTGGTCGCCGGCGACGGTCTTGCCGACATTGGCGTCCTGGCCGTTGACCGACTGGACCTTCAGCGTATCGCCGTCGGGGTCCACGTCCTTGCCGGCGCCCGAGCTGTCGCCCGTAATGACGTTGCCGGTCGCGGTGCCCGCAGCGCTGGTGCTGTTGACGTCGTTAGCGGCCGTGGGCGCCGGGTTGGTCACGTCCCAGGTAAAGGTCTGCGTGACCGTGCCGCCGTGGCCGTCGTTGGCCGTGACCGTAACGGTGTAGACGCCCTTGTCCAGCCCGGCTTCCTGGTGCTGCGAAGCCGAGTGGTCCAACGTGCCCGTGATCTTGCCCGTGGCCGGGTCGATCGTCAGGCCCGTCGGCAGGCCCGAAGCCGAGTAGGTCAGCGTGTCGCCGACATCCTTGTCGTGGAAGAAGCCAGCGGTATCGAAGTCCACCTTGCCGGCGTCCACGCCGGTTTGGTTGTTGATGACGTCGACCGTCGGCGCATCGTTGGTGCCCGTAACGATGACGATCAAGGTCGCCGTCGACGTGCCGCCTTCGTTGTCGGTCACCGTGTAGGTGATCGAGCTGGTCGCCGTCTTGCCTTGCGCTAAGCTGTCGAAATCGTGGCCGGCATTGAAGGTGTAGGTGCCGTCGGCGTTGATCGTGAAGGAGCCGCCGTGGTCGCCGGCAATAACCTGGCCGACATTGCCAGCCTGGCCGTTGACCGATTGAACCGTCAGCTTGTCGCCGTCCGGATCGACGTCCTTGCCCGCGCCATTGACATCGCCGGTGATGACGTTGCCGGTGGCGGTGCCACCCTGCTGCGTCGCATTGACGTCATTGGCCGCCGTCGGCGCCGGGTTGGTCACGTCCCAGTTGAACGTTTGCGTAACCGTGCCGCCGTGACCGTCGTTGGCCGTGACGACGACCGTATAGACGCCGCCCTCGCCGCCTTGCGAGGCCGAGTGGTCGATGGTGCCCGTGATCTTGCCCGTATTCGGGTCGATTTCCAGGCCCTTCGGCAGACCCGAAGCCGAGTACGTCAGCGTATCGCCCGCGTCGATGTCCTTGAAGTAGCCGGACACGTCCACATTGATGCCGGTATCCGCATCCTGGCCCACCTGGGTCTGGATATGGCCTTCCGCCGTCGGCACGTCGTTGGTGCCGGTCACCGTCACCGCCAAGGTCGCCGTCGAGGTGCCGCCTTCGCCATCGGTCACGGTATAGGTGATCGAGCTGACGGCGGTCTTGCCTTGGGCCAGGGCATCGAAATCATGGCCGGCATTGAAGGTGTACGTGCCGTCGGCGTTGATCGTGAACGTGCCGCCATGGTCGCCCGCGACCACCTGGCCGACATTGCCCGCCTGGCCATTGACCGACTGCACCGTCAGCTTGTCGCCGTCCGGATCCACGTCCTTGCCCGCGCCCGAAGCGTCGCCGGTGATGACGTTGCCGGTCGCCGAGCCACCCTGCTGGGTCGCGGCGGCGTCATTCGCCGCCGTGGGCGCCGGGTTGGTGACATCCCAGTTGAACGTCTGCGTAACCGTGCCGCCGTGGCCGTCATCGGCCGTGACCGTGACGGCGTACACGCCCTTGTCCAGGCCCGCTTCCTGGTGTTGCGACGCCGAGTGATCCAGCGTGCCCGTGATCTTGCCCGTGGCCGGATCGATCGTCAGCCCAGCCGGCAGGCCCGACGCCGAATAGGTCAGCTTGTCGCCGATATCCAGGTCGTGGAAGTAGCTCGCGACCGAGAAGTCGACCTTGCCGGCGTCCACGCCGGTCTGGTCGTTGATCACGTCGACGGTCGGCGCATGGTTGGTGCCGGTGATCGTCACGGTGAGATTGGCCGTCGAGGTGCCGCCCTCGCCGTCGCTGACCGTGTAGCTGATGGACGTCGTCTGCGACGTGCCATTGCTCAGGTTGTCGAAGTCGTGACCCGCGTTGAAGGTGTAGGTACCGTCGGCGTTGATGGTGAACGTGCCGCCGTGGTCGCCGGCAATGGTCTTGCCGACGTTGCCGTCCTGGCCGTTGACCGACTTCACGACCAGCGTGTCGCCGTCCGGATCCACGTCCTTGCCCGCGCCCGAAGCGTCGCCGGTGATGACGTTGCCGGTCGCGGTGCCGGCCGCGCTGGTGCTGTTCACGTCGTTAGCGGCCGTGGGCGCCGGGTTGGTGACGTCCCAGTTGAAGGTCTGCGTGACCGTGCCGCCATGGCCGTCGTTGGCCGTCACGACGACCGTGTAGACGCCGCCCTCGCCGCCTTGCGAAGCGGAGTGGTCGATGGTGCCGGTGATCTTGCCCGTGTTCGGGTCGATCTCCAGGCCCTTGGGCAGGCCGGAAGCCGAGTACGTCAGCGTATCGCCGGCGTCGATGTCCTTGAAGTAGCCCGACACGTCCACGTTGATGCCCGTATCGGCGTCCTGACCCACCTGGGTCTGGATATGGCCTTCCGCGGTCGGCACATCGTTGGTGCCCGTGACCGTGACCGTCAGGGTCGCCGTCGATATGCCGCCTTCGTTGTCGGTCACCGTGTAGGTGATCGAGCTGGTCGCCGTCTTGCCTTGCGCCAACGCGTCGAAATCGTGGCCGGCATTGAAGGTATAGGTGCCGTCGGCATTGATCGTGAAGCTGCCGCCGTGATCGCCGGCGATAACCTGACCGACCTTGTCGGCCTGGCCGTTGACCGATTGAACCGTCAGCTTGTCGCCGTCCGGATCGACGTCCTTGCCCGTGCCCGAAGCGTCGCCCGTGATGACGTTGCCGGTGGCGGTGCCACCCTGTTGGGTCGCATTGACATCATTCGCCGCCGTCGGGGCCGGGTTGGTCACATCCCAGTTGAAGGTTTGCGTGACCGTGCCGCCATGGCCGTCGTTGGCCGTGACGACGACCGTGTAGACGCCACCCTCGCCACCCTGCGAAGCGGAGTGATCGATGGTGCCGGTGATCTTGCCCGTGTTCGGGTCGATTTCCAGGCCCTTCGGCAGACCAGACGCCGAATACGTCAGCGTGTCGCCCGCGTCGATGTCCTTGAAGTAACCCGACACGTCCACATTGATGCCGGTATCGGCATCCTGACCCACCTGGGTCTGGATATGGCCTTCCGCCGTCGGCACATCATTGGTGCCCGTGACCGTGACGGTCAGCGTCGCCGTCGAGGTGCCGCCCTCGTTGTCAGTCACCGTATAGGTGATCGAGCTCGTCGCGGTCTTGCCTTCAGCCAGGCTGTCGAAATCGTGGCCGGCGTTGAAGGTATACGAGCCGTCGGCGTTGATCGTGAAGGAGCCGCCGTGGTCGCCAGCAATAACCTGGCCGACCTTGTCGGCTTGGCCGTTGACCGATTGAACCGTCAGCTTGTCGCCGTCCGGATCGACGTCCTTGCCGGCGCCCGAAGCGTCGCCCGTAATGACGTTGCCGGTCGCGGTGCCATCTTGCAGCGTGCTGTTGCTGTCGTTGGCCGCCGTCGGCGCCGGGTTCGTGACATCCCAGGAGAAGGTCTGCGTGACCGTGCCGCCATGGCCGTCATTGGCCGTGACCGTGACGGTGTACACGCCCTTGTCCAGACCCGCTTCCTGATGCTGCGAGGCCGAGTGGTCGATCGTGCCCGTGATCTTGCCCGTGGCCGGATCGATCGTCAGGCCCGTCGGCAGACCCGAGGCGGAGTACGTCAGCGTGTCGCCGACGTCCTTGTCGTGGAAGAAACCAGCGGTGTCGAAATCCACCTTGCCGGCGTCCACGCCGGTTTGGTTGTTGATCACGTCGACCGTCGGGGCATCGTTGGTGCCCGTGACCGTGACGGTCAAGGTCGCCGTCGAGGTGCCACCTTCGTTGTCGGTCACCGTGTAGGTGATCGAGCTGGTCGCCGTCTTGCCTTGGGCCAACGCGTCGAAATCGTGGCCGGCGTTGAAGGTGTACGTGCCGTCGGCATTGATCGTGAAGGAGCCGCCATGGTCGCCGGCGATAACCTGGCCGACGTTGGCCGCCTGCCCATTGACCGATTGAACCGTCAGCTTGTCGCCGTCGGGATCCACGTCCTTGCCCACGCCCGCGGCATCGCCGGTGATGACGTTGCCGGTCGCCGTGCCGCCCTGCTGCGTCGCATTGACGTCATTGGCCGCCGTCGGCGCCGGGTTGGTCACGTCCCAATTGAAGGTCTGCGTGATCGTGCCGCCATGGCCGTCGTTGGCCGTGACAACAACCGTGTAAACGCCGCTCTCACCGCCCTGCGAGGCCGAATGATCGATGGTGCCGGTGATCTTGCCCGTGGCCGGGTCGATCTCCAGGCCCTTCGGCAGACCCGAAGCCGAGTACGTCAGCGTATCGCCGGCATCGATGTCCTTGAAGTAACCCGACACGTCCACGTTGATGCCGGTGTCGGCATCCTGACCCACCTGGGTTTCGATATGGCCTTCCGCCGTCGGCACGTCGTTGGTGCCCGTCACCGTGACCGTCAAGGTCGCCGTCGACGTGCCACCTTCGCCATCGGTCACCGTATAGGTGATCGAGCTGGTCGCCGTCTTGCCCTCGGCCAAGGTATCGAAATCGTGGCCGGCGTTGAAGGTGTACGAACCGTCGGCATTGATCGTGAACGTGCCGCCGTGATCGCCGGCAATAACCTGGCCGACATTGCCCGCGTCGCCCTTGACCGATTGAACCGTCAGCTTGTCGCCGTCCGGATCCACGTCCTTGCCCGCACCCGAAGCATCGCCAGTGATGACGTTGCCGGTCGCGGTGCCGCCCTGCTGCGTCACATTGACATCATCCGCCGCCGTCGGCGCCGGGTTGGTCACGTCCCAGTTGAACGTCTGCGTAACCGTGCCGCCGTGACCGTCGTTGGCCGTGACAACAACCGTGTAAACGCCGCCCTCGCCACCCTGCGAAGCGGAGTGATCGATGGTCCCGGTGATCTTGCCCGTATTCGGATCGATCTCCAGGCCCTTCGGCAGACCCGACGCCGAATACGTCAGCGTATCGCCGACGTCGATGTCCTTGAAGTAGCCCGAGACGTCCACATTGACGCCCGTATCGGCGTCCTGACCCACCTGGGTCTGGATATGACCTTCAGCCGTCGGCACATCGTTGGTGCCGGTCACCGTCACCGCCAAGGTCGCCGTCGAGATGCCGCCTTCGCTGTCGGTCACCGTGTAGGTCACCGAACTGACAGCCGTCTTGCCCTCGGCCAAGCTATCGAAATCGTGGCCGGCGTTGAAGGTGTAGGTACCGTCGGCATTGATGGTGAACGTGCCGCCATGATCGCCGGCGACGACCTGGCCGACGTTGCCGTCCTGCCCATTGACCGACTGGACCTTCAGCGTGTCGCCGTCCGGGTCCACGTCCTTGCCGGCGCCAGAAGCGTCGCCCGTGATGACATTGCCGGAAGCCGTGCCGCCCTGCTCGGTCGCGGCAACATCATTCGCCGCCGTCGGCGCGGGGTTGGTGACGTCCCAGGAGAAGGTCTGCGTAACCGTGCCGCCATGACCGTCATCGGCCGTGACCGTAACGGTGTAGACGCCCTTCTCCAGGCCCGCTTCCTGATGCTGCGAGGCCGAGTGGTCGATGGTGCCGGTGATCTTGCCCGTATCCGGGTCGATCATCAGGCCCGTCGGCAGGCCCGACGCCGAATAGGTCAGCTTGTCGCCGGCATCGATGTCCTTGAAATAACCCGACACGTCCACGTTGATGCCGCTATCGGCATCCTGGCTCGCCTGGGTCTGGATATGGCCTTCCGCCGTCGGCGCATCGTTGGCGCCCGTGACCGTGACCGTCAAGGTCGCCGTCGACGTGCCGCCTTCGCCGTCGCTCACCGTATAGGTGATCGAGCTGGTCGCCGTCTTGCCTTCGGCCAGGGTATCGAAATCATGGCCGGCATTGAAGGTGTACGAACCGTCGGCGTTGATCGTGAACGTGCCGCCATGGTCGCCCGCGACCACCTGGCCGACGTTGCCGTCCTGGCCGTTGACCGACTGGACCTTCAGCGTGTCGCCGTCCGGATCCACGTCCTTGCCCGCGCCCGCGGCGTCGCCCGCGATGACGTTGCCCTCGGCCGTGCCGCCCTGCAGCGTCGCATTGGCATCGTCCGCCGCCGTCGGGGCGGGGTTGGTCACGTCCCAGGTGAAGGTCTGCGTGGCCGTGCCGCCGTTGCCGTCGTTGGCCGTGACGACGACCGTGTAGACGCCGCCCTCGCCGCCCTGCGACGCCGAGTGGTCGATGGTGCCCGTGATCTTGCCCGTATCCGGGTCGATCTCCAGCCCCTTGGGCAGGCCCGACGCCGAATACGTCAGCTTGTCGCCGTCGTCGATGTCCTTGAAGTAGCCCGACACGTCCACGTTGATGCCGGTATCGGCATCCTGGCCCGCCTGGGTTTCGATATGGCCTTCCGCGGTCGGCGCGTCGTTGGTGCCGGTCACCGTCACCGCCAGGGTCGCCGTCGAGGTGCCGCCTTCGCTGTCGGTCACCGTATAGGTGATCGAGCTGACCGCCGTCTTGCCCACGGCCAAGGTGTCGAAATCGTGGCCGGCGTTGAAGGTGTACGAACCGTCGGCATTGATGGTGAACGTGCCGCCATGGTCGCCCGCGACCACCTGGCCGACGTTGCCGTCCTGGCCGTTGACCGACTGGACCTTCAGCGTGTCGCCGTCCGGGTCCACGTCCTTGCCCGCGCCCGAAGCGTCGCCATTGATGACGTTGCCGGTCACGGTGCCGCCCTGCTGCGTCGCGTTGGCGTCATCGGCCGCCGTCGGCGCGGGGTTCGTCACGTTCCAGTTGAACTGTTCGCTGACCGACGCGCCGCTCGTATCCGTGGCGGTCACGACGATGGTGTACACGCCCTTGTCGCCGCCCTGCGAGGCGGAATGGTCGATGGTGCCGGTGATCACGCCCGTATTGGGGTCGATCGTCAGGCCGGGGGGCAGGCCGGTGGCCGTATAGGTCAGCTTGTCGCCGTTGTCGATGTCCGAGAAATGGGACGACAGGTCGACGTCCACCTTCTGGGCGTCCACGCCGGTCATGCCGTCGATGGCCGTGCCGGTGGGGGCATCGTTCAAGCCGTTGACCGTGACGGTGACCGTGGCGGTCGAGGTCGCGCCCGACGGATCGGTAACCGTATAGGTCGTGCTGCTGGTCGTCGACTGCCCGGCGCCCAGGTTATGGAAACCGTCGCCGGGATTGAAGGTGTAGCTTCCGTCCGGGAACACGGTGAAGGTGCCGCCGTTCGAACCCGTCACCGTGACGCCGCCCGTGACCATTTGCTGGCCGCCCACCGACACGATGGCCAGCGCGTCGCCGTCCGGGTCCGTGTCGTTGGTGAGGATATTGCCCGAGACCGTCGACCGCTCCGTGCCGGTGGCCGTATCGTCGGCCGCGGTCGGGGCATTGTTGGGCGCCGTCTGGTCGGTCGTCGCCACGCCGGCGGACGCTTGCAGATTCAATGCGCCGACGCCCGAATTGGGATAGGCCAGGTCCAGCGGGGTCGTCGATTCGACGATGCGCGCCAGGCGCACGAAACTGCTGCCGCCGCCGTCGCCGCCGCCCGAGACCAGGGTGGCCGCGGTCGGATCCAGGTTGTCGAACGGATCCTGGCCATTCTGCAGGGCCGCCAGCAGGCGGTCCGAATCGGTGCCCGCCGGGGGCGCCACGGCGGCCTCCGACGCGTCCACCGGCTGGCCGGCCATCTCCGCGTTGAACGCCACGTCGCGGTTCTCGCCGATCGTCAGCGGCATCCCGCCTTCGGTCTGCAGGGCAACCGTCGCACCCGACGCCGTCACGATTTCCGTATCGGGGGAAATCTTGCTTCCGACGTGCAATTCCGTCAGCGAACCATCGCTGTTGCGGATCCATGCGCGACCTGTGACTTGGGTAACGACGGCGGGGGTGGAGAAGGCCATGGGATTTAGCTCCGGTTTAGGATGGCGTAATCCTATAGATCGCACCGAAGTACCGGTATTGTCCTCGAGGACATATTCGAGGGTTGTATTGAACAACCGATGTCCTAGACCGTTCGCCCGGCCTCCCCTGTCGGGCCGCCGGACCGCGCCTTATCGGCTGATGCCGTGCACCTTCAGCGCCAGTTGCAGCCGGTCGCTCACCCCCAGCTTCTCGAAAGCCGAGGAAAGATGCGCCTTCACCGTGCGCTCGGTAATGCCCAGCGAGGCGGCGATCTCGCCATTGGCCTGGCCGACCGCGGCCCGCCGCACCACCATGTCCTCGCGCTCGGTCAGCACGTCCGCATGCCATTGGTCCATGCCGTTGGTCCTGCTGTCCACCAGGCGCAACAGGCGCGTGACCAGCGAGCGCCCCATCCAGATTTCCCCGGACTCGACGACCTCCAGGATCTGCACCAGGGACGCCAGCGGCGCGTAGGCGTGGCAGTAGCCGACCGCGCCGGACGCCAGGACCTTGGTGCCCTGCTCGTCATGCGGCCGCGGGCTGGCGACGATGACGCGCAAGCCGGCGATGGCGTTGGTCCACGGCTCGGAAGCCCAGCCGGGAAGCTTGGGCAGGTCCGCATCCACGACGGCCAAGGTCCGGCCCTGCTCGCGCCAGCGCGCCAGGTCGCCCAGCGACCGTCCGCGCGCGGGCAGCCACCGGCGCGCGTCCAGGCCAGCCCAATGCTTCCACAGCAGATCATCATGTGTGACGAACAGAACCGGTGCCACTTGCATCCATACCTCTGACATTGGGCAAGCCATGGCGCGGGGCGGCGCGGCACGGATTGCGTGAAACAGGATCGGGGCCCAGGGCGGGCCCGGCCCGCCGGCCTTGCCTACCGCTCGGTGAACGCATTCTCCTTCGCGCGCAGGATAGGCTTGAGCAGGTACTGAAGCACGGTCCGCTTGCCGGTCAGGATATGCACCTCGGCCACCATGCCGGGGATGATGGGCAGGTGCTTGTCGCCGACGGTTCCCTTCGACGTGCGCACCCGCACGATGTAGAACGAATTGCCGCGCTCGTCGGTGGTGGTGTCCGCGCCGATCTGCTCGACCACGCCTTCGAGACCGCCGTAGATCGAATAGTCATAGGCCGTGAACTTCACCTCGGCCTTCTGCTGGGCGTGCAGGAAACCGATGTCGCGCGGCTGGATGCGCACTTCCAGCAGCAGCGTGTCGTCGGTGGGAACGATCTCGATGATGTCCTTGCCCGGCTGGACCACGCCGCCGACCGTATTGGCCAGCAGCGTCTTGACCGTGCCGCGGACCGGCGAGCGGATTTCCGACAGCTTGACCTTGTCGGCGAGCGCCAGCTTGCCTTCCCGCAGGGTGCGCAGCTTGGTGTTGGTGTCCGACAGCTCGCTGCGCGCCTGGTTGCGGATGTTCAGCTCCGCCTCCTTGGTCTTGCTGAGCGCTTCCTGAATGGCAGCCTGGATGCGGTCGATCTGTGCGTCGGCGGCCTTCTGGTCGCCGCAGCTCTTGGCGACGTCGCGCTGCAGGCGCAGGAGATCGACCTCGGACACGGCGCCGCTGGCCAGCAGCGGACGGGTGACCGACAGCTCCCTGGACGTCAGCGAGCAGGTCGTGGCCGCCTGGTCGCGCTTGGCCTGGGTTTCCCGCAATTCTTCCTGGCGCTGCTTGACCTGTTCCTTGGCGACGCTGACCGTGGCGTTCAACTCGTTGGTGCGCTGGATCCACGCATTGCGCTCGGCTTCCGCGGCCTGGGGCAGTTGTTGCAGCACTTCCTCCGGCACCGTGAAGGGGTCGCCGGTGGACAAGGCCTGCAGGCGCGCCGCCTTGGCTTCCAGGGAGAGATATTCCGCCTGGTTCTCGCCCAGCGACGAGGCAAAACGCGTCGGGTCTATCTTCAGGAGCACCTGGCCGGGCTGCACTTCCTGCCCCGGCTGGACGAGGATCTCCTTGACCACGCCGCCGTCCAGGCTCTGCACCACCTGCACCTGCCGCGAAGGAACGACCTTGCCCTCGCCGCGCACCACTTCATCGATGGAGCCGAACGCCGCCCAGACCAGCAGGCAGGCCACCACGAACAGCGACGTCCACAGCAGCACGCGGGCGCCGCGCGCCTCGGAGGTGTAGATGGCCCATTCCGCGTCGCCCGCATAGCCGGCGCGCACCTTGGGCTTGCCGCGCTCCTCGCCTTCGAGCAGCGCGTCGAAAAACTTGACGAAAATCGTGCGCGGCAGGCGCAACAATCCACCCAGGAAGGATCCGCCCTGGCCTTCGACGTGCGTGTTCATGCGCCGCCTCCCCGTCCAACCCGGCCGCTGCGCAAGGCCTCGACGACCTGTTCCTTCGGACCGTCGGCCATGATGCGTCCGGCATCGATGACGATCAGGCGCGTGACCAGGTCGAGCAGCGCCGTGCGGTGCGTGATCAGCAGCATCGTCTTGTTGGCGCTGGCGCCCGCCAGTTGCGTCTTCAACCGCGTTTCGCTCTGGTGGTCCATATTGCTGCTGGGTTCGTCCATCAGCAGCACGGGCGGATCGTTGACCAGCGCCCGCGCGACCGCGACCGATTGCCGCTGTCCGCCCGAAAGCGATTCGCCGCGCTCGCCGATCGCCATGTCGAAACCGTCCGGATGGACGTTCGCGAACTCGCTCACGCCCGCCACGTCGGCGGCGGCCAGGATGCTGGCGTCATCGGCATAGGGCGCGCCCATGGCGATGTTGTGCTTGAGGCTGCCGAAGAACAGCGTGGGATCCTGCGGCACGTAGCCGATCGCGCGGCGCAGGTCGGCCGGATCGATCTGGCGCACGTCCACGCCGTCGAGCAGCACCATGCCCTCCGACGGCTGGTACAGGCCGAGAATCAGCTTCTCCAGCGTGGTCTTGCCCGACCCGACGCGGCCGATGATGCCCAGTCTCTCTCCGGGCGCCAGCTTGAAGGACACGTTCTTCAGGGCCGGCTGGGCCGCGCCGGGATAGGAAAACGACACGTTGCGGAATTCGATCGCCCCATGGAACACGGGACGATGCAGGAACTCGGCCGTCTCCGGCCGCTCGACGGGCAAATTCATATAGCCGTCGATGGAACCCAGCGAGGTCCGCGCGTTCTGGTACTGCATCAACAGCCCGGCGACCTGGCTCAAGGGCACCAGGCAACGGCTCGAGATCATGGACGCGGCGATGATGCCGCCCATCGAGATCAGGGAATCGTGCGCCAGGAAAACGCCGATGGTCACGACGGCGACCGAGACCAGTTGCTGCATGGCCCCCACGAAGCCCACCGTCGAACTGGAGATCAGCTTCAGCTTGCTGCTGATGTTGGCGATGTACTCGGTCGAGCGTTCCCAATTCCGCTGCACGGCGCCCTGCGCGTTGAGGGTCTTGACCGTCTCGAACCCCACCAGCGCCTCGACCAGCGTCGCGTTGCGCTGGGACGATGCCTGGTAGGACGCCATGGTCAGCGTCTCCATGCGGAACTGGGCGGCGAGCGACACCAGCACGATCAGGATGATGCAGACCACGGGCGGGATCAGCATCCACGGCGAGATCCATGCCAGCACGAGCAGGAACAGGATCACGAACGGGAAATCGACCAGCGTCGAGATGCTCGCCGACGCGATGAAGTCGCGGATGGACTCGAAGGAGCGCAGGTTGGCGGCGAACGAGCCGACCGACACCGGCCGCCCTTCCATCCGCAGGTCCAGCACCCGCTCCATGATCAGGGCCGACAGGCGCACGTCGACCTTCTTGCTCGCGCTGTCGATGACGTGCGCGCGCGCCGTCGACAGGATGGTATTGAAGATGACCACGATGGCGATGCCGACGACCAGGACCCAGAGGGTCTCCAGCGCGTTGTTCGGCACGACCCGGTCATAGACGTTCATCGTGAACAGCGGCATGGCCAGCGCGAAGACGTTGATCAGCACCGCCGCCACGATGGCGTCCCGGTAAAGACGCCGGTTCTCGAAGATCACCGACCAGAACCAGTGCCGGCCGCGCACCTTGGAGACTTCCGGCGAGCGCGCGTCGAAGCGGAACTGGGGCCGGACATAGCAGGCCATCCCCGTATAGTCCCGCGCCAGTTCCTCGGCGGATATCTCCACCGAGCCGGCGCCCAGCTCGGGATGGCTGATCAGGTATCCGCCGTCGCGGGCTTCCAGCAGCAGGCAGGCCCGCTCGCCATGCAAAAGCAGGATGGCGGGCAGGATGTCCTGCGGAATCTCGGCGAGCGAGCGCTTCACCACGCGCGCCGACAGGCGCGCGCGGGCCGCCGCGCGCGGCAGCAAGGCCGGCGTCAGGCGATGGTCCACCAGCGGCAGGCCGGCCGAAAGCGCCTGCGAGGTCGTGGGCGCGCCGTGCACGCGCGCCAGCTCGACCAGGCATTCCAGCAAGGGATCGTCGTGGGTCGAACGCGGGTCCACACGCCACGAATCCACCGAGCGGTCAAATAACTTGTCCGTCTTCATCACTCAACAAATCCAGATGTTCGGATAATTTTGCTCGGTGCTGCTTGCGCTCGTTGAGCTTGCGTTGCGCATCAGGCGGTAGATCGGTCAATCGCAATGTGCCATTGGCGATCAAGGTATCGATCAAATCTTCGAGTACTCGGACGAAATCCAGGTCCAGCCTGGAAAAGCCGTCCGCTCGCTCATCGCTGCCTTGAGTCGCCATGGCAGATCACCACTTGGGAGTTGTCCCGCTCTGCGCGGGAGAAGTTTGGGAAGGCTTGCCGCTCGGCACGAAGTCGGGCGGCGTCGCGCCGTCGTTGTAGATCACCTTGACCGGCTGCAGGCGCGCGGCGTCGGGCACCGTCGAGTTGCACAGCTTGATCACGTCGTCCGTGACCTCCAGCTTGCCGTTCTCCTCGGGCGTTTCGTCGTTGGCGGGACGCAGGCCCAGGGTGGGCAGCAGCTTGTGCGACAAGGCCAGCCAGCGGTATTGCGCCACCTGCAGGTCATACAAGGCATTGGTCAGCGCGCGGCGCGACTCGAACAACTCGTTTTCCGTGTCCAGCAAGTCGAGCAAGGTGCGCTGCCCGATCTGGAACTGCTGGCGATAGGCGTCGCGCACCTTGGTCGTCGACACTTCGTGGTCGCGCAGGTACGGCAAGGCCTGGCGCAGATGCACGATGTTGTTCCAGGCGATCGCGAGATCCTGTTGAAGGTTGCGGCAGGTGTAGTCGCGCACGTCGCGCGCGGCATAGCTCTGGGCCGCCGTCTGGCGCACGCGCGCCGAGTCGCCGCCGCCGCGGTACAGGTTGTACGTCATCAGCACCTGCACGTTGGTGCTGCGCGTGTTCTTGTAGTCGGGGCCCGGTTGCGAGGTGTCCGTGCCGGTCGAGGCCACGAACTCGAACTTGGGCGAGAACGCGCTCTTGGACGACTGGTTGCCGGCCGCGGCGGCCTGCATCAAGGCCTGCTTCGACAGGAACTGCGGATTGCTGCGCAGCGAATCGTTGAAGTTGGTCGGGTCCTTGGGCAGCTTGTCGTCCAGGCGCGGCGGCGCCGCGAGAACGGGCGGCGCGTCCAGGCCGGTGACGCGGCGGAAACGGGCCGTCACGTCATTCAGGTTGGCGTTCTCGGTCATCAGGTTGGTCTGCGCCAACGCCAGGCGGCCGCTGGCCTGCTCCAGGTCCACGCGCCGGCCCACGCCCGAATCCGCCCGCTCGCGAATCTGCTTCAGGGTTTCGTTGTGCAGGCTGTAGTTCTGGCGCGCGAGCATTTCCAGATCGCGATAGCGCTCGAGATCCAGGTAGGCCTGCGTGGCGCTGAAGGCCGTGTCGTCGCTGGTGGCGAGCAGGTCGTAGAAGCGGGAGAGCTTTTCGAAGCCCGATTGCTTCACGTCGTTGCTGGTGCGGAAGCCATCGAACAGCAACTGGCGCAGTTCGACGGTATAGCCGGGCCGGTTCCAACTGGCGTTGCCTTCGCCCGGCAAATGGCTCTGCCACTCGTGGCCGTACCAGCCCTGCGCGTTCACTTGCGGCAGAAAGCCGGCGCGCACCACGTTCTGGCCTTCCAGCGAAGAGCGGAAGTCGTTGTAGCGGGCCTGGATCTCGGGGTTCGTCAGCAGCGTCTGCTCGACGATCTGGTTCAAGGTGGCGGCGTTCTTGCCCTCGGTCGCTTGCGCAACGGGCCGCGATAAAGGCGCGTTGGGGGCTGCCTTGGTGGTTCCCTGGCTGGGCTGGGCAAGCAGACTGACGGGAATCGCGGCTGCAACAAGTGCAACTACATGCTTCAAACGAAACGAGGTCATAACCTTTCCGAAGTGCGTGTCGTAGTTAAGTAACGGCTGATTTCCCGGCTGTAATACCTTCCGTCTCCGCATCCGCCTCAACGTTGAAACGCACGTCTTTACGTCATTTGCGGCCGATGAACCAGCATCGAAGTGAACTGCGGCGAGATTGTCGATGCGGTGGCCGTGACTATCAACTCCACAAAAATGCCCTTTATTGCGCAATATTTCTGATATTTATGAATTACAGAACGCAACTTGCACACCATTCAGATACATAAGAGTGTCAGGTTATGTAATTTGTTCCCTCGAAACGCCAACTTTTCTCCTATTGACATAGGGCGGGGCTCATGAGGAAGGATACGCATATTGCCTTGATTTCTTAGATTTGCAAGAGAACAACACAACAAAACAAAAAGTTGCTACGTTGTTGCTTCGTTCCAACGTTGGAAATGTATCAGCGCCGGGTAACCATTACGGGCGTGGCGGCCAGGTCGGCCAGGTGGGCCATGCCCGCCAGGCAAGGAATGCAAATCGTTTATCGTCTGCCATTGCGGTACCGCGTCGACGCGACGAGACAACCTGGAGCTCGCATGGCAAATCGATCGTATCTTTACAGCCTCGACAATCGGCCGGCGTCCTATGAGGACCGGCCGGAAACGATACGCGGCCTGTCGGAATGGCCGTATGACGTGCCTTTCATGTACCGCTTGCTGATGTCGGCCGATCCGCGGATCTGCAGCACCTTGATCTCGGATGGCCTGGACGGTTCGAAGACGCCCTTGCACGCCATCAGCGCGCCTTTCGACGAGGGACTGGAACGGGTAAGGCGTTTCGTGGCTGTCGTGAAGACGCTGATCGCCGAGCCCGAGGCGGGGCGCACGGCGGAGACGCGGGAGGAAAGCGGCAAGCCCACGCTCGCGGCCCGGATGCGGCAGTGGCTGGGCCTGTCTTCCGCGTCCGCCGCGCAACCGGCGCCGGCCGCCGCGCCTTCATCGCCCGAGACGGCGCCCGCCGCCATCGAACACCTGCCCGCGTGGCTGGATGAAACCGTCGCCTTCCTCGAAGCGCACCGCGATCGCTACCTGCTGCTCGAAACGATAGAACTGGACATCATGAGCGAGAGCGATCCGGATGCCTTGCGGGCCATGGTCGAGGCGGAAATAGAACGCTGCCGGCGCGTAGGCGAAGGCTACGCGGCGCTGCCGGACGACGTCGCCGAGGCCGCACGAGTGCTGCGCCGGGCCGCCGCGGCGCCCTCTCCCGCGCCGCTCGACGTCTTCCACGGCCTGCGCTTCGACGACGCTTGCGACCACGCGCGTTCCGGCCACACGGAATATCCGCTGGGACTCGAATGGACGGACGTGCTGTACTTCCAGTTGTCCAATCGCGAGGAATTCGAAGCGGCGAAGCGGCAGCCGCCGGAATCGGAATCGGATTGAAGCCGTGGCTGGCTGGCCGTGACCGTGGCCGGCCGCGGCAATAAAAAACCCCGCAAACCAATGATTTGCAGGGTTCTTCCGGGCTTCCCGAATCTCTCCGGAAAGGATCTTGGTGGAGCGGAGGAGGATCGAACTCCCGACCTTCGCATTGCGAACGCGACGCTCTCCCAGCTGAGCTACCGCCCCACACGCAAGACCGCAACTATACCATAAAAATCCGGAAAGATATCTCGCCTCGTCACGCCTGGGGCTTGTCGGCATGCCCCGCGCGCGTCAGGGCCTCCAGCCGCTCGGGCCGCAATACGCGCAGCATGCCGCGGCCGTCCGAGATGTACCCCTCCCGGCGCCACTTCGCGAAGATGCGGCTCAGCGTCTCGGCGCGCATGCCCAGCTTCACCGCGATCTGCGAATGCGTCAACGGCAGGTTGATGGGCTGGTTCGCCTTGGGCCTGCCGGCGCGCAGCACGTATTCGGCCAGGCGCTCCTCGGCCGAACTCGACGTGAGCCAGTCGATCTGGTCGGTGTGATGGCGAACCAAGTTGGCCGCGTGCCGCAGCAAGCGGCCCGCCAGGCCCGCGTGCTCGCCGCATAGCCGGCGCAGCGCGGCGCCGTTCAACAGGCAGGCGGCGCCCGCCTCGATGGCGCGGGCGCAGTGCAAGTGCCGCGGCGTCGCCTCGAACAGGTTGAGCACCGACAGGAAGCCGCCCGGCCCCACGTGGCCGAATACCTTGTCGCCCCCCTCCGGCGTATAGCGCAGGCCTTGCAGCTTGCCGTGGCACACCAGCAGGCACGAGGTCGCTTCCTGCCCTTCCGAAAGCAGCATGTCGCCCGGCTCGAACTCCACCCAGCGGCTGCATCGCGCCAGCCCGGCCAGCGCAGCGTCGTCCACGTCGCCGAACCACTCGTGCGCGCGCAGCGCCAAGACGATCCGCAGCGGCTCCGGAAGCGAATTGACTTTAGTCATTTGGATTCGTGCGCCACATTCCTAGACTTATTAAGAGTAATTCTTATTTTCAATAATCTCAAACACGCATGTCTTCTTCCTGGTTCCGCTGCGCGGCGCGGCACACGCTCGCGCCGATGCTCGCCCTTCTTCCCGTCCTGGCCGCCGCGCAGGCGAATCCCGTCTCGTTCCGCGACATGCTGGGCAATACCGTCACGCTGGCCGGGCCCGCCCAGCGCGCCGTGACGCTGCCCATGCCGGCCGGCTCGCTGCTGATGTCGCTGGACCGCGGCCCCGCCCACCTGGCCGGCATGCATCCGAATGCCCATACCTACCTGGCGCGCAGCGTACTGGCCAAGGCGTTTCCCGCCTCGGTCTCGGTGCGCGCCGACATCACGCGCTCCGGTTTCGCGCCCAACATCGAAACCCTGCTGGAGATCCGGCCCGACATCGTCTGGCAATGGGGGCACATGGGCGACGAACTGCTCGCGCCGCTGCGCGACGCGGGCCTGACCGCCGCCGCCCTGGTCTACGGCAGCGAGGACCGCACCCGCGAATGGATACGCATCATCGGCCATTCGCTGGGGCAGGACGCCCGCGCGCGGGCGCAATTGCAATGGCGCGACACGGTCCATGCCGAGATCGCCCGGGCCACCGGCGCCTTGCGCGCCGACCAGCGGCCCGGCGTGCTGTACCTGTCCCGATATGCGCCCCAATACCGCACCGCCGGCGCCGGCACGAATTTCGAACACGACGTCGCGCTGGCCGGCGGGCGCAACGTGGCCGCGGCCGTTGCCGGGGCGCAGGCGGTGAACATCGAGCAGATCATGGCCTGGGCGCCGGACGTGATCCTGGTCGGCAACTTCGATCCCGGACTGACGCCGCGGGTGCTGTACGACGATCCGCTGTTCGCCGGCTTGCCGGCGGTGCGCAACCACCGCGTCTACCAGATTCCCGCGGGCGGCTACCTGTGGGACCCGCCGAGCCAGGAAAGCCCCTTGTACTGGCAATGGCTGGGCCTGCTGCTGCATCCCGAGCTGTTCGACTGGCCGCTGCGCGAGCGCATCGTCCAGGCCTACGGCGAACTGTACGGCTACACCCCCGACGCGGGCGACATCGACCGGATCCTGCGCGTGCGGGACAACCAGGAGGCCCGTGGCTATGACCGCCTGCGTTGAACCCCGAAGCGGCTGGGCGGACACGCCGCGGCGCGCCAGGCGCGCATGGCCCTGGCTGCTGATGGGCCTGGCCCTGCCCCTCTCGCTGCTGGCCGCGCTGTGCGTGGGCCGCTATCCCCTGCCCTTGCCGCACGCCGGCAGCATATTGGCGGGACTGGCGCTGCCCGAATGGGCCCGCGGCTGGCTGCCCGTGGCCAGCGCGACCGAGCATCGCGTCATCGAGCAGGTCCGGCTGCCGCGCGCGCTGCTGGCGCTCCTCGCCGGGTCCAGCCTGGCGACGTGCGGCGCGGCGCTGCAAGGCGCCTTCCGCAATCCGCTGGTGGGACCGCAGATCCTGGGCATTTCCTCGGGCGCGGCCTTCGGCGGCTGCATGGCCATCCTGCTGGTGCCGTCGCTGCCGGCCACGCTGGCGCTGGCCTTCGCCGGCGGCCTGCTGGCGGTGTCCATCGTCTATGCGCTGAGCCGCTCGCAAGGCCGGTCCACCCTGTTGATGCTGGTCCTGGCGGGCGTGGTGACGGGCGCCTTCTTTTCCGCGCTGATTTCGCTGGCGACCTATTTCGCCGATCCCAACGACAGCCTGCCGTCCATCGTGTTCTGGTTGATGGGCAGTTTCGCTACCGCGTCATATACGAAGCTGGCGGCGGCCGCGCCGCCCATCCTGGCGGGCATGGCCCTGCTGTGCCTGCTGCGCTTCCGCATCAACGTGCTGTCGCTGGGCGACGAACAGGCCGCCGCGCTGGGCATCGCCGTGGAGCCGCTGCGCTGGACGCTGCTGGGCTGCGTCACGCTGGTCGTGTCGGCCAGCGTGGCGGTCTCCGGCACGGTGGGCTGGGTGGGACTGGTGGTGCCGCACATCGCGCGCATGCTGGTCGGCCCCGACCATCGCGTCCTGCTGCCGGCCAGCGCGCTGCTGGGCGGCAGCTACATGCTGTGGGTGGACACGGCGGCGCGCAGCGTCACCAGCGCCGAGATCCCGCTGGGCGTGATCACCGCGCTGATCGGCGCGCCTATCTTCGCCTGGCTACTGCGGCGCGCGCAGACACGGGGGAACGCGGCATGATCGAACTCGACCGTCTCTCGATCCAGGCCGGCGGACGCCGCCTGCTCTCGGACCTGTCGCTGCGCGTGCCCGCCGGCGCCATCCTGGCCGTGCTGGGCCCCAACGGGCGCGGCAAGACCACGCTGCTGCGCACGATGCTGAACCTGCACAAGCCCGCCGGCGGCGCGGTGCGGCTGGGCGGCCACGCGGCCTATGTGCCGCAGCAGGCCGGCGTGCCGTTCGACTACGACGTGCTGTCCATGGTGTGCATGGGCCGCGCGCGCCGGCTGCGCTGGTATGCGTCGCCCGGCCCGCGCGACCTGGAGATCGCGCGGGCATGCCTGGACGCCGTGCGGCTGGGCCATCTCGCCGGCCGTCCCTTCCTTGCCTTGAGCGGCGGCGAGCGGCAACTCGTCTGCATCGCGCGCGCCCTGGCCGGCGACAGCCCGATCATCGTGCTGGACGAACCCGCCGCCGCCCTCGACCTGCACAACCAGGACCTGATCCTGGCGCTGCTGCGCCGCCTGGCCCGCGAACAGGGCCTGACCGTGGTGTTCTCCACCCACCAGCCGCAGCATGCGCAGCATATCGCCGACCAGACGCTGCTGATGCACGCCGACGCCTGCGAGAGCGGCCCCACCGCCACGATGTGCGTCGACGAGCGGCTCAGCCGTCTCTACCGCCTGCCGGTGCGCGTCGTGTCGCAACCCGGCCCGCACGGCGAAGCGCGCGGCGTCATTCCGCTTTTCCGGTGACGCCATGCGCAAGCCTATCGCCTATCTCAACAACTGGACCGGCCGCGGCCCCGCCGCGCTGACCGGCGGCGCGGCGCCCGTCGCGCAGCCCGTGCCGCTCTATGAGCTGGATGCGCTGGCGTTGCCGCGCTACGCGGCCCTGCTCGTGCCGTCCCACAGCGACCAGCGCTACCTCGCCGCCCAGCGCGGCCGGCTGGAGGCCTACCTGCTTGCCGGCGGCACGATGGTCGTCAACGGCCACGTCGCCCATCCCTTCCTGCGCTGGCTGGCGCCTTTCGAGCCGGGCGCGGCCGCCGGCCTGGAAGGCCTGCGCATCCATCGCGCCCAAGCGCATCCGGTTTTCGAGGGCGTCGACGCCAACGACCTGACGTTCCGCCGCGGCGTCGCGGGCTTCTATGCGCGCGGCGGCAATCCGCCCCCGGCCGGCGCGCGCGTGCTGAACACCCTGGGACCGCGCGCCCAGCCGGTGGACTGGCTGCTGGACCTGCCCGGCGGCGGCCGCCTGCTGGTGCATTCGGGCAACGATCTGTGGATGTACGCCGGCGGCGGCGACAGCGCCGCGCGCCTCGTGCCGCAATTGATCGAATGGATATACGAACGATGAGCCCCCGAACCGCCGTGATCGCCGCGCTCGACGCCGGCACCTATTACCACCATCGCACCTTCCACACGGAATCGTTGGCGCCCTATATCGATCGCACGGTCTACGTCCGCGAACTGGACGACGCGGCGCTGGACGGCTGCGACGCGTTCATCGTGTCGTGCCGCAGCAACCCCGATCTTCTGGCGGCGCGGCGCGCATGCTTCGCGCGCTTCCTGGCCGCCGGCAAGACGCTGGTGGCGATGGGCGAGACGGGCTCCGAACAGTGGCTGGACGGCGTGCGGTGGACGCCCTGCGAGGTGAACTTCTGGTGGTGGAAGGAACCCGGCGCCGACCCCGGCCTGCGGCTGGCCGCGCCGGAGCACGCCTTGTTCCGCTACCTGACGCTGGCCGACGCCACCTGGCATCAGCACGGCACGTTCGCGCCGCCGCCCGGCGCGGTGTCGCTGATCGACAAGGCCGGCGCCGGCTCGGTGCTGTACGAAGACCGCCGCAGCACGCCGGGCCGGCTGATCGTGACTTCGCTCGATCCCATGTACCACCACGGCAGCTATTTCATGCCGGCGGCCACTCGCTTCCTGCACGGCTTCCTGCCCTGGCTGAAGGATTCCACGCCGGCGCCCTGACTCACCGCGGCCTGGTCCAACGCGCGCCGTCCCGCGCGCGGTCCCCGCATGCCGCCTATCTCGTCATTCCTCCCGTCATTCACCTCGTCACCCACCGCAGACTCGTATGCAACGCTCTCTTCTACACGCCACCCTGGCCGGCACCCTGGGCGCCGGCCTGCTCCCCGCCGCGCCCGCCAATGCCCAGTCCGAAAACGCCGCTACCTTGCCCGTCATCCACGTGAAGCCCGAGGCCGAACGCGACGACGGCCGGCTGCGCGCCATGACCGTGGAACCGCCCGCCGCGACCATCGACCACGCCGTCACGCAGCCGGTCACCGTGGTCGAACGGCAGGACATCGACCGCACCAATCCGCTCAGCACGCTGGACGTGCTCTCGCGCGTGCCCAACGTGACCGTCAACCGGACCGGCGGCATCGCCGGCACGATCTTCCTGCGCGGCCTGAACACCAATGACATGCGGGTGCCCATGTTCATCGACGGCGACCGCTTCCGTGGCCGCAACACCCTGCAGTTCATGCTGATCGCGCCCTCCGAGATCGAGCAGGTCGAAGTCGTGCGCGGCCCCGATTCGGCGCGCTTCGGCAGCGACGGCATGGGCGGCTTGATCAACTTCGTCACCAAGCGCGCCCACGGCAACCTGGACCACCCGTTCAGCATCACCGGCGGCGAGGTCTCCACCACCTACCAGAGCAACGGCCACGGCGTGCAGGCCACCACCGCCATCGAAGGCTCGGGCGACGGCTTCGACCTGCGCGCCTACGCCACCGGCCGCCGCGCCAGCGACTACGACAGCGCGAACGGCAAGGTGCCCAACAGCGATTTCCGCGGCGCCAGCGGCGGCATCACGCTGGGCTACATGCCCGACGCCCAACAGCGCATCGAGTTCAGCGTGCGTTCCGCCTACGTGGAAGCGGGACTGGCCGGCGCCTCGCCGCCGTATCCGCAAAGCGTCAGCCGCTACGAGCCGCTGAAGGTGAAGCAGGCCCGCCTCGCCTACGACGGCAATTTCGAGGGAGCGCCGGTGAGCAGGCTCAAGGCCAGCCTGTACGTGGACGAGTTCGACACCACGCTGCCCACCCGCACCACCACGTCGTCCAAGGTGACCCAGTCGTACAGCCACGTGATCGGGCCGGTCGCCACCGGCGGCAGCGTGGCGGCCACCCTGCGGCCGTGGGGCGACACGCAGACCACCGTGGGCCTGGATTTCATGCACGAGCGGCGCCCGGGCTCGGAATCGCGCAGCAAGGTCACCACCGCTACTTCCGTCACCAGCACCGACTACAAGCAGACCGGGCCGGACACCTACCAGACCAACGTCGGCGCCTTCGTCACCACCGAGTGGAAGCCCACGTCCCGCTGGACCGTGACGGCCGGCGGCCGCTTCGACTGGTTCCATTCCGACGTCAAGCTCTCGCCGCTGCCTTCGCAGAACCTGTTGCCCGCCTTCCGCGCGGCGCGCAACCAGAACGAGACGGCCACCACCGGCAGCCTGGGCCTGTCCTACCAGGCCACCCAGGTCGTGGAGCTGCTGGGCAGCGTAGGCACCTCGTTCCGGATGCCGTGGACGTCCGAGCTTTTCACCAGCAGCTATACCGGCAGCAGCTACACCTTTCCCAATCCTAACCTCAAGCCCGAACGCGGGGTGAACGCCGAACTGGGCACCCGCCTGCATTTCGAGGACGCCTCGTTCGGGCTGACGATGTTCCGCAGCAACTACCGCAACTTCATCGAAAGCGTCACCACCACCTACATGGGGCTGCCCGCCACGCAGCGCCAGAACGTGGGCCGCGCGCGCATCCAGGGCGTCGAGACCGACTGGCGCTGGCAACTGACGCGCCAATGGAACGTCTACGGCAACGCCAGCTACCTGCACGCCACCAACCGCAGCACGGGCACGCCGCTGAAGTCCATCGCGCCGCTCAGCGGCCTGCTGGGACTGCAATACATGGGGCCGGGCCAGGCCTACGCCCTCAGCGGCGAAATGCAGTGGGCCAAGGGCCAGACCCGCTACGACGCCAGCAGCGAATACCCATCCGCCGGCTTCGGCGTGGTCAACCTGTATGCGCAATTCCAGCTCGACCGGCTGGGCCTGCCGCAATTGCGCAACACGCAGGTGGTGCTGGGCGTGAACAACGTGTTCGATCGCGCCTACCGCACCGCCGCCACGTCGTCCAACGTGGCCTACGCCATGACCGACCTCAATCCCCTGCTGGAGCCCGGCCGCAGCGTCAGCCTGACCTTGCGCACCCGATTCTGACGAGACATCCCATGCCCCCTGTCGATACATCCGTCCGCGGCGCGGCCTTGCGCATCGCCGCCGAAGAAGGCCCGCTGGAAATCACCTACGAATCGGTGCAGGCCTACCATGGCCACGGCGCGCTGGCCATGCTGGCCCTGGTTTTCCAGGGCCTGCGCGGCGCCCTGCCGCTGCTGGAGGAAAACGGCCAGCCGGTGCCGCGCACCGCGCTGGCCGTGACCAGCGGCCATCCCGGTCCCGGCGTGCGCGACGCCATCGAGTTCGTCACGCGCGCGGTCACGCGGGGCTGCTATACGGTGGACACCTCCCTGCCCGAAGCCCGCTACAGCGCGAACCGCGACAAATCCTACAGTTTCCGGCTGCGGCGGGATGCGTGGGAAGCGCGCGCCGTGCTGCGCGACGGCGTGCTGCCGCCCGAGTTCTTCGCCCTGCTCGGCGCCCCCGGCGCGCAGGCGCGGCAGGCGCATGCCGCGCTGCGGCGGCGGATCGCGGGCGAAGTCCTGCTGCGGCCGCCGCAGGAACTGTTCCTGTTCTCGACCCTGCGCGGCTGACGCCGGCAAGCCGCTACGGCAGCACCGGCGGCTTGTATTCCAGCGTCGACGCGAGCGCCCACAGCATGATCAGGACGATGGGCGCGTGCACCACCAACTGGGTGAAGGTGAAGCCCACGACGTCGCGCGCGCGCACGCCCAGCACGCCCAGCAGCGGCAGCATCCAGAAGGGATTGATCAGGTTGGGCAGCGCCTCGGCGGCGTTGTAGACGGTGACCGCCCAGCCCAGGTGCACGTGCAGGTCGTTCGCCGCCTGCATGACGTAAGGCGCCTCGATGACCCACTTGCCGCCGCCGGACGGGACGAAGAAGCCCAGCACCGCCGAGTAGACGCCCATCAAGGCGGGAAAGGAGGCATGCGACGAGACCGAGACGAAGAAGGACGACAGCATGTGCGTCAAGGTGTGGCCGTCGCTGCCGGCCGCCTTGGTCAGGATGAAGGCGACGCCGCCGTAGAGCGGAAACTGGATCAGCACCCCGCCCACCGACGGGACCGACTTGGCCACCGCGGCGAGAAAACTGCGCGGACGCCAGTGCAGCAGCATCCCCAGCATCAGGAACACGAAGTTGTAGGTGTTCAGGTTGGAGATCGCCAGCACGGCGTTCTTGGTGGTGAATTCGTTGTAGATCCAGACGGCGCCCAGGGCCACGATCAGCAGCGTCAGCACCGGGCTGTACTCCATCCAGTCCCCGGGCCGCGCCGGCGGCGCGACCTTGACGGCCGCCTCGCCGACGTCCACGCCCAGCTCTTGCGCGGTCACCGCCTTCTCGCCGGTCGGAGAGGAATAGAAGGCCACCACCATCGACGCCACGGTCAGCACCGCCGCGATGGCGATGGACTGCCACAGGAAGATGGTTTCCGAGAACGGAATCACGCCCGTGATCTGCAACAGCGAAGGCGGCAGGCTGCCGGGATTGGCCTGCAACTGCGCGGGCGCCGAGCTCAGCCCCAGCGCCCACGTCGCACCCATGCCCAGGTAGGCGGCGGCGCCGGCGGCGCGGTAGTCCATGCGCAATGCCTCGCGCCGGGCCAGGGCGCGCGCCAGCAGGCCGCTGAAGATCAGGCTGATGGCCCAGTTCAACAGCGAGGTGGCGATGCTGACGAAGGCCACGAAGCAGATCGCGCCGCGCGCCGTGCGGGGCAGGCGGGCCAGGCGTTCGATGAGCCGCGCCGCGGGCGGCGAGACCGCCACCACGTAGCCCGAAATCGCCACGATCGCCATCTGCATGGTGAACGGTATCAGCGACCAGAAGCCGTCGCCGAAGGCGATGCCCACCTTCTGCACGGGCGCGCCGATGGCCACCGCGCCCAGGGCCACCACCAGCACGGCGATGACCGCGAAGATATAGGCGTCCGGGAACCACTTTTCCGACCATGCGGTGACGCCCGCAGCGAGGCGTTCCAGGCCGCTGGACGATGCCGCGGCCGCCGGCTGCTGTTTGGCGAGAGATTCGGTTTTCATGCACTTTCCCCTTGTCGTGTCATTGACGATAAAAAACTTCAGATCCCTAAAAAAGCTGCGCGGACCAGGCCGCCGCGCGATACCGGGCCGACCGCGCGCGGCCGGGGGCCCTGCTTCCTGCTCCCTGCTTCACGCATCCAGCACGAGATCGGCGACCGGCACGGCCTGGCAGGTCAGGCAGATATCCGGATCCTCCGGCTCGGTCCCATGCAGATGGCGCACCTGGCCGGACAGGATGCGCACCGCACAGCTTTCGCACTGGCCGACCCGGCAGCCGCTGGGCAGGTCCAGGCCCAGGCTTTCGGCGAAGTCCAGCAAGGAGCCGCGCGCGCTGGTCCACACGGACGTCTTGTTTCCCGACCGCGCGAAGCGCACTTCGTGGCGAGCGTCGCCGGCCGACGCCGGCGCGGGCGGGGAACGGAAGACCTCGCTGAAGATGTCGAAGGCCGGCACGCCGCGCGCGATCAGGCCCTCGGCGAGGTCGCGCATCATGGTTTCGGAACCGCACATGTAGAAGCGCGCGCGCCGGCGCAGCAGCGACGCGTCCACGCAGCCGGCGTCCAGCCGCCGGGCGGCCACGCCGTCGCCGGGCAAGGGATGGGCATAATAGTCGACCACCGTCAGGCACGGCAGGCGCGCGCACAGCTCGGCCAGGCGGCCGGCGTAGGCGTGATGGCGGCTGTCCCGATTGGCGTAATGCAGCCAGACTTCCGGCAAGTCATCAGCCGGCAAGCCATCGTCCGCCGCCATGGCGACGAGGGTTTCCAGGTGTGCGATGAAGGGCGTGATGCCGATGCCGGCGGCGAAACAGACCAGCGGCTGCGGCGAACGGCGCGGCACGATGAAATTGCCGCCCGGCGCTCCCAGCCGCACGCCATCGCCCACCCGCAGACGGCCGTGCAGATGACCGGACATGCGGCCCTGCCAGTCCGCGCCGTCCGCGCCCCTGCCGTATTGGCGGCGGACCGCCACCCGGTATTCGCGCCGGGGCGCGGCGGGCGGGGAAGCCGCGGCGCCGACCAGCGAATAGGCGCGCATCAGCTTCTCGCCGTCAGGCAGGCCTGAGATTTCGACCGTGACGTGCTGGCCCGGCTGATAGTCCGGCAAGGGGCCGCCGTCCGCCGCGGTAAAGGCAATCTCCAGCACGTCGCGCGTGCGGGCATGGAGCTGGCTGACGAGGAAGGGCCGCGTGCCGCTCCAGGGCCGGCGCGCCGGATCGACGGCGGGATCACGCTCCAGCTCGCAGGGGAAGGCCCGCATGGGCACCGAGCCGCTGACGGGGTCCGCCTGCGCGGCGCTGATCAGGGCGTTGTAGTTGCTGGCCGTCCCCAGCACCGCATAGCCTTGCTGGCCGATCTCCGGGCAGGCCTGCCACCAGCCGTAGTCGGCGACCAGGACATCGTCGTTCAGGTCCGCGTCGACCAGCGCGACAAAGCGCGCCTGCCCGATGGGCGTGGCGACGCGCACCCAATCGCCGGTGACGACCTGCCTGCGCGCCGCCAGGCCGGGACCCAGCGCCACGCGCGGCAGCGGCGCCCGCTTGCGCAAGGACACCAGCGAGCGGTGCTGGCTGTGGCAGTAGTAGCCGCTCTTGGCCGAGGTCAGGACCAGCGGATAGGCGCCGCCGCCGGCTTCGGCGGGCGATGCGACGTGGACCGGCATGGGGGCATAACCGTGACGCAGCAGGCGTTCCGAATACAGTTCGACGCGGCGCGTCTCCGTGGCGAATCCGGCGACGGGCGCGGCATCCGGCGGCGTGGCCGCGCTTTCCGGCAATGCGTACTTGCGGTCCTTGCCCTGCAAGGGCGGAGACAGCGTCCCGCCCGCCCGGCGCAAATCGGCGACGCGGATGCCCAGGGGCGCGAGGATGTGGTCCCAGCCGCGCTCCAGGCTGCCGTCGAAGAAGGCCTCGCCCATCCCCAGCCGGCAAGCCAGATCGAAAACGATGTCGTTGTCCGAGCGCGATTCGCCGCGCGGCGTCACCATGCGCGGACGCAACTGGATGCGCGCCTCCGCGGCCTGGGTGATCTCGAAGCCGACGCGCAGCCCTTCCCGCTCCCACGGCGTGTTGACCGGCAGCAGGATGTCGGCGTAACGGGCGCTGGGGGTTTCGAACAGATCGAGATGGACGTGGAATTCCAGGGCCTGCAAGGCCGCTTCCGCCATGCCGACGTCGCCCTGCGAGGCCAGCGGGTTGGAGCCGAACGCGAACAAGGCGCGGACGCGGTAGGGTTCTCCCTCCAGGATGGCCCGGTAGAGATCGCGCGCCGTGACCCAACCCGTGGCGGGCGGCCCCAGCGGGCGCTCCGGGAGCCCCAGCGCCTTCGCGCTCTGCGCCGGCGGGATCAGGTCCAGGCCGTTGACGCGGTTCACGGCGTGACGCGCATATAGCCGGTTGCCGCCCGGCACATCGAAGCTGCCGGTCAAGGCGTGCAGCACCGCCACCGCCCGTTCGGTCTGGGTCGCGTTGGTGTGCTGGCCGATGCCGGTCCATGCGTGGTAAGCGACCGGGCCGCTGGTGGCCAGCAAATCGGCGGCCGCCAGCAAGGCATCCGGCGGCACTTGCGTGATCTCCGCCACGCGCTCGGGCGTGTAGGCGCCGGCCTCCCGCGCGAGCAGCGCCAGCACGGGCCGGCAGCGCACCCGGCCGCCGTCGCGCAAGGCGACCTCGTATTCCCCGCGCAAGGCATAGTGCGCGCCGCCCTGGCCGGCGGCGGCCACGCGCGTGTCGTAGGGCGCCGGCGCTTCGTGGTCCTCGCGCCAGACGACGAAGAGGGGCGCATCACCAGGCGCATCGCCAGCGGAAACCCGTTCGCGATGCGGCGCGCGCTCCCATGCCACCTCGCCGGCGCGCAGGAAGCGGCCGGTGTCGGCGCGCACCAGCAAGGGCGCGTTGGTCCATTCCCGGACGAACGTGGCGTCATAGCGCTCCGTCCGCAGCAACTGATGGATCAGGCCCAGCGCCAGCGCCGCGTCCGTGCCCGGCCGCACCGGCAGCCAGACGTCGGCCTGGCCCGCCAGCGCGGTGCGGCGCGGGTCCACGACCATCAGCCGGGCGCCGCGCGCGCGGCCCTTGCCGATGGCGTCGGCCTGGGCCAGCCAGGTGTTCGTGGGATTGTGGCCCCACAGCAGGATCAGGCCCGCCCCCGCGTAATCGGCCACCGGCATGCCGCAGCCGTAGGTGAAGACGTGGGCGTAATCCTTGTGCCAATTGCATATTTCCGTGGCGTAGCAGATATTGGGACTGCCGTAGGCGCGCACGAAGCGCTCGATCCAATCGATGCTGTCCGATAGCGGCGTGCCGCTGGGCGTGGTGACGCCGAACGCCACGGCCTCGGCCCCGCTCTGCGCGCGGATCTCCTTCAGGCGGCGCGCCACCAGGGTCAGCGCCTCGTCCCAGCCGATGCGCTCCCAGCCGGGATCGGCGTCGCCCTTGGGCCGGGTGCGGCGCATGGGATGAAGGATGCGATGCGGGCTATGGACCAGCTCGGGCGCCGCCCGCCCCTTCATGCACATGGCGTGGCCGGTCGGATGCGCGGGATCCGGCACGACGCCCAAAAGGGCGTCGTGCTCGACGATGTTGCGAGTGCCGCAACGTGAACGGCAAAGCGTGCAATAGCCGCTGATCTCGATTGCGCCCATTTCCCCTGTGCCTGAACGTCTTTCTAATCGATCTCTCATGCTAGGGTGGGACGCTCGATATTGCCAATATAAATTTTTAAACCTGTATTATTGGTTTTTTCGATATCTGGACGCCACGCCGGAAAAATGCCCACTCCCATTACCCTGCGCCAGTTCGAATACTTCCTGGCGCTGGCCGAAACCGGCCAGGTTTCCAAGGCGGCCCTGCGCTGCAACGTGTCGCAGTCGACCATGACCATCGCCCTGCGCAATCTGGAAGACGCCCTCGGCGTGCCGCTGTTCGTGCGGCACGCCAAGGGCCTGCGCCTGACGGAAGACGGCGAGCGCTTCGCGCGCCATGCGCAAAACGTGACAGGCGCCGTCGATCACGCGCTCGACGAGATGCGCGCCGCGCCGGACGAGGTCAGCGGCGACCTGCGGCTGGGCGTCACGGAAACCATCTCCGCCTACCTGATGCCGGCCGTGATCGCCGCCGTGGCGCGGCGCTTTCCCAACCTGAACCTGCGGGTCATGGAGCTGGAGCGCCCGGCGGTGGAACAAGGCCTGCTGCGCGGCCAACTGGACCTGGGCCTGGTCATCGTGTCCAACCTCACGCGCTTCGACAAGCTGCAGTACGACACCATGCTGCGCTCGCCGCGCCGGCTGTGGACGCATCCGGACCATCCCCTGCAACAGGCCGCGAAAGTCACGCTGCGCGACGTGTCCGCGGCCGACTACATCCTGCTGGACATGGACGAGCACATCGAGACCGTAGGCAAGTACTGGGGCCGCTACGGCCTGGCGCCGCGCGTGCGCTACCAGAGCCGGTCGCCCGAGGCCGTGCGCAGCCTGGTGGCCTTGCAGCAAGGCGTGACCATCCTGTCGGACCTGGTCTACCGCCCCTGGTCGCTGGAAGGCCGGCGCATCCTGCGGCGCGATATCGGCGACGAAGTGCCGACCATGGACATCGGCGGCGTCTGGCGCAAACGCGGCGGGCTGGGACGCAGCGGCGAACTGCTGATGAGCTTCCTGCGCGCGTCGATCAAGGCGCTCGCGCACGAGTAGGAAAAACGAAACGCCCCGCCGCCTCGAAGGAGACGGCGGGGCGCCGGGATGTCGACATCAGGCGGATCGACGCTTGAAGCGCAGGCGCTCGGGAAGCGCCGCCCGGAGCGCAGCCGCTTAGTTGACGCCCGTTCCCAGGGCCGGATCCGACACCGAGTCCTTGCCGATTTCAACGCGGCCGGCGAAGCGGCGCTGGAAGGAAGCCGCCCCCGTGCAGGTCACGGCGAAGTCGTACCAATTGCCGCTGTCGCCCAGGGTCCAGCTCAGTTCGCCCACCTCCCCCGGCTGCACCGTGGCCGTCCACGGACCGTCGTTGCGATAGGCCTTGGCCGTCGCGGTGAAGGTGCAGGCGGCGGCGCCGTTGTTATAGAGCTTCACCACCACCTGGGCCGGGTCGCACACTGCGTAGCAGACCTGGATTTCAGGCCCGCCCGCGGCCTGCTGCTCGTTCAGGTTGCCGGCGAATGCGCGGTGATAGCCGTTGGGGCCCAGCACCCACAGATCGTAGGCGCCGTCGTCGCCGACCGGCACCGTCCACACTCCGCTGAGCGACTTGCCGGCCTCGACCGCGTAGCGGCGCGGCGGCAGGTCCAGATGGCGCTTGTCGTAGACGTGGAAGACCGCGCCCGCGCTGCCGCTGTTGGCGAACTCCAGCGTCACGGTGCTGGCGCCGGCGGCGACGTGGGCGGTGGTGTGCAGCTCGTAGGGCAGCGCGCGCGACGGGCGGGTGCCGGTCGCCTGCGCCGGCAGGGCCGACGAAGTCGTGGCGACCGGAATCGTCACCGCGGACAGCGCGGCCTGCGCCGCCGCCAGGCTGTCGGCCGAGGTCTTGTCGGTGCGCCCGGCAAGCGTCTCCAGGGCGTCGACGTTGGGGCTGACGAAGTTGAAGCAGGACGTCAGGTCGCCGCAGATCGCGCGGCGGTAGTTGCTGATCTGCGGCTCCTTCACGCCGAAGCGCTTTTCCAGGAACATCAGCGTCGAGGTGTGATCGAAGACCTGCGAGTTCACATAGCCGCCGCGGCTCCACGGCGACACGACCCACATCGGCACGCGCGGGCCGGGGCCGAAGGGACGTCCGTCGACGGCCGGCTGGGTGGCGTCGATGGGCGCGTAGTTGTGGTACTCCACCGCCATGTCGGCGTCGGACAGCGTGGCGCCGCCCGCCACGCTGCCGTCGGCGAAATGCGAGGGCGCCGTCGGCGGCGGCAGGTGGTCGAAGAAGCCGTCGTTCTCGTCGTAGTTGATGAGCAGGACCGTCTTGCTCCAGACCTCGGGATTGGAGGTGAGCGCGTCCAGCACTTCCTGCACGTACCAGGCGCCTTGCGTGGGGCTGGAGGGTCCCGGGTGCTCGCTGTAGATCGACGGCGGGATGATCCACGAGACGGAGGGCAGCTTGCCGTTGGAGATGTCTTCGCGGAAGGTTTCGAGGAAACCGTACGGCATGGTGTTGCCGAAACCCTTGGCCAGGGGGCTCAGGGGATCGTCGATCGCGGGATCGTAGAAGGCGCCCGCCGCGCTGGGCGGATTGTTCTTGATGTCGGTCGCCGCCACGTAGACCGGACGGCGCTCGACCGGCATGTCCTCGATCGCCTTGCGCCAGTGGCGAAAGCCCATCATCTCGTTGCAGCCGTAGTTGTCGACCAGGCTCTGGTAGACCTTCCACTTCACGCCGGCCTTCTCCAGGCGGTCGGCGTAGGTGGTCCAGGTCCAGCCCTTGGTCGACACGTCGATGTCGTTGCCGCCGTTGAATTCGTTGTTCAGTCCCGCCGTCGGCGTATAGGCGCCGCCATTGGGATCCGTGCCGTTGGGGCCGTTGGTGCCGGTCCAGTAGAACAGGCGGTTGGCGATGGTGCCGGTATGGATGCCACAGTGATAGTGGTCGCACAGCGTGAAGGCTTCGGCCAGCGAGCGCTGGAAAGGCACTTCCGCCGTTTCGTAGTAGCCCATGGACAAGGGCTTCTTGGCGTCCGGCCAGTTGCTCATGCGGCCGTTGTCCCAGGCCTTCTGCGAGTCGACCCAGGTGTGGGGCGTGCTGCCGGCGCGGATGGCGTTGCCCGCGGCCTCGTCCAGGTGATAGGGAATCAGCGTGCCGGCGCCCGGCGACGCCGTGCCGGTATAGGTCTGGTAGAAAACGTTGGGCGTGGCGGGCATCGGAATGGGGAAACGATCGCCGTAGCCGCGCACGCCCTTGTAGGTGCCGAAGTAGCTGTCGAAGGAGCGGTTCTCCAGCATCAGCATGACGACGTACTCGACGTCGTTGATGGTGCCCGTGACGTTATTGGCCTCGATGGCCAGCGCGCGGCGGATGGCCGGCGGGAAGGCATTGAGCGCGAGGGCCGCGGCGCCCGTGCCGAGCGAGTTTTGCAGAAACCTGCGTTTCGAAGGATTGAAGCTCATGCTGTCTCGTGTCGCTTGAATCGTGGGTTGCCGCCCGGTGCCGTGTCGCGGAAGTTCGCGGCGCGGCCCGCGGCGCAAGGGGAATGGGACGAACCGCTCAGGGCGCCGGCGCACAGTGCATCGTCGTGCACTGCGCGGGCGTCGAGTTGTCCGGCGGGTTGCCGGACGGATCGGAAGGCGTGGTCGGCGTGGACGTATCCGAGTCGGAATCGTGCGAGCTGCCGTCGAAGCAGCCGCCCAAGGTGACGATCAAGGCGAGCCCGCATGCGAGCCGCGCTACGGTTGTTGGTTTCAATTTGCACCCCAGTGATATGGCAAGCCGGCGGCATCGGTCCGCCGGGCCTTCACAGTGTGGAGAACCGCCAAGACGCCAGCATGTCATCGCGGCAAAAGCTGCCTATGGCGCTATCGGCCGTTTTGGGGGTCTGTGCCCAAAGGCAACAGCCGTGACGCGAGATTGCATGGGGGGAGAGAAGTGCTGGGCTCGCCCAACACCTCGCCCGCTCCTCTCTCGCGCCAGCGATGACGCCATCGGCCAAGATGCCGATCAATGTGCGGGAGTGCTGGACAAGCTGACGGGGAGCGCCGGGCCAAGGGCCGATCAATGCATGGAGGCGCCGGGCAGGCTGGCGATAAAGGCTTCGGCCAGGGGCATGGAGGCGCGTTCGCGCATGCAGTAGAGATACACGCGCAAGAGCGGCGGATCGGGCTCGATGGCCACCGTCCGCAGATTGTCGTCCCGCGGCACGTCGCGCACCGGCATCAGCGTACAGCCCAGGTTGTGCTGGACGGCGCGGCAGATCATTTCCCGGCTGCCCATCTCCAGCACGGCGCGGGGGTTGACCGCGTGCGCGTTCATGGCCTCCTCCATCAGGCTGCGGGTCCAGGAGCCCCGCTCGCGCAGCAACAGCGTATGCGCGGCCAGGTCGTGCAGCGAGATCCCGGCGCGTCCCGCCAGGGGATGCGCCCGGTGCGCGACCAGCACCAGCGGGTCGGTCGCGATCTCCCGACGCAGCAGGCGCTCGTCGTTCAGCGGCTCGGAGGCCACGGCGAGATCGACCCGCGCGTCGAACAGGGCCTCCAGCACGGAGCGCGAGTTGCCGACCTCGATGCCGATGCGCGCGTCCGGATACTGCTCGCGAAAGCCACAGATGATGGAGGCGATGTAGTTGGGCCCGGTGGCGCCGATATGCAGCGAACCGGACAGCATCTGCTTGCCGTTGCGCAGCTTGAAATCGATGTCGTGCTGGATCTGCATCATCTGCCGGGCCAGCGGCATCAGCTCGGTGCCGATGCGGGTCAACGCCAGCCGGCCGCCGCGCCGGTGGAACAGCTCCACCCCATAGCCGGACTCCAGTTGCTGGATGCGCGACGTCACCGTCGGCTGGCTGATCCGCAACTGCTTGGCCGCCGCGGTCATACTGCCCTGTCGCGCGGTTTCGTAGAACGCAGCCAGGAGGAAAGGGAGCATGGAATGCACGGGACGCGGCGCCGCGGACCTGGCCGCGGCATGAAACGGGGATATCGAGTTATACGGCCGGAGATTGACAGTGAGATGAAACAATGCTGTCTTTTTCCTGACTATCGCCGTCCTGGCGGCGTTCCGGCCGCCGGGCGCGACAGCGCCAGATATCGGCCCAGCGCGCCGTTCCACCTCAACAGCAACTCGCGGCCCGGCCGCGGCGCGTCGGGCTGGTCCTCGTGGCTCAGCAGCACGTCCGCGTGATCGTCGTGGAAGTCCTGCGTGATCGTGACACGCCAGCGATCCGGCGTGAAGATCAACTGCGGTTGGAGATTCGCTTCCGGGTCGGCGGTGGCCTGGCCCGGCGCGGCATTGCCGGCCGAGTTGTTGCCGGCGGCGTTCTTATCGGCGGCGTTCTTATCGGCGGCGTTCTTATCGCTGGCGTCCTTGTCGCTGGTGCCCTCACCGGTAGCGCTGTCGCTGGCGGCGGCATCGCTGCCAGTGGTATCGCCGGATGCCGCGTCGTCCCCGTCGTCCTCGGGCGGCATTTTCATCATGATCCACTCCGGCCGGTCGATTTGATAGCGCACGCACAAGAGCGGGCGCAACACGCCGTCCTCCACCGAGACGAAGATACGGTCATGCAGGACGCCGGCGTCGGAATCCGTGACGCGTTCCAGCGCCAGCGCCGGCCCCTGCCGCGACAGGCGCACGCCCACGGGCGGCGCATCGGTGATCCACGGCGCCTGTCCGCCCCCTTGGCCGCGCGACGCGGGCTTGCCGCCGGCGTCATCGGGCGTGACGCACGCCGTGCGCGCAAAGGCATCGTCCGGCCAGCTCGCGATGGACACGACCTGGTATTTCCCATCCGCTTGCGGGCCGGTCAAGCGCAACAACCGCGGCGTCCCCTGCGGCGAGTGCAGCACCGCGAGATCGGACGACGAAAGATTCTCCAGGCGCTGCAACCACGCCCCACGCTCCCCGCTCGCGGTGGATGAAGCGGATGAGACAGACGTGGTGGACGCGTCGGCGCCATAGACCTGCCATTGCAACGCCGCCAGGTCGAGCCACGGCGGCGCCGCTATCTTGCCCCGAGACGCCGGATCCGGCGTCGAAACCGAGGGCGCCGAAACGTCTTCCGACTTGCCAGCACCCGCGACAACATCCCGATCCTCAGCCCCTTTTCCAGTCCCTGCCCTGGCCCCCGCCGCGGGG
This sequence comes from Bordetella genomosp. 10, assembly GCF_002261225.1. Taxonomy (NCBI): domain Bacteria; kingdom Pseudomonadati; phylum Pseudomonadota; class Betaproteobacteria; order Burkholderiales; family Alcaligenaceae; genus Bordetella; species Bordetella genomosp. 10. The sequence goes on from NZ_NEVM01000005.1 coordinate 165,014, forward strand.
CCGGGATCGACGCCAGCCGCCGCGGATGTTCCCGGATCTTTGGAAACTCCGGCGGCCTGGGCGGCTCCGGAAGCGCCAGCGGCGCCAACGCCGAAGCCGGCATCGGCCCCCCCTCCAACCGTCGCCACGGCATAGCGCCAAGGCAGGCTGTCCAGCAGGCGCCGATATTCCGCCTGCGCGGACGCCTCCTGCCGCGGCGCCAGGTCGCGCAAGGCCGCGACCCGGTCCACGGGGCCGCCGCTGCCCTCGAAGCGCAGGCGCGCCAGCGCGGTGGCCCATTCGGCATCCTCCCGCGCCAACGGTTGCGAACGCGCCAGCAATGCGCGCGCGGCCGCCGGATCGGCCGGCACGCCCTGTCCGGCCAACAGGATGCGGGCGGCTTCCAGGCGGCCCTTGGGCGATCCGCGTTCCAGCAAGGGCAAGGCTTCGGATGCCCGCTGCGCGCCCACCAGGGCATCCCCCGTCCGCGTCATGAAGACCCGATCCGCCGGCGTCTTCGGCCACCCCACGTAGCGCAAGGCGACGCCGACACGCTCGCCCTGCCGCGCGGGATCGGCCGCGCCGGCCGGCGCCTCGGCGATGCGGCGCCACACGCAGGCCGCCACGTCGGCCGCATTGAAAACCCGCGCCCACGCCGCATGCATATCGCCGAAATCGAGCGCCCGGATGGGCGGCATCTGCGCGATGGGCGTGCTGCCCGCGTCGTAGTCGACGCAACCCTTGGGCAGCACGGGCCGGAAACCGCTGCAGGCGGCTTGCAAGGGCGCCAACGCCGGATCGTCCGCGCCGCCCGGCGCCTGCGCCAGGGCCTGCAATCGCGGCCGCGCTTCCTCGCAGCGCCCCGCGGTCACCAGCAGCACGGCAGCCTGCAATGTGGCTTCCGGCTGGCCCCGCAAGACCTCGTCGAGCTGCTGCGCATACGGCGGCCGGTCCGGTTCCTGTATATCCGGCCCCAGCAGGGCATAGAGATGCGCCAGCCCGATCCGCGCCGTCGCCTGCTGGTCCACCGTCGCCTGCGGATCGGCGACGATGCCGCGCAGCCACGCCAGCGCCAGCCGCGTCCCCGCCGGGCCCGCCGGCTGCGGATAGTGGCCGACCTCGCTTTCGATGGGCGTCAGCATGACGGGCAGGTCCTGGCTCGCCAGCCGCGTCAGCCCGACCTGTAGCAACGCCCAGGTGAGGCGGGCGCGCCGGTCGCCCGTGGCCACGGCCTTGCGCAAGGCCTGCTCGGCGCGCGCGCTGGCCTCGCGGTCGAACGGCGAGTCGAACAGGATGTTCAGGCGGGGCGTCTCCGCCTGCGCCTGATTGTCGACGAGGATGCGGGCGTACTCGGTCCAGGCGGGATCGGAATCCGGCTCCGGCTCGGCGGCGCTCGCGGCACGCGCGGCGGCAAGCGGCATGGCGCAGGCCAGCGCCGCCAATTGCAGCGCCATCCAGATGCCGAGGATCCGGGACGAGCACGAACGGGAAGTCATCATTTGAAGAAGGCAAGGCGCGAGGATGGACGTGGAACCGGGTATACCACAACGCCTCGCGGCGCTTCACCTCTCCCGGGTCTCCCATGTCGTCCGCCTCGCTCACCTCGCTTCACATCGCCTCACAACGACCCATAGCGCAACACAGCGGCATGCCGGTGCGCGGCGGCATCGGCGGCCCGCACCGATGCCATCCACATCGCGGAACCAGAAGCAGGGTTCGTCTACTCAAGAAAAAATCCGCGCCTGGCCCCTCATCCAGGCGCTCGATGCCCCCGCCGCCCTCGACCTGCTTCGCGCCGCAAACACGCCGGCGGGCCGATCGCGGCAAGACTCTTTCTTGGACGGGAAAATGATGATGAATATCGAGCATGCCGACATAAAGGAAATCGTGGAAATCGCGCTGGACCGGGAGATCGAGCAGTTCTCCATGACGGCCGATCTCTACGAGGACTACGACATGGATTCCCTCGGGTCCGTCGCGCTGGTCGTGGAGGTGCAGAATCGCTACGACGTGCGCATCCTCGACGACCATATGCCGAACCTGCGCACCGGCGCCCAGCTCAAGGCGGAAATAGAAAAGCTGCACGAAGAGAAAGCGGCGAAAGAGGTCTCCGCATGACGGGAGACATCCGCTATCCGCAGCAGATGGACTATCACCAGATCCTCCGCTTCGTGCCTTACCGCTCGCCCTGGCTCCTGCTCGACCGCATGACGTCCTGGGACAGCCAGAGCATCACGGTCCAGAAATCCATCTCCGGCGCCGACCCCATGATGGCCGCGCACCTCGCCGACGGCCCCTCCATCATGCCCGGCGTTCTCTATATAGAACTGGTCGGCCAGGCGACCTTGCTGCACGGCGTGGTCAGCGGCCGCAGGACCCCGGAGGACGGCGCCGCCGTGCTCGGACGGTGCAAGGGGGAATTCCTCTCGCCCGCCTTCATCGGCGAAACCATCACCGCCGAAGTCGCCATCCATGAAAAGATCGCCGGCAAGACGGTCTACGAGGGCATGGTCCGGGCCGGCGACCGCCTGGTCTGCCGCGTGTCCGGCATGGGCGCGGAAATGGACGGCCCCGCCCCGGCGATGCCGTCGCAGCCTGCCGGTGCAAGATCATGACGCAGCCCTATCCGCAACCCATCGCCCTCGCGCGGCAATGCTGCGCCATCTCCAACATCGGCGCATCCTGGCCCGAATGCTGGCGCAACCTCCTGGCGGGAGAGCGCGTTTTTTCTCGCGGCGCCGACCTCATTCCCGGCTGGCCGGACAGCCCGCCCCTGGCGGCCATCCTGAAATTTCCCGGCCTGGAAGGCCAGCCGCCCTTCGCGCGGCGCACGGACATCCTGGCGCGCATCGTCGGCCGGCAGATGCGCGCGGCGCTCGACCGGCTTGCCGGCGAACATCCCGCCGCCGCGCTGTCGCTGATCGTGGCCACCTCCCACGGCAATCCCGGACCGCTGTCGGACATCGCCGACGCCCATCACGCGGGCAAGGACCTGTCCACGATGGCCGCCCCTCTCTGGGAAGGCCTGGTCGCCGACAACCTGGTGAAGGAAGTGAACGCGGGCCTGGCGCGCGAACTGCCCGGCGTCACGATATCCGGCGCGTGCGCCTCGTCGCTGGTCGCCATCTCCCATGCGGCGGACCGTATCGGCGCCGGCCTGGCCGATGCCGTCCTGATCGTCGCCATCGACACCCTCTCCCGCGTGGCCTCGGTCGGCTTCGACAACATCGGGGCCATGTCGCGGCAAGGCTGCCGTCCGTATGACAGGCTGCGCGACGGCACCACGGTGGGAGAAGGCGCCGTCGCCATGCTGCTGGCCAGGGACGGCCTGCTTCCGCCGCAGGACGTAGTCGGACGCGTCATCGGCACGGCGGTCTACTGCGACGCCGGCCACCTCGTCGAACCCAGTCCCATCGGGATGTCCCGGGTCATGCAGGGGGCGATGCAACAGGCCGGGCTGCTGCCCCGGGACGTGCGGGGCATCTTCTGGCATGGCACGGGCACGCGCCAGAACGACAAGACCGAAGCCGAAGCCGCCCGCATCGTCTTCGGCGACCTGTCGCCGCCCTGCACGTCGACCAAGGGATCCCTGGGGCACACCATGGGCGCATCGGGGGCCTTCAATGTGCTGGCGGCATGCGAGGCCATGGCGCAAGGGACGCTGCCGCACGTCGTCGGCACCACCGATCCCGAATACGGAAATCTGGACCTCGTGCTTCACCGGCCCCGGCCGGTCGCGGCCGGCCCCATGCTGGTCACCGCCCTCGGTTTCGGGGGAATCAACGCGGCGGTGGCGATCGCGCCGTGCAAGGAGTTTCAATGAACATCCCTATCCTCAGAGACGGGCCTTACCTCCACGCCATCGGCTGGCTGCGCGGAAAGGACTGCGCCGCGCGCGTCGCGACCACCCCGGAATGGAGCAACTTGCCCAACCCCATCGACTTCGCGGGCGACGGCGGATATCGCCTGCAAAGCGGGCTACAAGATGGACTACAGGGCGGACTGCAAGACGGGCGGCAGGACGAAGCCCCGGACGACAATCGCTACGAAATACCCGCCGCCGTCATGCGCGGCAGCGGCGTGACGCGCGCGCGCTCGGCCGCCAAGGCGACGGTGTATTCGGCGCTGCTGGGCAGGAAGCTGCTCGACACGGCCGCCGCGCGGCCCGGCTATCACGGCGACCGCGCCGGCGTGGCGATCGCATCGGGCTCGTCCATCACCCCCATCGCGTGGAAGTTCGAGACGGCGGGACTGCGCCACGGATGGGACAGGACCGATACCTTGCTGCTGCCCAGCTCCATCCCCAGCGCCATCACCACCCAGGTCTCGGCCGCGCTGGACACGCACGCGGCGGCGATCGCCTTCCAGGACGGCCTGCTCGGCGTATGCGCCGCGCTCGAATACGCGCACCTCTCATTCCTGCACCGGCGCTCGGACTGCTTCCTCGTCATGGGTGCGGACGAAGTCTCGCGGGTGCAATGCGACGCGCTTGCCGCCCTGGACGACCGGCGTCCCTGGCTGGACGGCGCCAGCGGCATGGTGCTGGGCAGAGGTCCGAACACCGATGAAGACTGGCAATTGACGCTCTGCGCCAACGTATCCGCGGACAGGCCGCCGGCACTGCCCGCGGATTGGTCCCTGGCCGCATCGCTCGACATCGAGGTCCCGGGCAACGCGACGCTGTTCACCGCGCCGCTGCTTGCCTATGCGCTGCACGCCTTGCTGCGAGGCGCGACGCACCGGGCGATCCTCAACTGCCGGCTGCCCGGCAGAGGCGTCCATATCCTGGGTTTCTCGCAACACAAACACTAGCACCGACACCGCGCGAGGCGGCACAACAATGAAAATCGACAAGGTCCCCGGGAGGCTGGCACATCGGGACGACAGGAAACGCTTGTTCCCCGTCGTCTTCATGTTCCTGTCCTTCGGCAACATGCTCCTATGCCTGGCCGCCGCGCTGTTCATCCCGCAGGCGTCCGCCTATGCGCTCTGCGCGATGCTGTACGCCGCGATGGTCGCGACGGAATATCGCTACGGCATCCGGTCCCCGATATCCATCTCGTTGCTGGTCCTGTACAGCGGGCTGTTATTGCTGGAGTTCAACGCCGCGCCCTTCAGGCAATACGTCGGCCTCATCGTCTTCGCGTGGTTGAGTTTGCTTACCGGCACGCTGCTGCTCGGCAAGAAACCCTTCACCACCTTTTATTCGAAAGGCCGGGGCATGCGGCAGCTTCACTACACCGTCTCCGCGCTCTGGTGCATGACCTATTTCCTTTGCCTGCTATGCCATGCCCTGCGCTTCCCGTCCGCCTCCTTCCTGGTCACGCCCTATCTTCTGTGCATCGCCTGCGGACTGTGCACGATCTTCCTGCACCTGTGCTGGTTCGGAAAGCGCAATTCGCTGCAACCCGCCTTCTCCATCGGCGATTACGCGTTCCGCCGCATATGCGTCGGCTCCGCCGACTTCGACAGGTTCTGCCGTTTCTACGCGCGCCAGATCGATACCCGTGGCGAGGGTGGCTCGGCCGCCGAGGTCGCCGAGGCGGTAGCGAAGATGGAGCGGGAACTGGGCCCGCATGCGTACATCTTCGTCGCGGAACGCGAGGGGCAAGTGGTGGGATGCATACGCTGCATCGTGGACCGGAAGCATCGTCCTTTCCCGATGGAGGAAGACATGGGCCTTTGTTTCGACCATCTGCGCGGCTTCGGCAATCTCCTGTACGTGGGACGCCTGGCGGTGGACCCCGACTTTCGCGACCGGCCGGACGTGTTGAACGGCCTGTTCAAGTGTTTCGTGGACCTGGCGCTCAGCAAGGACATCTCCTTCGTGGTGGCCGAAGGGCTGCCCGCGCGCCTGCCCGTCTATCGGAAACTGGGTTTCGAGCCGATGTTCCCGAGCGCCGACCCGCGCCATTCGATACGGATGTCGCTGGGCTATGAGTGCCATCCCATCTATCTGAACTTCGCCAGGATGGTTTTTTCCCAGAGCGCCGAATCGGCGCGCAAGTACGGATTCTCCGCCTTCGTCAACGCGTACCTGGCCGAGCGTTGGTACAAGCGCAACGCCCTGTCGCACATCCTCAAGCCGCCCGGCCGGTGGCCCTGGCGCCTGGACCTGGCGCGGATCCGGACGACGCTTTGAGGACGAGGACACGATGATCATGCCTCCCCATTCCAGACTGGAAGAAACGCCGCCCTCGCGCGCCCCGACACGTTATGCGCTGGACTTCGACGACCGCTTCGGCGTGCTCGCCCTGACCTGGCAACAGGACTGCCCGCCTTATTTCAGCCCCGACCTGCTGTCCGATATGGCGCGGGAATTGTCGGCCATCCAATCGGAGCGCTTCGGGCCTTCCGGCGCCCTGCGCTATTTCGTCTTGCGCTCCGGCCACCCTAACATCTTCAGCCTGGGCGGCGATCTCGCGTTCTTCCTGCGAACGATCCTGGCCCGGGACCGCCAGGCCTTGCTCGCCTATGCGACGCAGTGCGCCCATCTCATGCATGCGCTGCATTCCGGGTTCCAGGGCGGCGTCACGACGATCGCCCTGGTACAGGGGGCATGCACCGGTGGCGGCTTCGAGGCGGCGCTCGCCTGCAACTACATAGTCGCGGAACGCCACGCCAGGTTCAGCTTCCCCGAAATCCAACTGGGGATTTTCCCCGGAATGGGGGCGCTGCCCCTGCTGGCACGGCGCCTGGGCCAGCGCGATTACGAGGAAGTCTGCCACTCGGGCCGCAGTTTTTCCGCCGAAGCCCTCGCCGACAAGGGACTCATCGACGTCATCGCCGACACCGGACAAGGGGAACAGGCCGCCAACGCGTGGATCCGCAAGCGTCACCCCGCGTTCGCCTCGCACCGGGAAATGGCGGCCGTGCGGCAAGCCCGCGCGCCGATGTCCAGGGCGGATTTCGAGGCGTCGCTGCCGCGGTGGGTGGACGTGGTCCTCTCGCTGGACCAGCGGCGCCTGGCGATGCTGTCATTGGCGATTCAAAAGCAGCAGGCCGAATCGCGGTCTCGATGCATCGCCCCCGCGCCGCCCTGCCCGCCATCCAACCATCCTCAACCCGGCTGAGCGATGCGATGCGCCCAGGGCTGCACCTGCTCCAATTGCGCCGACAATTGAAGCACCAGGTCCTCGCGGCCGAAGCGGCCCACCAGTTGCACGCCCACCGGCAGGCCGGCCTCGGTCCATGCGCCCGGCAGGCTCGCCGCGGGCTGCCCCGTGGCGTTGAAGATGGCCGAGAACGTGCCGTAGCGGCCCACCTTGCGGCGCAGCTCCATGAACGTGCCTTCCTGCATGGTGAGATAACCCAGCTTGGGCGGCAACTGCGTCAGCGACGGCGTGAGAATGATGTCGTAATCCTGCATATAGGCCTCCAGCGCGCGGCCCACGGCGTGGAAACGGTTGATGCAGCCGATGTACTGCGCCCCCGTTATGGTCTTGCCGTACTCGTAGCCGTTGCGCATGGCCGGCTCCAGGTCGTCGTCGGCCAGCGCCTTGCCCGTGAGGCCCAGGCGCGTATCGACGCTGACCACGATGTTGGAGGCCAGCACGTTGGCATGCGCCAGCACCAGCGCGTCGTAATCGATTTCCGGCGGCGCGCTGTCGACCACCTCGTGGCCGGCGGCGCGCAGCAAGGCCGCCACGCGGTCGACCGCGGCCACGCATTCCGGCGCCACGGGAATGTCGTTCCAGGCCTGGCGCCAGACGGCGATGCGCAAGCGCCCGGGCGCCCGCTTGATCGCGTCCAGATAGGAATCCGGCGCGAGCGGCGCGGCATACGGCGCGCCGGTTTCGTAGCCGCCGATGGCGTCCAGCGCGGCGGCGGAATCGCGCACGGTGCGCGAGAGCACGCCGTCGGTCGCCAGGCTGCCCCAGCCCTCGCCGCGGAACGGCCCCATCGGCACGCGGCCGCGCGAGGTCTTCAGTCCATAGACCCCGCAGGCCGCGGCGGGAATGCGGATCGAACCGCCGCCGTCGCTGCCGTGCGCCACCGGCACGACGCCGCAGGCCACCGCGGCCGCCGCGCCGCCGCTGGAGCCGCCGGACGACCGGGTCGGGTCCCAGGGATTGAGCGTGGGACCGCCATTGCGGGCGGCTTCCGTGGTCGGCGCCATGCAGAACTCGGGCACCGTGGTGCGGGCGAACGGAATCAGGCCGGCGGCTTCGAAGCGTTCCGGCAGCGTGGCGTTGCGCGCATAGGTCGTGTCGTTGAGCAGGCGCGAGCCCAGGCTGGACGGGAACCGCACGTGCGCCACGCCCGAGTCCTTGAGCAGGAAGGGAATGCCGCCGAACGCGCCGCGCGGCGTCCAGTCGCGCGCGACCGCCAGCGATTCCTCGTACCGCTCGTAGCACAGCGCGTTCAGCGCCGCGCCCCGCGTCTTCGCCAGGCCGATGGCGCAGGCCATCAACTCCTCGGAAGTGACTTCCTTGCGCGCCAGCAGGTCGGCCAGCCCCAGTCCGTCCAGGGACTGGTATTCCACATCACGCATGCTCTTTGCTCCTAGTCGAGTCGTTCGTCGCCGCCAGATCCGGTTTTTCCCAGGACTTTCCGGGAATGGAATCGATCAGCCGGCGTGTGTATTCATGTTGGGGTTGATAGAAAATCCGCGCGGCGCGGTCCAGCTCCACCAGCTCGCCCTGGCGCATCACGGCGATGCGGTCGCAGATCTCCGCCGCGACGCGCAGGTCGTGCGTGATGAACAGGACGGAGAGGTCGAACTGGCCCGACACCGATTTCAGCAGCGCCAGCACCTGCGCCTGGATGGAAACGTCCAGCGCCGATACGGCCTCGTCGGCGATCAGCAGGCGCGGCTTGAGCGCCAATGCGCGGGCGATGCCGATGCGCTGGCGCTGGCCGCCGGAGAATTGATGCGGGTAGCGGCTGCCGGCGTCGCCGCCCAGCCCCACCAGCTCCAGCAGCTCGCGTGCCTCGCGCAAGGCCGTCGCGCGGCTGGTGCCGAAGGCGATCGGCCCCTGCGCGACGGCGTCGGCGATGCGGTGGCGCGGGTTCAGCGACGCATAGGGGTCCTGGAACACCATCTGGATCTGGCGCCGGAAGGGCCGGAATGCGCGCGCGTCCAGGCCCACCAGTTCCTGGCCGTTCATCCGGACGCTGCCGCCGTCGGGCTTGATCAGCCCCACCAGCGTCCGGCCCAGGGTGGACTTGCCCGATCCCGACTCGCCGACCAGGCCCAGCGTCTCGCCCTGGTGGATATCCAGCGTAATGTCGCGCAAGGCGGCCACTTGCCGGCCGCCGCTGGTGAACAGCTTGCGCAGCCCGCGCACCTGGACCAGCGGTGGGCGGCCGCCCTCCTCCGGCTTGCCCTCGGGCTTGTGCGGCACGGCCGCGATCAACTGGCGCGTGTACGGATGCCGGGGCCGGTTGAGGACATCGTCGGCGCTGCCCGACTCCACCACGCTGCCCTTGCGCATCACGACGATGCGGTCGGCGATATCCGCCACCACGCCGAAGTCGTGGGTGATGAAGATCACGCCGATGCCCATGCGACGCTGGATATCCTTGATCAGCGCCAGGATCTGCGCCTGCGTCGTCACGTCCAGCGCGGTGGTGGGTTCGTCGGCGATCAGCACGTCCGGCTCCAGCGCCAGGGCCATGGCGATGACCACGCGCTGGCGTTGGCCGCCCGACAACTGGAAGGGGTAGGCGTCGTAGATGGCCTGCGGATCGGGCAGCAAGGCCAGATTGAACAGCTCCAGCACGCGCTGCTTGCGCGCCGCCGCGTCCATGCCGGTGTGGCGCTCCAGCACCTCGTCGACCTGGCGGCCGACGCGCATGATGGGGTTGAGCGCGGTCATCGGCTCCTGGAACACCATGCCGAAGGACTTGCCGCGCAACGCGTACCAGTCGTTCAGGCCCAGGCCGACCAGGTCGCGGCCGCGGTAGCGGATCGATCCCCGCGCCACCCGCAACTGGTCGGCCGGCAGCAGGCCCATCACGGCGTGCGCGGTCACGGACTTGCCCGAGCCGGACTCGCCGACCACGCACAGGATTTCGTTGCGATTCAAGGCATAGGACACGCCCTCGACGACGCGCAGGCCGCCGTGCGCGGTGACGACGTCGAGATCGCGGATCTCCAACAAGGCTTCGGTCATGCGGTCCTCCGCCGGGCCAGCTTGGGATTGAGGGCGTCGTTCAAGGCCTCGCCGATCAGGTTCAGCGACAGCACCGTGAGCAGGATGGCGATGCCCGGGAACACGCTCATCCACCAGGCGTCGCGCAGCACGCTGCGCGAGGCGCCGATGATGTAGCCCCAGGTCATGGCGTTGGGATCGCCCAGGCCCAGGAAGCTCAAGGCGGACTCCAGCAGGATGGCGCTGGCCACCATCAGCGAGCCGGAGACGATGACCGGCGAAAGGCTGTTGGGCAGGATCTGCGTGAGGATGATGCGCGCGTTGGACTGCCCCGACAGCATGGCGGCCTGCACGAATTCCCGGTTGCGCAGGCTCATGAATTCCGCGCGCACCAGGCGCGCCAGCGGTGGCCACGAGACCACGGATATCGCCAGCACCACGGTCTGCGTGGTCGGCGTGAGGATGGCCACCAGCACCACCGCCAGGAAGAAGCTGGGTATGGTCTGGAAGAGTTCGATGACGCCGACGATCGCCTGGTCCACGCGGCCGCCGTAGAAGCCGGCCAGCGCGCCCATCGCGATGCCCAGCACGATGGACACCGCCGTCGCCACGGCCGCCAGCATCAGGGTGAGGCGCGCGCCATAGGCGATGCCCGTGGCGATATCGCGGCCCAGCGTATCGGTGCCCAGCAGCGCGCCCTCGGACAGCGGCGGCTGGAACGGCGCGTTGGCGATGTCCCAGGGACTGTCGGGGAAGAACCAACTGGCCGTCAGCGCCAGCGCGGCCACGGCGAGCAGCACGACCAGGCCGGCCACCCCGCCCTTGTTGCGGCAGAATGCGTGCAGGAAGTCTTTCATTTGAGTTCTATCCGGGGATCGGCGACGGTGTAGAGAATGTCGGTGGCGATGTTGATCACCACCACGATCACGGAGGCGACGAAGAACACCCCCAGCAGCACGCTGTAGTCGCGCTGGATCAGGGCGTCGAAGGCGAGCCGCCCGATGCCGGGCCAGGCGAACACGGTCTCGACCAGCAGCGAGCCGCCGATCAGGCCGCCGGCCTGGATCCCCGCATAGGTGATCACCGGCAGCAAGGCATTGCGCAGGACGTGGCGCCGCATCACCGTGCGCTCCTTCAGCCCCTTGGCGCGCGCGGTCTTGACGAAGTCGAGCTGATTCACTTCCAGGATGGAGGCGCGGGTCAGGCGCGCGTATACCGCCATGTGGAACAATCCCAGGGTGACGGCCGGCAGGATCAGGTGCCGCGCCACGTCCAGCGCGTGGGCCAGGCCGGTCAGGTTGGCGCCGACGGTGTCGTAGCCGAAGGCCGGCAGCCATTCGAGCCGCACCGAAAAGAGCAGCACCAGCATCAGGCCGACCCAGAACAGCGGCGTCGCGTAGGCCAGCATGGAAAACGTGGTGATCAGCGTGTCGCCCCAGCGCCCCACCCGCGCGGCCGCCTGCGCGCCCAGGCTGATGCCCAGCGCCAGCGCGAAGGCGAAGGCCGTCAGCGTCAGCAGCAGCGTCGCGGGAAGATGCTCGCGGATCAGGCTGCCCACCGACGCCTGCTGCCGGACGGAGTAGCCGAGATTGAAGGTGGCCACGTCCTTGAGGTACGTGGTCAACTGGACCGACAGGGGTTGGTCCAGGCCGAAGTCGTGACGCAGCTTCGCCAGCGATTCCGCGTCCACCGCGCCCGACTGCCCGGCCAGGATGACCGCGGGATCGCCGGGCGCGGCGCGCACCAGGAAAAAATTGAATAGCGCGATCACCAGGAGGACCAGCACGCCCTTCAGCAGCCGGCCTCCCAGGAAGGGAGCGAGTTTCTTCATGACACCTTGATGGTTAGATAAGTATCAATAATTGATACTTAAATATCTAATATTGGTATAATAGATTCCTTGCGAGCCGCGCATCAAGCGATCGGGGGCGGGAATTACCCTAGGGTCATGTCCCCAAGCCCCTGGGCCTGGGGCCGGAATTCGCGCGCATGGCAACGTCAACCCCCTGGAGTACAAGCCGATGGCCACCTCGGAAACCCGGTTCAATCAATCCCTGGCGAAGGGATTCGGCATTCTCGAAGCGTTCTCCGGCCACCCCGGCCCGCTCAGCCTGAACGAACTGATGGAGCTGTCCGGCCTGGACCGCAGCTCCACCCAGCGCATGCTGCATACGCTGGTGGCGCTGGGCTATCTGGAGCGCGGCAACAACCAGCGCGGCTACGTGCTGGGCAAGAAAATCCTCGACCGCACCTTCGATTTCCTGCGCGGCCATCCCCTGCTGGAGCGCGCCACGCCCATCATCGAACAGCTCCAGCAGGAGACCGGCGAACGCGTGGACCTGAGCCTGTTCGACGACCTGACCCTGGTCTACGCGCTGCGGCGCCAGACCAAGCGGCAGACCTTCTTCGCCACCCTGGTGGGCCGCCGCATGCCCACGTTCAGTTCCTCCGGCGGACGCGCCATGATGTCGCAGCTCGGCGACGAGGAAGTCGACGACATCCTGGCGCGCAGCACGCTCAAGCCCCTGACGCCCAAGACCATCGTCGATCCCGACGTCATCCGCGCGCGCGTGCGGCAGGCGCGCGAGGAAGGCTACGCGCTGAGCCTGGAGGAAAGCATGGTGGGAGAGATCGTGCTGGCCAGCGCGGTGGTCGACCACGAAGGGCGACCCATCGCCGCCATCCACGTCTCCGGCCTGCTGGCCGAGTGGACGCCGGAACCCTTCGTGCAGCGCTTCAGTTCGCTGGCCGTGGCCGCGGCGCGCTCGCTCAGCGGCCGGCCCAGCCGGGTGTGACCCCGGGCGCCGCGATCCCCGGGCAGGACGGGAAAACCCCGACGCCGCGCGCTTGCGCGGCGCGTGGCCTTGCTTCACCATATTGCTGATGGAAACTTAAGTATCAATATTTGATACTTAAGACTTTTTAGTGATAGGCTGGCCCCGCCCCGGGGGCTGGTCGGCCCAGCAAGGAGATAGCCTTGAAGTACGATCCCGCCCGCCGCGCCCTCATGCAGGCAATGATGGCCGCCACGGTCACCGCCGGCCTGCCCGCCTTCGCCTACGCCGCCGAAGCCGCCAGCGCCGATGCCGGCGCGCCCCAATACGGCGGCGTGCTGACGGGCATCATCAACCCCGAGCCGCCCAACCTGAACATCGCGATCCAGCAGGTCGCCAATTCCCAAATGGTGGGCGGCAAGATCTTCGAAAGCCTGCTGACCTATTCCTTCGATCTCAAACCGCTGCCCAGCCTGGCGAAATCCTGGGACGTGTCGGACGACCAGCTCACCTATACCTTCCACCTGCAGCCCAACGCGCAGTGGCATGACGGCAAGCCCTTCACGGCCGACGACGTGATCTTCTCGTACAAGAAGGTGCTGGCGAACACGCCGCGCACCCGCACCCTGATGGGATACGTGAAGGACATCACCGCGCCCGACGCCCATACGGTGGTCTTCACGCTGAAGGAACGCTACTCCGCTTTCCTCTACGCCTTCGACATCGGCGGCGGCGTCATCCTGCCCAAGCACCTGTACGACGTCGACACCCCGATCGCCCAGAACCCGAACAACAACGCGCCCATCGGCACCGGCCCCTTCAAGTTCAAGCGTTGGGAACGCGGGTCCTTCATCGAGCTGGTCAAGAACGAGCACTACTGGAAAAGTGGCCGCCCCTACCTGGACGGCATCATCTACCGCGTGATTCCCGATTCCGCGTCGCGCCGCCTGGCCCTGGAACAGCGCACGGTGCAGCAGGCCTGGCTCCAGGACATCGAACCCTTCGACATCCCGCGCGTGAGCAAGCTGCCGCACCTGAACGCGGTGCAGAAGGGCTACGAATACTGGTCCACGCTGCACTGGATCGAGCTGAACAACTCGCGCAAGCCGATGGACGACAAGCGCTTCCGCCAGGCGGTCATGTACGCCATCGACCGCGACTTCATCGCCAAGCGCATCATGTTCGGCCTGGGCACCGTGGCCACCGGCCCGCTGCATCACAACACCCGCTTCTACGACGGCAACGTCAAGAAGTATCCCTTCGATCCCAAGAAGGCCATCGCGCTGCTCGACGAAATGGGATTGAAGCCGGACGCCAACGGCGTGCGCGTGAAGCTGGGCTTCATTCCCATCCCCTACGGCGAGATGATGCGGCGCGTGGCCGAGTACATCAAGCAATGCCTGGGCAAGGTCGGCATCGCCATCGAAATCGAGAACGTCGACGTGGGCGGCTGGACGACGCGCATGGGCAACTGGGACTTCGACATGGCCTACGACGGCGTGTTCCAGTACGGCGATCCGGCCATCGGCGTATCGCGGACCTACGTCAGCTCGAACATCAAGAAGGGACTGCCGTTCACCAACACCTCGCAGTACCGCAATCCCAAGGTGGACGAACTGTTCGACAAGGCCGCGACGGCGACCTCCGACGCCGAGCGCCAGAAGCTGTACTCGGAAGTGCAGCAGATCCTGGTCGAGGACGTGCCGGTGGCGTGGATTGACGATACGAACTACATCACCTTCCTGGACAAGCGCGTGCACAACGCCATCACCACCGGCCTGGGCGCGATCGACTCCTACGCCGACGCGTGGATGGAGCCGGCCAAATAGCGGCCCTTCCGTCTCATGGCGGCAACAGGCTTCTGGTATGGTTGCGGAAAGCGCCGGCCCGTTCGTGGCGGCGGCGCTTTGCCCCCGGCTTTCCGCCCCTGTTTTCCCGCCCCATCAGGCACGAGGAGTCCCTATGCAACGCGATTTCGATCTAGTAGTCACCATCCTCGGCACGTTCCGCGACGCCGCCGCGTCGACGCTCACCGGCCAGGAAGTCACCCAGGCCGTGCAGGAGCTGGCTGAAGACACCCTGCCGGCGGACGTGGTAGAGCATCACCTGGAAATCCTGGCCGACGCCGGCCTGGCCAAGAAGCTGACCGAAGGCACCACCGGCCAGGACGCCGTCTGGCGCATCACCTGGAAGGGCTATGACGCCCTCGAACAGGACGAGGAAGACGAAGAGGAAGAAGAGGACGACGACGACCTCGACTACGACGAAGAGTAAATCGTAAATCCTCGCCGGCGCCTGTCGCGCGCCGTCAGAGCTGCGTCGTCGGCCGGCCATCCATGGGCCGGCTTTTTTTTCGGCCCGCCTGGCCGATCTCCTGGCCGATCTCCTGGCCAAATCCTTGGCCGATTTCCTGCCCGGCTTCCCGTCCCTCGCCCTCGCCTTTCTCTTCCCGCGCCGCCCCGCCGGCGGCCAGCAATCCCAGGGCGACCGCGCAGGCCAGGCCCGCCGACCACATGGCCGCCTGGAAGCCGCTGCCCAGGGCCCTGGCGTGCAGGCCGGCCAGCGCCGGCGCGGCGCGGTCGAAGACGCCGGCCGAGATCGCCTGGCGCGCCAGTTCGCGCGCGTCTCCCAGCCCCAGGGCCAGCGCGCCCTGCTCGTAGACGCGCAGCGCCCGGCTGGTCATCAGCGCGCCCAGCAGCGCGATGCCCAGGGTCATGCCGGCCTGGCGCAAGGCGTTCATCGTCGCCGACGCCGAACCCGCCAGCCCGGGCGGCGCCATGCCCATGATGACGATGCCGGTGGCCGGCACCGCCAGGCCCGCGCCCACGCCCAGCAGCCCGAAAAGGAGGCCGACGACACGGTACGGCGTGCCGGCCCCGCAGAACCCCAGCAGCGACATGGCGACGCCGATGAGGCCATAGCCCAGCAGCATCAGGCGCCGCACGCGAATCCGCGCGCTCAGGCGGCCGAACAGCATCGACACGCAGGCCGTGGCGAGGAACTGCGGCATCATGCGCCACCCCGCCTCGGTGGCCGACCAGCGCTGGATTTCCTGCAGGTAGATCGAAAAGAAGAACAGGCAACTGTAGTAGGAGAAGCCGAGGATCAGGGAGGCGAGATTCGCCATCACGAAAGGCCGTTGGCGAAACAAGGCCAACGGCAGCAGGGGCTTGGACGCGCGCGTCTCCACCACCGCGAACAGCGCGAAGCCTGCGGCCGCCAGCGCGAGGCACGGCAGTATCGCGGGATGGGAGAAGCCATGCTTTCCCGCCTCGATCAATCCATAGGCCAGCGCGCCCAGGGAGACGATGCTCGACGCCTGCCCCAGCGGATCGCGCGCGGCGTGCTCCGGGTAGCGCCGCTCCGGGATGCCATGGACGCCCAGCGCCAGGGCGAGCGCGGCCAGCGGCAGGTTGATCAGGAAGATGCCTTGCCAGCCCAGGCCATGCAGCAGCAGGCCGCCCAGCAAGGGGCCGAGGATGAGCGCCAGCGCGGCGAAGGCCGACCAGCCGCCGATAACGTGGGCGCGCGCGCCGGGTTCGGGATAGGCGTGTGTCAGGATGGGCAAGGCGCCCGCGATCATGGCGGCCGCGGCGACGCCCTGCACGGCCCTGCCCGCCAGCAGCCAGGCCAGCGTCGGCGCGCAGCCGCATAGCGCCGATCCCAGGCCGAACAGCGCCACGCCCGCCAGCCAGGTCCGCTTGTGCCCGTGCCGGTCCGCCGCCGGGCCGGCCGACAACATGAAGGCCGACAGGCAGATCGCGTAGGCGTTGACCACCCATTGCAGGCCCGCGATGTCCGTGCGCAGCGCCGATTGCATCGTCGGCAAGGCGACGTTGACGATGCTGATGTCCAGCGTCGCCAGGAAAGTGCCCAGATAGGCGGCGCACAGGGCCGCGCGGCGGCGGGAAATCGGCATGCGGGACTCCGGGAGGAACGGCGTGGCGGTCACGCCCATGGCGGCATCCTATACTTCGACTGACCGTCGGTCAATTGAAAATCACAACGCCATGTTCTCCATTCCAGCCCCAGGCTCGGTTCGGTTCGGTTCGGTTCGGGTTCGGGTTCGGTAAAAGATGGGACCGCTGGGCGCCGCGCCGGGGAGTCGCCTACACTCGACACCGATCTGGACAGGAACGCCGGCGCCCGGCCGGCGATAGCGAATGGCACAAGACACGACGAAGACAGGCGCCCCGGCAGCCAAGCTCCCCCGCACCAAACCGGCGGAGGTCCGCCTGGAAGAATTGATGGCCGCGGCCGAGACGCTGTTCCTGGAAAAAGGCGTGGAAGCGACGACGATCAGCGAGATCGTCGATGCGGCACGGGTCGCCAAGGGGACCTTCTACCACTACTTCCCTTCCAAGCACGAGATGCTGATCGCGCTGGGCAAGCGCTACACCGAACAGTTCATGGACAGCCTGCAACGCGCCGTGGACGCCTGTCCGGCGGACGATTGGCGCGGACGCCTGCGCGCCTGGGTGCACGCCAGCGTCGAGACCTATGCGCGCACCTACCGCACGCACGACATCGTCTATCCCAACCATCACCACCTGGATCGCGGCAACGCGGAAAAGAACGCCATCCTCGACCAGTTGCTGGGCATCATCGAAAGCGGCCGCGCGGCCGGCGCCTGGAACCCGGCGCAGCCCCGCGTCGTCGCGCTGCTGATCTACTCGGGCGTCCACGGGGCGACCGACGACGTCATCGGCGCCAGCCCGCGCGCCCTGGCGGCGTTCGCCCGCACCGTCGCGGACGCGTGCCTGCACATGCTGCCGGCGGCACGCTGAAGGCGGCGATTCGCCGGCGCGACGTGCGCGGCGGATGCAGCGGATGCAGCGCGATGCGCGGCAGGCGCATCACTGCGCCGCGGTGCACGCCTCCGGGTCCTTGACGTGCTCCGCCTTGACCTTGCCGTTGTCGAGCAAGGTGATATACGGGCATTGCATGGGCTTGCCGCCGACGTCGACCGTCTCCAGGGTCGCCTTCTCCGAGTATTCGTGCGACAACTGCCCCGTCTTCGTATCGCGCAGGTAGACCTCCAGCCTGATGCGGTCCAGCGTCGGCGGCAGCGACGCATCGCAGTCCGAGGTGTCGCGGACCAGCAGGCGCTCGCCCGCGTTCCACGTCGCATCCGGGTATTCGACGCGGCCGTCATGATAGACCGGCATCACGTAGCAGTAGCGGATCTTGCCCTGGATGCGCACGGGCAGGAAAAAGCTTTCGCCCTGGTCGACCTGGACCAGCTTGCCGTCCTGCCATTTGGCGACGGTGACGAGATGGTCGCAGCAACCGTCGCGCTGGAAATCCCAGACCTGCTTATGCGCGGCGTCGAAGTTGGGCGAGGTCATGTCCTCCAGCTCGTCGGTGACGTCAGTGAACTTGCCCGTGGCGGGCTCGTACCGCCATGCATTGACGGGGATGTTGGGGCCAGCCGGCAGGAACTGGGCCAGCGTCAGGTCGGGCCAGCCGTCGAAGTCCATGTCCGCGACGTCGGGCACGAAAATGCGGCAGGTGCCGACCGAATCCGCGGGCAGCGATTGGACCAGGCGGCCGTCCTTGTATAGCCGGACCTGGCTCACGTGCGGCACCATCGTCACGCAGCTTTCGGCGGGATCCGGCATGCCGTCCGCGACGAGGCGGATTTCATAGGGAAAGGGATGCGTGCCCGGCGCGGGGCCCAGGCTCAGGGGATAGCTGCGCTTGCCGTCCGGGCTGGTCCAGGTGCCCGTCCAGCCTTCGCTATCCGGCCGCATCTCCCAGCGTCCCGTCACCGGCTTGTCCTTGCCGGGCGCGGTCTGGTCGTATTCCTGCAAGGCCGCGCCGCCGTCGCGCCATGTGCCGTCCAGCCGCAACTTGCTTATCTGGCTGGCGTTGCACGGCTCGGTGGACGACCCTCCTGTCGCTTCGCGACCGCCTCCCCGAGGGAGGATTCGCGCTTGGGGCGGCCCGGCGCGCTCATAGCAGTAGTTGCCCGACATCTGCCCGGCGATCCGCTGGAGATAGACGCGGACGTTCCGGTTGGCGATCTTGCCGAAGTAAAGGATGGACCAGGCCGGGAATTCGACCGTGGCCGCGGCGTCACCGTCGGCGGCATTGGCCGTATCAGACGCATTGGCCGCGTTGGCCGCATCCGCCGCTTGCGCCTGCGCGGCCGGCATCGCGAAAGCGGCGGCCAGCAACATCAAGGCAAAGGAAGCGACGGCAAGGCGGACCCGGTCCAGGACCGGCCGGAAGGAACGGCGAAAACTCGGCGGAATGCGCATGGTGACTGGCGTCGTTGTGGCTGAGCATGGGGATATATCACGCCACGCGCAAAGAGGTGCTGACATTTTGTCAGCGCCGCGCCCCGCCGCCACGGCGGGGCCGGCGACACACCGCCTGCGATTCTGCGATTACTTCTTCGCGTCAGGCTTCAGGATGTCGTGCCACTTCTGCGTCTGGTCGGCGATGAAGGTCTTGAAGTCCGCCGGGCTGTTGCCGCCGGCGTCCGCGCCGATGGTTTCCAGCACCTTCTTCATCTGCGGATCCTGCAGGATCTCCTTGACGTCCTGGTACAGCGTCTTCTGCACGTCGGCGGGCGTGCCGGCCGGGACCATCAGGCCGTACCAGGTGGCGAAGGTATAGCCGGGCAGCCCCGCTTCGTCGATGGCCGGGATGCCGGGGAAGTGGCTGCTCGGCTTCTCGCTGCTGACGCCCAGCGCGCGCACCGTGCCGGCGCGGATCTGCGCGATGGCCGAGCCGCTGGTTTCCAGCGCCATCTGGATCTGGCCGGAGATCAGGTCGGCCATCATCGGCGCGCCGCCCTTGTAGGGCACGTGCGAGATATCGATCTTGGCCATGGAACGGAACAGCTCGCCCGCCAGGTGCTCGGTGCTGCCGATGCCGGCCGAACCGTAGTTCAGCTTGCCCGGGTTCTTCTTCGCGTAGTCGATCAGCTCGGGCACGGTCTTCACCGGCAGCTTGTTGTTCACGATCAGCAGATTGGGCGAGGACGCGACGATGGTGATCGGCGCGAAGTCCTTCTGGAAATCGTAGGTGAGCTTGTCGTAGGTCGACGGCGCGATGGTGTGCGCGATGGTCGCCAGGAACAGCGTGTAGCCGTCCGGCTGCGCGCGCGCGACGTAGGCGGCGCCGATGGTGCCGCCGGCGCCGGCGCGGTTGTCCACGATGACCGGCTGCTTCAGCTTCTCGCTGAGCATCTGCGCCAGCGGACGGCCCACCATGTCCGTGGTGCCGCCCGGCGGGAAGGGAATGACCAGGGTGATGGGCTTGTCGGGCCAGGCGGCCTGGGCGCCGGCCGCGGCGGCGCAAAGCAGGCCGCCGGCCAGCAGCTTCGCCAGGGGCGAAATGCCGAATTTCATTTTTTGACTCCTCCGCGGGGGGAACGCGATTGTCGATTGTTATCAGGATTTCCCATGGCTGTACCGCCATTTGGGAAAGCATGTAGGGCGCGAACCTGCCGGCGGATTGTATACCTTGGTGTGCAGCGACGGCATTCGGGACGCCGCGGGCCGGAAAGGACACGGGCCGCATGCGAGCGGCCCGTGTTCCCTGCCATGCGGCTACGCGCGGATCACGCCGACAACCTTTCCTCGATCGCCTTCTTGGTGCGCGGCAGCGCCGGCGGCAGGCCGTGCTTGAGCTGCTCGAACAGTTCGGCATGCAGCTCCAGCTCCTTCTGCCAGGCCTGCTTTTCCACCGAGCTGACCTGCTCGAACTGCTCGCGGCTGAAATTCATGCCCTGCCAATCCAGGTCCTCGTAGCGCGGCGAGACGCCGAACACGTGCTCCTGGCCCTGGGCCTTGCCTTCGATGCGTCCCAGCATCCACTTCAGCACGCGCATGTTCTCGCCGAAGCCCGGCCAGACGAACTTGCCGTCGGGACCCTTGCGGAACCAGTTGACGCAGTAGAAGCGCGGCAGCGTGGCGCCCTTCTCCTCCAGTTTCTGGCCCAACGCCAGCCAGTGCTGGAAGTAGTCGCTCATGTTGTAGCCGCAGAACGGCAGCATGGCGAAGGGATCGCGGCGCACCACGCCTTGCTGGCCGGCGGCCGCGGCGGTGGTTTCGGAGCCCATGGTGGCGGCCATGTAGACGCCCTCTTCCCAGTTGCGCGCCTCGGTCACCAGCGGCACGGTGGTGGAGCGGCGGCCGCCGAAGATGAAGGCGTCGATGACCACGCCTTCGGGGTTCTCCCATTCGCTGTCGATGGAGGGACACTGCGAGGCCGGCGCGGTGAAGCGGGCGTTCGGATGCGCGGCCTTGCGGCCCGTTTCCTTGGCGATCTGCGGCGTCCAGTCCTGGCCCTGCCAGTCGATCAGGTGCGCGGGCACTTCCTCGGTCATGCCTTCCCACCATACGTCGCCGTCGTCGGTCAGGGCGACGTTGGTGAAGATGCAATTGGCGTGCAGCGTGGCCATGGCGTTGGGATTGGTCTTCTCCCCCGTGCCCGGCGCCACGCCGAAATAGCCGGCTTCCGGATTGATGGCGTGCAGGCGGCCGTCGGCGCCCGGCTTGATCCAGGCGATGTCGTCGCCGATGGTGGTGACCTTCCAGCCGTTCAGGCCCTGCGGCGGGATCAGCATGGCGAAGTTGGTCTTGCCGCAGGCCGACGGGAAGGCCGCCGCGACATGGTGCTTGCGCCCTTCCGGCGTGGTCACGCCGAGGATCAGCATGTGCTCGGCCAGCCAGCCTTCGTCGCGGCCCATGGTCGAGGCGATGCGCAGCGCGAAGCATTTCTTGCCCAGCAGCGCGTTGCCGCCGTAGCCCGAACCGTAGCTCCAGATCTCGCGCGTGGCCGGGTAGTGGACGATGTACTTGGTCGGATTGCACGGCCAGGGCACGTCCTTCTCGCCGGCGCCCAGGGGCTTGCCGACGGTGTGCACGCAGGGCACGAATTCGCCGTCCGCGCCCAGCACGTCGTAGACCTTCTTGCCCATGCGCGTCATGATGCGCATGCTGACCACCACGTAGGGGCTGTCCGTCAGCTCGACGCCGATATGGGCGATGGACGAGCCCAGCGGGCCCATCGAGAACGGCACGACGTACAGCGTGCGGCCGCGCATGCAGCCGTCGAACAGGCCGTTGAGCGTCTTGCGCATTTCCGCCGGCGCGGCCCAGTTGTTGGTGGGGCCGGCGTCCTCGGCCTTGTCGGTGCAGATGAAGGTGCGGTCCTCGACGCGCGCCACGTCGCCCGGATCGGACAGGGCCAGATAGGAATTGGGACGCTTCTGCTCGTTCAGCTTGCGCAGCGTGCCGCTCTGGACCATCTGCGCGCACAGGCGGTCGTACTCTTCCTGCGAACCGTCGCACCACACCACGTTGTCCGGTTTGGCGAGCGCCACGAACTCGGCCACCCAATCGACCAGACGGCGGTGCTGTACGAAAGTCGGCACGTTGAGTCCGGCCTGGGGGCCATCGAAGGGTCGGTTCATAGTCTCATCTCCAGAGTGATTTGTAAGAGGTCCGTATAAGGGACAGGCTCCAGTCTCCTGTCCCGCGAATTGAAATGCCCGCGCGCTCGCGCGACCCCACGCCCGGCCTGAAAGGAAAATCGGGACCACCGCGGCCCGCCCGGGCCGCCGACATTTCGCCATGTGGTGTGGGTTAGACGGCCATCATACCCGGCAGGCGCGGCCGGGCGTCAACCCGGCCACATGGCGGAAACAGGGGAAACCCTAGCCTGCCGGGGCGCCGCCAGCGCGCCGGCGGCGCGCGGCCGGGCCCGCGTGCCCGGGAAGATAGACGCGATCGGCGCGGCCACGCGTGTCAATTTGGGGCAACTCGTCACGAAATTGTCATCCTGGCCGGCTATTGGTGTCGCCGGCGATCGCCATCCGGCGCGCGCGTGATTTCCTGGCTATTGCTTCCTCATGACCCTGCCTGCCGCCCAAAGCCGGCTGCTTTCCCTCTCCGCCGGCCCGGGCGGATTGATATGCGCCTTCCGTTTCCAGCCCGATACGTCCCCCACCCGCCTGACCTGGACCGAAGTCCAGAACGCGCCGCCCCCGGAATCCGGCGCTTTCCACTGGATACACTACACGCCAAGACCGCGGATAGCCGCATCCAGGACTGGCTGGAGCACGGGGCGGACGTGCCGGAAGAGGCCCGCGCCTTTCTCGCCGGCCGCGACACCCGCCCCTGCCTGCACGTGTCGGAGGACGGCGTGCACGGCCTGCTGGTGGATCTCAAGATGGACGCTGAAGCCGACGAAGCGGAAAAAGGCGTCCTGCACTTCTTCATGAACGACGGCCTGTTGATCACGGTGCGCACGCGCGCGCTGCAATCCACCGACCGCCTGCGCCGCCGCGTCGAGGACGGTTGCAGCTATGGCTGCACCACCGCCCTGCTGGGCGATCTCCTGGAGTGCCTGGCCGAGGGCTATGCCGCGCGCCTGGAACTGCTGACCGACGAGGTCGACGACATCGAGACCTCGGTCCTGTCCGACCGCCGCGAGCGCGACCGCGGCGCCTTGAGCGCGGTGCGGCGGCAACTGGCCGAACTGCGCCGCCAGATCCACCCGGAGCGCCACATGCTGGGACGTCTGCCCGCCATGCGCCATGCCTGGGCCGAGCCGGAGGCGCTGGACCACCTGGCCCAGGGCGTCGACACGCTCGGCCACCTGGCCGCCTCCATCGACTCGCTGTACGAACGCGCCAAGCTGCTACAGGAAGAGATCGCGGCGCAGATGTCGGAGGAAATGAACCGCAACCTGCTGGTGCTGTCGGTGCTGACCGCCATGCTGATGCCCGCCACGCTGCTGTCGGGCGTCTTCGGCATGAACGTGGCCGACCTGCCGGGCTTACAGACGCCCGGGGCGTTCTGGTGGATCCTCGGCGGGATGGTGGCGCTGGGGCTGGCGACGCTGGTGTTCCTGAAGCGCCTGCGGCTCTGGTGAAACGCCGGGCGGGGAGCCTGTGCGCGGTCTGCAACAAAAACCAAAACGAAAATTAACGAACATGGATTCGTGTCTTTCATTTTCGTTTTTGTTGTTTTATGATCGTTTTCATGACGCTCAATCCCCGTCAATCGGCCCTCATCGACGCCGTCCGCGAAAGCGGCGCCATCACCATCGAAGCCCTGGCCCAGCGCTTCGGCGTCACGCTGCAAACCGTGCGGCGCGACGTCAACCTGCTGGCCCAGGAAGGCCTGCTGGCGCGCTTTCACGGCGGCGTCCGCATCGAGGCCTCGACCACCGAGAACATCGCCTACCAGCAGCGCCAGGCCCTGCATGCCGAGGCCAAGCGCCGCATCGGCCTGGCGGTGGCGCGCCACATCCCGGAAGGCTGCTCGCTGATCCTGAACCTCGGCACGACCACCGAGGCCGTGGCGCGCGCGCTGACGCAGCACCGCGGCCTGCGCGTCATCACCAACAACCTCAACGTCGCCGACATCCTGTCCGCCAACCCGGACTGCGAAATCATCATCGCCGGCGGCACGATGCGCGCGGGCGACCGCGGCATCATTGGCGAGGCCACCATCGAGTTCATCCGCCGCTTCAAGGTGGACATCGGCGTCATCTGCATTTCGGGACTCGAAGCCGACGGCACGCTGCGCGACTACGACCTGCGTGAAGTCAGCGTGGCGCGCGCCATCATGGCGCAGTCGCGCGAGGTCTGGCTGGCCGCCGACAACAGCAAGTACCAGCGCCAGGCCCTCGTGGAGCTGGCCAATATTTCCCAGGTCCACCGCTTCTACACCGACCTGCCCCCGCAAGCGCCGCTCGCGCGCGTGATCAAGCAGGCCGGCGTGCGCTGCGAACTCGCCAGCGCGCCGGCCGATGCCGTCGCCTCCGCATCCTCCTCCGCTCCCGCTTCCGCGGAGGCCCACGCCCATCCCGCCCAGCCATGAATCCCAACCCCAAGCCCCTCGTTCCTCCCTCGCGCGAGCGCATCCTGGCGCAGTTGGACTCGGTCGAGCCCTGGGACGTCATCGTCATCGGCGGGGGCGCCACCGGCCTGGGCACGGCGGTGGACGCGGCGGCGCGCGGCTATCGCACCCTGCTGGTCGAGGGCGAGGACTTCGCCAAGGGCACGTCGAGCAAGGCCACCAAGCTGGTGCACGGCGGCGTGCGCTACCTGGCCCAGGGCAATATCAGCCTGGTGCGCGAGGCCCTGCACGAACGCGGCCTGCTGGCGCGCAACGCCCCGCACGTGGTGTGGCCGCTGGGTTTCGTGGTGCCGGCCTACGGCCTGCTGGACCAGCCCTTCTACGGCATCGGCCTGAAGATGTACGACATGCTGGCCGGCCGCCTGAACCTGCAATCGAGCCGCCTGCTGTCGCGCCGCGCCACGCTGGCCGAGGCGCCGACGCTGGCGCCCAGCGTCGGCGGCCGCGCGCTGCGCGGCGCCGTGCGCTATTTCGACGGCCAGTTCGACGATGCGCGCCTGGCCGTCAGCCTGATGCGCACCCTGTTCGACTTCGGCGGCCTGGCGCTGAACTATCTGCGCGTGACCGGCCTGTCGCGCAGCAAGGACAAGATAGACGGCGTCATCGCGCGCGACCGCCTGAACGGCGCCGAACTGATGCTGCGCGCCCGCTGCGTCATCAACGCCACCGGCGTATGGGTCGACGAGGTGCGCCAGATGGAGGACCGCAAGGCCCCCGCGATGGTGGCGCCCAGCCAGGGCGTGCACCTGACCCTGCCGCGCGACTTCCTGCCCGGCAACCGCGCCATCCTCATCCCCAAGACCGACGACGGGCGCGTGCTGTTCGTGGTGCCCTGGAACGGCCACACCATCGTCGGCACCACCGACACCGCGCGCCAGGACCTGCCGCTGGAGCCCGACGCGGCGCGCGAGGACGTCGATTTCATCCTGGCCACGGCCGGCCGCTATCTGAACCGCCAGCCCACCC
The DNA here is from genome assembly GCF_002261225.1 of Bordetella genomosp. 10. Lineage (NCBI taxonomy): Bacteria > Pseudomonadati > Pseudomonadota > Betaproteobacteria > Burkholderiales > Alcaligenaceae > Bordetella > Bordetella genomosp. 10. The sequence goes on from NZ_NEVM01000005.1 coordinate 190,715, forward strand.
GCGCCGACGTCACCAGCGTGTGGGCCGGCCTGCGGCCGCTGGTCAAGGCCACCGGCGTGGGCAATACCAAGTCGCTGTCGCGCGAGCACACCATCCTGGTGTCCGCCGGCGGGCTGATCACCGTGACCGGCGGCAAGTGGACCACCTACCGCCGCATGGCGCAGGACGTGATGGACACGGTGCTGCGCGAGCAGATGCTGCCGTACGCGCCCGGCCAGACCCAGAACCTGCCCCTGCACGGCGCGGGCGGCATGATGCCGGCCGAGGGCGCGCCCCTGTCCACGGACGCCTACTACGGCGCCGACCTGCCGGCCCTGCGCGCCCTGCCCGGCGCCGACCGCATGCTGGTGGCGGCCAGCGGCCTGACGGAGGCGCACGTGCGCTACGCTGCGCGCTGCGAGCTGGCGCGCAGCGTCGAGGACGTCCTGGCGCGGCGCAACCGCGCGCTGTTCCTCGACAGCCGTGCGGCGCTGGACGCCGCGCCGGAAGTCGCGCGCGTCCTGGCCGACGAACTGCATCGCGACGAAACCTGGCAGAGCAAGACCCTGCAGGCCTTCGCCGTCACGGCCGCGCAGTACCAGTTGGACTAGCTTGCGGACGGCGGGCGGCCAGGAAGCCGCCCGTCAGCCATCGCGGCGTAGAATCGTCCGGGTTCCGCGGCTTCGGCCGCGCATCTCCTGGAGATATGCGCGATGGCTATACCCAAGATTCCCTTCGGCCGCACCGGCCTGAAAGTCTCCCGCCTGGCGTTGGGCACCATGACCTTCGGTCTTCAGACCGACGAGTCCGTCGCCAAGCGCATCCTCGACAGGGCCGCCGAAGGCGGCATCAACTTCCTCGACACCGCCGACGTCTATCCGCTGGGCGGCACCCTGGACACCGTCGGCCGCACCGAGGAAATCGTCGGGCGCTGGCTACAGGGGCGGCGCCAGCATTACATCGTCGCCACCAAGGCGGTCGGCGTGACGGGTCCCAACGATTGGGACAAGGGTGCCTCGCGCAAGCATCTGCTGGAGGCCATCGATCATTCCCTCAAGCGCCTGGGAACGGACTACGTCGACCTCTATCAACTGCACTCGGACGACGAGTCCACGCCGCTGGACGAGACCATCGAGGCGCTGGACGTCATCGTGAAGTCGGGCCGGGCGCGCTATGTGGGGGTGTCGAATTTCCTCGCCTGGCGCCTGGCCACCGCGCTGGGCCGCGCGGACTTCCTGCGGCTGACGCGCTTCGTCAGCGTGCAGCCGCGCTACAGCCTGCTGTTCCGCGAGATCGAGCGCGAATTGCTGCCGCTGTGCCAGGCCGAGGGCCTCGCCGTCATTCCCTACAACCCCTTGGCCGGCGGCATGCTGACGGGCAAGCACAAGGGCGGCGCGCCCACGCCGGGCACGCGGTTCACGCTGGGCACGGCCGCCGGGCGCTACCAGGACCGTTATTGGAACGAACGCGCGTTCGAGTCCGTGACGCAACTGGGCAAGCTGGCCGACCAGGCCGGCGTGTCCCTGACGCGGCTGGCGCTGGCCTGGGTCCTGGCCAATCCGGCCATCACCGCGCCGCTGCTGGGCGCCAGCAAGCCGGAGCAACTGGACGAAACCCTGGCCGCGGCGGACTACAAGCTGGACGCGGACCTGAAGGCCGAACTGGACAAGCTGACGCACGAATACCGCTACGGGGATTCGGTCAGGTAGGCGCCGGCTCAGTGCGATGAAACATACTCGGAGGCGGCGTGCGCGGGCGGCACGGCGAAGCTGGCCCGCATGCGCCGCGTCTCCGCCGCCGGCGTGCGCCCGAACAGGCGCTTGAACTCGCGATTGAACTGCGACGGGCTGGCATAGCCGACCGCATGGCAGGCGGCCTCCACCGTCATCCCCTGGCGCACCATCAACAGCCGCGCCTGGTGCAGGCGTATCGATTTCACGTACTGCATGGGCGAAGTGCGCGTGATCGCCTTGAAATGGCCATGGAAGCCGGGCACGCTCATGCCGGCTTCACTGGCCAGCGCGGCCAGGTCGAGGTCCCGAGCGTAGTGGGCGTGTATGTAGCGCAGCGCGCGGCCTACCTTGCCGAACCTTCCCTGCATGGCCAGGGCCGCCCGCAGCGCATCGCCCTGCGAACCGGTCAGGACGCGGAAATACAGTTCCCGCAGCAGCGCGGGCCCGAGCACCGCCGCGTCGAGCGGACGGTTCATGGCTTCGAGAAAGCGCAATACCGAGCCGCGCAGGCCGGCATCCATGGGACTGGAGATCATGCCGCGCGGCGTATCGTCGCGCGCGGGCCTGCCGTGCCTGTCGATCTGTATCGTCAACTCGGCGGCCAACTGGAAATCCAGGTGAAGGTAGATCGCGAGCAGCGGATGTTCGGGGGTGGCGTCGGTCTCCATCGTGAACGGAACGGGAACCGCCACGGCCAGGTAGTGCTGCTCGTCGTAGAGATAGACCTGGTCGCCGAAGTAGCCGCGCTTGCGGCCCTGGCAGACGATGACGATGCCGGGGTCGTAGAGCACCGGCGTGCGGGACAGCGGGCGATCCGATCGCAGGATGCGGACGCCGGGGAGCGAGGTGAGGTTGTAGCCCTCCTCCGGCGCCAGCGCGCGCAGCAGCGCCGCCATGCGCGGCTGGGCGGCGGCGGATCGCCGCGTCGGCGCGGCGCGTTTTCCCGGGATCGGTTCCATCATTTATAGAATCAGGCAGGAATAATATAAAAATACGCCTTAAAGGGCCGGCTGCTGCTGAATATTATGCATGTTCCCTATGCATGAAAAAAGCGGAGATCAGCATGAGCACGGACAAGACCCTCCTCATTACCGGCGTCAGCAGCGGCCTGGGCCGCGCCCTCGCGCAACAGGCCCTGGCCGCCGGGCATCGCGTCATCGGCACCGTGCGCGACGAGCGCGCCAGAACGGCGTTCGAGGCCCTGGCGCCGGGCGCGGCGACAGGCCGCCTGCTCGACGTGACGGACGACGCGGCCGTGGCCGGCGTCGTCGCCGGCATCGAGGCGGACATCGGACCGATCGACGTCCTGGTCAACAACGCCGGCTACGGCCATGAGGGCGTCATGGAGGAATCGCCGCTGCGCGAAATGCGGCGGCAGTTCGACGTCAACGTATTCGGCGCCGTCGCCATGATGAAGGCGGTGCTGCCGGCGATGCGCGCACGCCGCCGCGGGCATATCCTCAACATCACGTCGATGGGCGGCTACATCACCATGCCGGGAATCGCCTACTACTGCGGCAGCAAGTTCGCGCTGGAAGGCATCTCCGAGGCCCTGGGCAAGGAGGTGCGGCCCCTGGGCATCGCCGTCACCGCCGTCGCGCCGGGCTCCTTCCGCACGGACTGGGCGGGACGCTCCATGGTGCGGACGCCCCGCGCCATCGCCGACTACGACGCGCTGTTCGATCCCGTGCGCAAGGCGCGCGAGGAGAAGAGCGGCAAGCAGTTGGGCGATCCGGCCAAGGCCGCGCGCGCCATGCTCGCCGCCATCGACAGCGCCAATCCGCCCGCCCACCTGCTGTTGGGCAGCGACGCGCTGGCCCTGGTCCGCGGCAAGCTGGCGGACCTCGCCGGGGAGATCGACGCCTGGGAGGAAGTCAGCCGGTCGACGGACGGCTGAGGGTGGCGATACCCGCGCGGTGCGCGGACCGCCCGCCGCGAAAGCGCGACGCCTGCGTCATGCTCGGTGCGCGGCGGCACGCCCCCGAACCGTGCATCGCGGCGCGCGGTGGGTTAAGGTAGCGCTTCCGTTTTTGCATCCCCGCGCCATGGAAGTCCACGATCGACTACGCGCCCTGCTCGATGAACAGGGCATCCCCTACAAACTGCTGCAACACGCCGCCGAGGGGCGGTCGGAGGCGGTGGCCGCGATACGCGGGACCGCCGTCGGACAGGGCGCCAAGGCCCTGGTCTGCCGCGTCAGGATTTCGTCCACCAAGCGCGCCCACGTGCTCGCGGTGTTCCCGGCCGACCGCCAGGCCAACCTCGACGCCATCGCCCAGGCCTGCGGCGGCAAGAAGGCCTCCCTGGCCACGCGCGACCTGGCGCGCGAGCTGACCGGCTGCGAGATCGGCGCCATCCCGCCCTTCACGTTCAATCCCGAGCTGGAGCTGCTGGTCGACAGCACGCTGGGCCAGCGCTACGAGGAAATCGTCTTCAACGCGGGCCGGCTGGACGCCTCCATCCTGATGCGGGCCGACGATTACCTGCGGCTGGTCGCGCCGCGCACCGCGCCGTTCTCCTCGGAAGCCGCCCCGGTCCCATGTGCCTAGCCGTCCTCGCCCTGCATGAACTGCCCCACCTGCCGGTGCTGATCGCCGCGAATCGCGACGAATACCATGCCCGTCCCACCGCGGCCGCCGCCCCCTGGGACGACGGCTCGGGCATCGTGGCGGGCCGCGACCTGAAATCCGGCGGCACCTGGATGGGGATGACGCGCGGCGGCCGCTATGCGCTGGTCACCAATTTCCGCGATCCCATGCGCGTGCTGCCGGACGCGCCCTCGCGCGGCGACCTCGTGGGCGATTTCCTGCGCGGCGGCGAGACGCCCGCGGCCTACGCGGCACGCGTCGACGAGCGCGGCGCGCGCTACAACGGCTACAACCTGATCGTCGGCGATCTCACCGGCGCCTGGTATTGCAGCAACCGCGGCGCGCCGGCGCGCGCCCTGCCGCCCGGCATCTACGCCCTGTCCAACCATCTGCTCGATACGCCCTGGCCCAAGCTGGCGCGCACCAAGGCCGCCTTCACGCGGCTGCTGCGGGAAAAGCCGCAGCCCGACATCGAAGGGCTGCTGCAAGCCCTGGCCGACCGCTCGGTCGCCGCCGACGCCGAACTGCCCAGCACCGGCCTCAGCCTGGAACGCGAGCGTTTCCTCAGCAGCCCCTTCATCGTCGACCCCGTCTACGGCACGCGCAGCTCCAGCGTGCTCGCCATCGGCGAACGGGAATGCCGCCTGTACGAACGGCGCTTCGGTCCCGACGGGAACGCCATGGGCGAAGCAGACCTGCGCTGTCCCCTGCGCGCCACGGCCTGACGCGGCGCGGCTGCCGCCCTGCATCCGCTTTATCCGGCTTCATCCCGCTTCATCTGCCAATCACATCAAAAATTCAAATGTATATGTATAGAAAAATATTGATTGTTTGAATATATCGCCGCACGTAGCCTACGCAACTAAGCCAGATCGAGAACAGCGGAGGCATCGGGCAGGGCAAATGAATGAATACGTAGACTACATAATCGTCGGCTCGGGCCCGGCGGGCTCCGTCATCGCGAAGCGGCTGAGCGAACAGACCCATCGCAGCATCTGCGTCCTCGAAGCCGGCTGCGAGGACAAGGACTTCTTCATCCGCGTCCCCGCGGGCTTCGTCAAGACCCTCTACGGCGGAAAGATCACCTGGAACTACCAGACCGTCCCCGCGCCCGCCACCCACAACCGCAAGATCGCCATGCCGCAGGGCCGCGTCGTCGGCGGCTCCAGCTCCGTCAACGGCCTGGTCTACTCCCGCGGCCAGCGCGAAGACTTCGACGACTGGGAAAAAATGGGCAACCCCGGCTGGGGCTATGCCGACGTCCTGCCCTACTTCAAGCGTTCCGAACGCCGCGTGGGACCGTGCGACCCCGCCTTCCGCGGCGTGGCCGGCGAACTCCCCATCACCGACCCGGACTGGACCTCCCCGCTATGCGACGCCTTCATCAAGGGCTGCGAGGAATTCGGCATTCCCGGCAATCCCGACTACAACGGCGCGGAGCAACTGGGCACGGGCTATTTCCAGCGCTATATCTACCGCAACAAGCGCGTCAACTGCGCCGACGCCTTCCTGCGCCCCGCCCTGCGGACCGGACGCGTGCGCCTGAAGGCCGACGCCACCGTCACGGAAATCCTGTTCGACGGCAAGCGCGCCATCGGCGTGAAGTATCTGCACGGCGGCACGACGCACACGCTCTATGCCAACCAGCAGGTCATCATCAGCGCGGGCGCCGTCAATTCGCCGAAGCTCCTGCAGCTCTCCGGCATCGGCCCGCAAGACCTGCTGGCGCAGCACGGCATCGCCGTGAAGCAGGCCATGCCCGGCGTCGGCGCGAACTTCCGCGACCACTACACCGTGCGCAGCATTTCGCGCGCCAGGTCGGTGACCACGCTCAACGAACTGTCCAAGGGCTGGCGCCTGGGCCGCGAAATAGTCCGCTGGTTCATGGGCAAGCCCAGCATCCTCAGCCTGAGCCCGTCGATGGTGCACGTCTTCTGGAAGACCCGCTACAGCCCGGCGCGCGGCGACATCCAGGTTCTTTTCACGCCGGCCAGCTACAAGGCCGGCAGCAACTACGTGCTGGACGACCTGCCCGGCATGAGCACCGGCGCGCGCCAGCAGCGGCCGGAGAGCAGCGGCTACGTCCGCATCCAGTCGAAGGATCCGCTGGCCGCGCCGCTGGTCCAGCCGAATTTCCTCGGCCACGAACTGGACCAGCGCACCGTCGTCGAGGCGCTGAAGCTAGCCCGCCAACTGATGTCGTCCTCCCCGATGGCGCCGTATCTCGTGCAGGAACTGCAACCGGGCAAGGACGTCGCCAGCGACGACGAATGGCTGGACTACGCGCGCCAGAAAGGCACCACCGGCTACCACATGGTCGGCACCTGCAAGATGGGCCCGCGCGAAGACCCCATGGCGGTGGTCGATGCCCGGCTGCGCGTCCACGGCCTGGAGAACCTGCGCATCGCGGATGCGTCCGTCATGCCGCAGGTGCCGTCGGCCAATACCCTCGCGGCCAGCCTGATGGTCGGCGAGAAAGCCGCCGACATGATCCTGGCGAACTGAATATAAATACCGAGACCCGCATACCGATTACTGGAGATAAGCAATGTCCGCCCCCTCCCCCGAGATCCTGAAATCCGTTTCCACGCTGAGCCTGATCGCCGGCGAGCGCGTCGACAGCGGCGCTGCCTTCACGGTCCATGACCGCTATTCGGGCGCGCCCATCGCGCGGGTCGACCAGACCTCGCAGGCGCATATCCGGCAAGCCGTCGCCACCGCGCGCCGCAACCTGAAGAAAGTACCCGACGGCTACGAGCGCGCGCGCATCCTGCGCAAGGCCGTGGACATCATCCAGTCCCGCAAGCAGGATTTCGTCGACGTCATGGCGCTGGAGGCGGGCTTCACGCCGGCCGAAAGCGGCAACGAAATCGCCCGCGGCCTGGACACGCTGGAACTCTCGGCCGAGGAAGCCAAGCGGATCTGCGGCGAAATGATCCCGATGGACAGCAATCCCGGCCAGAAGGACCGCATCGCCTTCACGCTGCGCACCCCCGTCGGCGTCGTCTGCGCGATCACGCCCTTCAACGCCCCGTTCAACGCGCTGCTGCACAAGATCGCGCCGGCCATCGCCGCCGGCAATGCCGTGATCGTCAAGCCGTCGGGCTATACCCCGCTGACCGCCAGCCTCATCTGCGACGTCCTGCTGCAGGCGGGCTGGCCCGGCGAGCTGCTGTCCCTGGTCCATGGCGAAGGCGCCGAGGCCGGCGAATGGCTGCTGGACGAACAGGGCATCGATTTCTACACCTTCACCGGCAGCACCCGCGTCGGCCGCATCATCCAGCAGAAGGCCGGACGCCGGCGCACGCAATTGGAACTGGGCAGCATCGCCGCCACCGTGATCTGCGCGGACGCCGACATCGAGCTGGCGCTGCCGCGCATCCTGCGCGCCACCTTCCGCAAGGCCGGCCAGGTCTGCACCTCCATCCAGCGCCTGTACGTGGCGCAGTCGCGCATCGAGGAAGTGACGGCCCGCCTGGAAGCCGCCACCCGCGCGCTCAAGAGCGGCGACCCGCGCGCCGCCGGCATCGACGTCGGTCCGATGATCGCCGAGAAGGAGGCCATGCGCGCCGAATCGTGGATCAACGAAGCGGTGTCCATGGGCGCGCGCATCGTCACGGGCGGCAAGCGCGATAAATCCGTGCTGGAGCCGACCATCCTCGCCGACGTGCGCGAAGGAATGAAGGTGGTCGACCAGGAGATCTTCGCGCCGGTCCTCACCCTGCTGCCCTTCCAGCACGTCAACGAAGTCGTCGACAGCATCAACGCCACGCCCTACGGCCTGGCCACGGGCGTCTTCACCAATGACGTGAATACCGCCTTCTACATGGCGCGCCAGTTGCGCGTCGGCGGCCTGCACGTCAACGAAACCTCCAGCTCGCGCAACGACGGCATGCCCTACGGCGGCGTCAAGGACAGCGGCTACGGCTTCGAAGGGCCGAAGTACGCCATCCGCGACATGACCGACGAGAAAGTCGTCACGATCTCGCTGCGCGATCCCGCCTGATCGTCCCGGACCGTCCGGAAAGGAAAGACCCGGCGCGCCGGCCTCGCCCATCGCGCCACCCGATAAAAACACAACATAGAGACAGGCCACCCGCGGCGGACAACCGCCCGACGGCGCCGCGGGCCGCCGACCACGACACCGAATCGAACGAGAAACGCGCCCCCGTGCGGGCGCGGTGGCGGCGGCTTGCCGTTGAAAACGCCGCACCGAAACGCCCGCGATGCCCACGCATCGGATATCGACCATCAATCAACCCTCCCGTTTTCGGGACGTTCAATTTTCTGGAGACAAAACATGAAGGCCAAGGAGATCATCAAGAAACGTTCGGCGCGCCTTTTGGGGGCCGGCGCCCTTGCGCTGGGGCTCGCGCTGGGCGCCGCCGCGCACGCGGGCAGCTATCCGGAGCGGCCCATCAGCCTGGTCGTTCCCTATACCGCCGGCGGCGCGACGGACGTCCTGGCGCGCACCATCGCCGACAATCTGTCCAAGGAGCTGAAACAGCCCATCATCGTCGAGAACTATCCCGGCGCCGGCGGCACCGTGGGCCAATCCCGCGTCGCCCGCGGCACCACCGACGGGTATACGCTGCTGCTCGGCAACGTCGGCACGCTGGCCGCCAACGCCTCGGTCTACAAGAGCCTGCCCTACGACGTGCTCAAGGATTTCACCCCGCTCGCCTCGGTCGGCGACGCGCCGCAGGTGCTGTCGGTGCGCGCGAACTTCCCGGCGTCGAACTTCGACGAATTCGCCGCCTACGCCAAGGCCAACGCGGCGAAGATGAATTTCGGCGACGCGGGGATCGGCTCCGGCGCCTTCCTGGGCGGCATGCTGCTGAACGCGACGCTGGGCATCAACGTGACGCCGGTGCACTATCGCGGCGCGGCGCAAGCCACCTCCGACGTCATGGCGGGGCAGATCGACTACACCGTGGAAAGCAGCAGCACCGCGGTGGGCTCCATCGCCACCGGCAAGATCAAGGGGCTGATGGTCCTGAGCAAGGAACGGGTCGGCGTGCTGCCCGACGTCCCCGCCGCCAGCGAGACCTCGCACAAGAACCTGGAGTACGTGATCTGGAACATGATGCTGGTGAAGAAAGGCGTGCCGGAGGACGTGGTCGAGAAGCTCAACGCGGCCATCAACAAGACGCTTACCCAACCGGACCTGCTGGACCGCTACAAGCAGATGGGCGTGACGGTTCCCAGCGCCGACCATCGCAGCACGGCGGGCGCGCGCAAGCTGCTGGCCGACGAGGTGGCGCGCTGGCACAAGCTGCTCGCCGACGCGGGCGTCAAGCCGGAATAATTCAGCGGAAGGTCGAGATCGTCCTGGCCAGGTTCACGAGCTTGCGGATGACGGTCTGGCTCTGGTCCATACCCCAGGCGGCGTTGAACGGCAGGCGGGGAAACGCGGGCGCGTCGCGCAGGATCACCAGTTCGCCGCGCTTGAGCTCCGCCTCGACCAGCGGATAGGTCATCAAGCCGACGCCGGTGCCGCAGCAGATCAACTGCTTCAGGGTCAGGATGTTGCTGCAGATGTCGACCTTGATCCGCAGATTGTGGTCCTTGATGACCTTCATCAGCAGCGGATACATGGGCGATTCCTTGGACAGCGACCAGACCGGCCGGCTGCGCAGCGCGTCCAGCCAGGCCGCCTCGGAATACTCCCCCTGCCGGCCAACCAGGTCGGGCGAGCCCACCAGCAGCACGTCGACGACGCCGATCGGCTCCACGTGGAAGCGGTCCGACGTCAGCGAGGGCGTGGCCATGAAGACCAGGTCCAGATGCCCCGCTTCCAGCTTGCTGACGCTGAGCGAGGTCTGGCCGACCTCGACGTCGAAGCTCAATTGCGGCATGGCGGCGCGCGCGGCCGTGATGAACTGGGAGAACCACGTCTGCCCGATCAGGCCGGCGATGCCCAGGCAGATCAGGCCCGAGGCGTGCGAGGCGTCGTCCAGGGAGTAGATGACGTCGTCGATGGCGGCCAGCAGGGGCTTGATCTGCTGGACCAGTTCGCGCCCCTGCGTGGTCAGGTCCATCTTGCGGCCGCGCTTGTGGAATACCGGGAACCCCAGCCGGCCCTCCAGCTCGCGCATGCGCGCCGAGACGGTGGGCTGCGTGGTGTACATGTGATCGGCGGCCGCCTGGAAGCTTCCCAGTTGCGCGATGTGGCACAGGGTCTGGAGATGCACGATATTGATTTTTGCCATATTTCCCTGCCGCCGCAAAAAAGAGATCGATGCGCGCCAAGCATGAATTTTGCCCGAAGTGAAGCCTAGGATAGCGCCCACCCCAGGCGCGCTTCGCACGCACCCCTCAAGGGGCGACACCGGCGGACCGGAAGGAGGACCCACCCCAGGCGCGCTGCGCGCGCCTCCCCTCAAGGGGCGACACCAGCGGACCGGGGGACCCGGATCCGCGGTGTCCACGATAAGACGTAGGAACCAGGGATGGCTCGGGTATGCCGCTTGCCTCACGGCGGCCGATGCGCGCGATCGGGGTAGAACTTTTTCGGTCGCCGCCTATCGAAGACTGTAGGCGTCACTTGGAGAAAAACCATGAAGCAAGAACCGACTCGCTATCTGACCCGCTCGCAGGCGCACCCCTATCGTCCCCTGATGCTTGCCGCCCTGGCCGGGGCGCTGGTGTGGGCGGCCGGCATGGCCAGCGCGCATGCCGCCCTGCCGGCCACGCAGACGCAAGGCAGCGTCGAATACGTCACGGGCGGCATCGGCCTGGACGAATCGCAGTCCCTGAAGGCCGCGGAGAAAAGCTATCCCCTGTCGCTCCTGTTCGCGCGCAAGCTCGACGGCAAGAACGACTACACCGCGGACGTGAAGGTGGTGATCACCGACGCCAAGGGCGGCACGGTGCTGGACGCCACCAGCGGCGGCCCCTACATGCTGGTGAAGCTGCCGCCGGGCGAATACAAGGTTTCCGCCACGCTGGACGGCGCCGAGCAGACGCGCAAGGTGTCGGTCAAGGGCAACGGCTCGGCCCACGCCGGCTTCGAGTGGAATTCGAAGAGCACTAAATAAAGTACACGTCTCGGCCACGCTCCCGGCCCGGCCGGGAGCCACCGGTCATGCCGCCTGCGGCAAGGCCGGATAGTCCGTATAGCCCTCTTCCGTGCCCGAATAGAACGTCGACGGATTCGGCGCGTTCAGCGGCGCGTTCAACTCGAAGCGCTTGGGCAGGTCCGGGTTGGCGATGAACAGCACCCCGTAGGCCACGGCGTCGGCCTCGCCGTCGCGCAGCACGGTCTCGCCCGTGGCTTGCGTGAAGCCGTCGTTGGCGAACACCACGCCGCCGAACTCGCGCTTGAGCTGCGGCAGCAGGCGGGTTTCGCCCAGGGGTTCGCGGATGCACAGGAACGCCACCTTGCGTCGCCCCATTTCGCGCGCCACGTAGCCGAAGGTCGCGGCGGGATCCGAATCGCTGATCGAATGCGCCTTGCCTTGCGGCGACAAATGCACGCCCACGCGATCCGCGCCCCAGACGTCGATGCACGCGTCGGTCGCTTCCAGCAGCAGCCGCGCGCGGTTTTCGATGGAGCCGCCGTAGGCGTCGTCGCGCCGGTTGGTGCTGTCCTCCAGGAACTGGTCCAGCAGATAGCCGTTGGCGCCGTGCAGCTCCACGCCGTCGAAGCCGGCGCGCCTGGCGTTTTCCGCGCCCTTGCGGTAGGCCGCCACGACGCCCGGGATTTCGTCCAGGCGCAGCGCGCGCGGCGTCACGTAGGGACGCTTGGGCCGCAGCGCGCTCACATGCCCTTCGGCCGCGATGGCGCTGGGCGCCACGGGCAGTTCGCCGTCGAGCAGGCTGGGATCGGAGATGCGGCCCACGTGCCAGAGTTGCAGGACGATGCGCCCGCCGTGCCGGTGCACGGCATCGGTCACCTTCTTCCAGCCTTCGACCTGTTCGTCCGACCAGATGCCCGGGGTGTTGGGGTAACCCACGCCCTGCGGCGTCACCGAGGTCGCCTCGGTGATGATGAGCCCCGCCGACGCGCGCTGCGTGTAGTACTCGACCATGCGTTCGGTGGGAACGCGGCCGGGGCCGGCCTGCATGCGCGTCAACGGCGCCATGACGACCCGGTTGGGCAGGGTCAGCCCGCCGACGCGCAGGGAAGACGAAAACGTGGTCATGAAAGAAAATCCTTTACGCAAAAAAGATGCGTCGATTCTAAAGAATGCCGATGGGAAAAATTGGACGGCCCGGGCGACAACAGTTTTCGGCGCCGTATGTCGCCGGCGTCCTAGGTTGTGAGCGCCTTAGGTTGCCGACGCCTCAGGCTGTCGACGCCTTATGTTTGTCTGCGCCCTACTCCTCGCCCACCCGCCCGCGGAGTTGCTTGACGCGCCCATGCGTCACCTTGCGCTGCACGCGCCGCTGCTGCGACGCGCGCGTGGGCCGCGTGGCCTTGCGCGGCTTGACCGGCCGCGCCGCCTGCCGCAGCAGGGCCACCAGCCGCTCCAGCGCCTCGGCGCGGTTCTTCTCCTGGCTGCGGTGGACCTGCGCCTTGATGACCACCACGCCGTCCTTGCTGATGCGCCGGTCGCCCGAGGCCAGCACGGCCGCCTTGAGGTCTTCCGGCAGCGAGGACGCGCGCACGTCGAAACGCATATGCACCGCGCTGGACACCTTGTTGACGTTCTGGCCGCCCGCGCCCTGCGCGCGGATCATGTCGAATTCGACTTCGCGCTCGTCCAGCGCGGCATGTTCGTGGATGGGAATCATGGGCGCAGTCTACTATTCCACAACCCGGAAGCCCATAAGGTTGCTGCCGCCCGCGCTTGAAATCGCCGATACACTGCCCCAGTTAACGTAGATACCGCGTATCAAGGAAACCTCATGACCGCCCTGTCGGACGTCCCCTTTTCCGTCCTCGACCTGGCCCCCATCGCGCAGAATCGCACCGCCGCGGACGCATTCCGCAACACGGTCGAACTGGCGCAGCACGTCGAACGCTGGGGCTACAACCGTTTCTGGCTGGCCGAGCACCACAACATCAACGGCATCGCCAGCAGCGCGACGGCCGTCCTCATCGGCCACGTGGCCGCGCATACGAAGACCATTCGCGTGGGCTCGGGCGGCGTGATGCTGCCCAATCACGCGCCGCTGATCATCGCGGAGCAATTCGGCACGCTGGAGACCCTGTATCCCGGCCGCATCGACCTGGGCCTGGGCCGCGCGCCCGGCAGCGACGGCCTGACCCAGCGCGCATTGCGCCGCGATCCGCGCAGCGGCCTCGAATTCCCGGAGCTGCTGGAGGAATTGCGGGCGTTCTTGCGGCCGGCGCATCCGACCCAGGCGGTGCGCGCCATTCCGGGCGAAGGACTGGACATTCCCATCTGGCTGCTGGGGTCGAGCGACTTCAGCGCCCGCCTGGCCGCCCAACTGGGGCTGCCGTTCTCCTTCGCCGGCCATTTTTCGCCCGAAGGCATCGCCGCGATGCGCCTCTATCGCCAATTGTTCCGGCCTTCGCCGACGCTCCAGCGCCCCTATTCGATGATAGGCGTGCCGGTCATCGCCGCTGATACCGACGAGCAGGCGCGCCGCCAGGCCACCACGCAGCAGCAGAAATTCCTCTCCCTGGTGCGCGGCAACCGCCTGCAACTGCAGCCGCCGGTCGACGACATGGACCAGCGCTGGAACGAATGGGAGCGCGCCGCCGTCGAGCAGAAGCTGGCCGCGTCCATCGTCGGCGGCCCGGAGAAGGTCAAGCGCGAACTGGAGGCCCTGGTCGCCCGCACCGAGGCCGACGAGGTGATGATCGTGTCGGATTTCTACGATCCCAAGGACCGGCTGCGCTCGTACGAAATCGTCGCCTCGCTGAAACAGGCGCCCGCGCCCGGGGAGACGGCGACGGCGGGCGCGCCGGTTGCTGGCGAAGCGAGTTGATAAATCGGGTCCCGCCCCCACCTACCCTGAAGAGCGGGCAAAAGGCAGGCAGCGCGCCGCGCGGCGTTTGCCGCGCCATCGATGAACCCGGACGCCCCCCGCGTCCGGGCGACCGTTTTTCTACCCAGGCCCTGGCCCGTGGTCCACGCAGGCATCATCGGACACCGGTCTCGGCTGCAAGCCGCCGCCAATGCGGCAAGGATGTGTCAAATGAGCGTAGTGGAAATGAACAAGGACTCCTTCCAGGAAGCCGTGAAGGGCGACGGTACGGTGATCGTCGACTTCTGGGCGCCCTGGTGCGGCCCCTGCCGCGGCTTCGCGCCGGTGTTCGAGAAAGCCGCCGAGGGCCATCCGGACGTCACCTTCGCCAAGGTCAACACCGACGTCGAGCAGGAACTGGCGGGCGCGCTGAACATCCGCTCCATCCCCACGCTGATGGTGTTCCGCGAGCAGGTATTGCTGTTCTCGCAGCCGGGCGCGCTGTCGCCGGGCCAGTTGGAAGAGCTGCTGACCAAGGTCAAGGCGCTGGACATGGAGAAGGTGCACCAGGAAATCGCCACCGCCCAGGCCCAGGCCGGCGAGCAGCAGGCGTAAGCATGGCGGCGGTGGGCGGCACATGTCCGCCCCCGTCCCATCGCCCCATATAGGGTTCTTTGGCGGTTTCCCGACGCCGCCTCCCGGCGCCTCCTCCAGTGCTTCTTCAGGCCCCGCCTGTTTGCTGATCCAGCGCCAATACGCTGCGTCCGCGCGTCGCGTCGGTGATGGCCTGCGCCAGTTCGGCCGCCGCCGCGCGCGGAATGTCCAGCGTCAGCGTCGCGCCCTCGGCGTCGAAATCCTCCGCCACGATGGCCGCGCCGGCGGCCGCCAGCCGCGACTGCAACCATTGCAGATCGGCGTAGACGCAATGGCAACTGGCCCGCACGGTCTGGACGATCTCCACCCGCGGCGCCAGCCGCAGGCAGTTGGCGGCGCACCCGCCATAGGCCCGCACCAATCCGCCCGTCCCCAGCTTGATGCCGCCGAACCAGCGGATCACCAGCACGGCCACGCGGTCGCATTGCTGGCCGTCGATGGCCTGCAGGATGGGCCGTCCGGCGCTGCCACCCGGCTCGCCGTCGTCGTTGAAGCGGTAGTGGTCGCCCACCCGGTAGGCCCAGCAGTTGTGCGTGGCGTCGGGATCGCTATGGCCGGCGATGAAGGCCATGGCCGCCTGCGCGTCGCCGACGGGCGCCGCCAGCGCCAGGAAAACGCTCTTCTTGATCGTTTCCCGGTATTCGGCGGGCTGCGACAGCGTCGTGGCCATCAGGCGGACCCGGCGCGGCGCGCGGCCTTCAGCAAGAGCACGATGATGCCGATGGACAGCAAGGACGCCAGCGCCGCCAGCAGGAAGATCGAGGCATAGCCGTAGGACGCCACCGCCAGTCCCACCACCGGGCCGGTGATGCCCAGCGACAGGTCCAGGAAGACGGAATACGCGCCCAGCGCCGCGCCGCGATTGCCCGCCGGCACGCGCGCCACCGCCTCCACGCCCAGCGCCGGGAACACCAGCGAAAAACCGAAACCGGTCAGCGCCGCCCCCGCCAGCGCGAAGCCGGGCAAGGGCGCCAGCCACAGGCACAGCAGCCCCAGCACTTCCACCGCGATGGAGCAGATGGCGACGCGGAAGCCGCCGAAGCGCGGAATCGTGTTGGCCAGCAGCAGGCGCGCGCCGATGAAGGCGCAGCCGAACACGCTCAACGCCAGCGCCGCGCCGTCCCACTGGAAGGAAGCGTAGTAAAGGGTGATGAAGGTGGCGATGGAGCCGAAGCCCACCGACGCCAGGCCCAGCGACAGGCCATGCGGCAGCACCTGCGCCATCACGTGCTTGAACGCCATGCGCGCGCCGCCCACCACCGCCACCGGCGCGCGCGGCGCCGCCAGCGCGATGCCGAACAGGCCCACGCCCAGCACGGCCGCGCCGACCGCGCCCATGCTCAGGTGCGTCTGCAGCACCACGCCCAGCGGCGCGCCTATCGCCAGGGCGCCGTAGGTGCAGATGCCGCTCCAGGAAATCACGCGGCCGGTATGGGCCGCGCCGACCTTGCCTATCCCCCACGTCAGGCCGCCCGTGCCGACCCAGCTTTCGCCGAAACCCAGGACCAGGCGTCCCACCAGCAGCGCAATCAGGCTGACGGTGGGCGACCGCTCAAAGGCGTAGGCCATCAAGAGGAATACCCCGCTGGCGGCGCAGGCCGCCAGGCCCACCAGCACCGTCTTGCGGGGACCGACGCTGTCGGACATGCGGCCGGCATGCGACCGGCTCAACAGCGTGGCCAGGTACTGGATGCTGATCACCAGGCCCGCCAGCACCGAGCCGTAGCCCAGTTCGTTGTGCACGTACCCGGGCAATACCGCCATGGGCAGGCCCACGGTCAGGTAGCCGAGGAAATTGAACAGCAGGATGGAAAGAATCTGCCCGGTCACCTTCAGGGAACCGGGCGCCGCCGACGATGCGCGTGGCGCGCCAGGAGAAGCCATGGTGCGAGCCGCTCAGACCTCCACGCCGCGCGACGCCAGGTAGTCCTCGTAGCCGCCGCGGTAGTCGATGATCTCGCCGGAGGGCAGGATTTCGATGACGCGGGTGGCCAGGCCCGATACGAACTCGCGGTCGTGCGACACGAAGAACAGCGTGCCGGCGAATTTCTCCAGCGCGAACTGCAGCGATTCGATCGATTCCATGTCCAGGTGGTTGGTCGGCTCGTCCATCAGCAGCACGTTGTGGCGGCCCAGCATGAGCCGGCCGAAGGTCATGCGGTTCTTCTCGCCGCCGGACAGGACCTTGGGCGCCTTGGGCAGGTCGTCCGCGGAGAACAGCAGGCGGCCCAGCACGGAACGGATGGCCTGGTCGTCGTCGCCGGGCTGGCGATGATCGGTCATCCAGTCGAACAGGTTGATGTCGGTCTGCTGGAACTGGTCGGATACGTCCTGCGCCATGTAGCCCTTGTCGGCATTGTCCGACCACTTCACCTCGCCCTTGTCGGCCGCCAGGTCGCCCGCCAGCAGGCGCAGCAGCGTGGTCTTGCCCACGCCGTTGGCGCCGACGATGGCGATTTTCTCGCCCGCCTCGACCATGGCCGAGAAATCGCGGATGACCGGCGCGTCGTAGGCCTTGGAAAGATGCTCCACCGTGACGGCCAGGCGGTGCAGGACCTTGCTCTGCTCGAAGCGGATGTACGGGTTCTGGCGCGAGGAAGGCTTGACCTCGACCTGCTCGGCCTTGATGCGGTCGATCTGCTTCAGGCGCGAGGTCGCCTGGCGCGCCTTGGACTTGTTGGCGGAGAAGCGGCGCACGAAGTCCTGCAGCTCGGAAATCCGCTCCTTGGCCTTGGCGTTGTCGGCCGACAGGCGTTCGCGCGCCTGCGTGGACGCCAGCATGTAGTCGTCGTAGTTGCCCGGGTAGATGCGGATTTCGCGATAGTCCAGGTCGGCCATGTGGGTGCAGACCTGGTTCAGGAAGTGGCGGTCGTGGCTGATGATGATCATCGTGCTCTGGTAGCCGTTGAGCACGTTCTCCAGCCAGCGGATGGTGTTGATGTCCAGGTTGTTGGTCGGCTCGTCCAGCAGCAGCACGTCCGGATTGGAGAACAGCGCCTGCGCCAGCAGCACGCGCAGCTTCCAGCCCGGCGCCACTTCGCGCATCGGCAGGTTGTGCTGCTCGACCGGCAGCTCCAGCCCCAGCAGCAGCTCGCCGGCGCGCGCCTCGGCCGTGTAGCCGTCGTATTCGGCGAACTTGGCCTCCAGGTCGGCGGCGCGCATGTAGTCGTCGTCGGTGGCCTCGGGGTTGGCGTAGATGGCGTCGCGCTCGGACATCGCCGCCCACATCTCGGTATGGCCCATCATGACCACGTCCAGCACCCGCACGTCTTCATAGGCGAACTGGTCCTGGCGCAGCTTGCCCAGGCGCACGCCCGGCTCCAGCGCGACGTTGCCGGACGATGCTTCCAGGTCGCCCCCGATGATTTTCATGAAGGTCGACTTGCCGGAACCGTTGGCGCCGATGAGGCCATAGCGGTTGCCTTCGCCGAACTTGACGCTGACGTTTTCGAACAGGGGTTTGGGGCCGAACTGGATGGTGAGATTGGCGGTGGAGATCACGGTGGATAGATAGATGGCTGCGGCCGCCGCGCAGAAGGCGGCCTGGGAAGGACATCCGCCAGTGTACCAATGCCCGCCGTGCCGCCGCAAAACGGCCGCGCGCGCGGGACGCGCCGCGGCCCTGCCCGCGCCGTCAGAAATCGACCGAGGCCGACAGCATCACGGTACGCGGCGCGCCCCGGGTGGCGTAGCCGCTGAGGAAGGTCTGGCCGACCCAGTAGCCGTGGTTGAACAGGTTCAGCACGTCCAGGCGGACGGTCACCGGCCTGCCGGCCACCTGGGTGGCGTAGCGGGCGCCGGCGTCGTAGCGGACCCAGCCGGGGATGTGCTGCCTGTTCGCCGAATCGAGGTCCAGGCTGCCCGTATAGACCGCGCGCGCGTTCAGCGACAGGCCGGGCACCCAGGGCAGGTCCCATTCGGCGCCGGCGTTGGCCAGCCAGCGGGGCACGCCGAAGGCCTGGTTGCCGTCGTAGACGCCGCCCGCGCTCCTGCGGATCAGGGCGCGCGTGTACGAGGCCCCGCCCAGCACCCGCACCCCGGGCACGATCTCGCCGAAGGCGTTCCATTCGATGCCGCGGTTGCGCTGCCTGCCGTCGGCGCTGTATTCCAAGGTGACCGGGTTCTTGATCATGCTGGGCTTTTCGATCTGGAACACGCTGAGCGTATTGGTGAAATGGCCCAGGTCCCATTTCACGCCGGTCTCGTACTGCTCGGACTTGTACGGCGCGAAGGTGGTGCCGTAGTTCGGCGCGGTGACGTCGGTCACCGTCGATCCCGCCGTCAGGCCCTCGATGTAGTTGGCGTACAGGGACACGCCGTCCCACGGCTTGACGACCACCCCCACCATGGGCGTCAGCGCATGATCGTCGTAGACCGAGGTGCGCGCGCCGGCCTTGTTGAAGTTCTCCGTCTTGATCCATTGCTGGCGCCCGCCCACGGTCAGCAGGATGCGGTCGTCGGCGAAGCCCAGGGTGTCGGCCAGGGCCACGCCGCGCAGGGTGTTGCGGCTGGAGGTCCAGGCGTCGCCCGGCACGTTGTCGTCGAAGTCGAAGCTGCGCGGATCGTAGATGTTGGAGCTGACCGCCGGGCCGTTGACGGAGTTCGACGCCGTCCTGGCGCGCACCGAGTCGAAAGCCAGGGACACCTGGTGCGAGACCGCGCCGGTGAGGAACCTGCCGCGCAGGCCGGCCTCGGCGGCGGCGCCGTCCTTGGCGGAGCGGCCGTTGTAGACCGGCGCGCTGAAGTCGCCGTGCGAATTGATGCCGCTGAGCGCGTTGATGCCGAGGAAGGTATAGCGGTTGTGCGACTGGCCGGCGGTGGCGTAGGCCGTCCAGCGGTCGTTCAGGTCGTATTCGACGCGGCCCTGCACCGTGGTCATGTTCATCTTGTAGACCGAGCCGGCGAAGGGATTTGCCGAGGCCTTGGGCGGGGCCGGGATGTCGGTGCCGCTGAAGCCGAGATAGCGCGGGAAGCCATAGACCGCGCCGCGCTGCGAAATCACGTCCAGCGAGGCGCGCAGCCGCGTCCCGCGATAGTCCAGGCCCAGCGAGCCCAGGGCCTCGCGGCTGGAATTGTGGTCCAGGGCGGTGTCGCCGTTGCGGTAGACGCCGTTGAAGCGGATGCCGAACTGGTTCTGGTCGCCGAAGCGGCGGCCGATGTCGGCGTGGGTGCCGACCTGGCCGTCCGACGCGTAGTCCAGCGACAGGCGGTTCAGCGGTTCGTCGGCGGCGCGCTTGGTCTGCACGTTGATCATGCCGCCGATGGCGCCGCTGGGCGGCATGCCGGCGATCAGCGCGGTCGGCCCCTTCACCACCTCGACGCGGTCGGCGATTTCGGCCGGCACCGAGTCGCCGAAGGCCAGGCCGTACAGGCCGTTGATGGCGATCGCGTCCTGGTAGAAGCCGCGCACGGTGAAGTCCTGGAACATGCTGGCCGCCGGGCTGGCCAGGCGCACCGAAGGGTCGTTCTCCACCACCGCGCCGACCGTGCGCGCCTGCTGGTCGGCGATCAACTGGCTGGAATAGCTGGTGACGTTGAACGGCGAGTCCATGATGCTGGTGCCGCCCAGCAGCCCCAGGGCCGCGCCCGTGTTGACCTGCCCGCCGGCGTAGGGCGTCGCCTCGCCGGGCGCCGCGGCCGCCGTGACGCTGACCGTGGGCAGTTGCGTGACGGCGCCGGACGGCGCGGACTTCAGGGTATAGCCGCCGTCGGGCTGCGCCACGGCGGCCAGGCCGGTGCCCGCCAGCAGGCGGTTCAAGCCCTCGCCGGCGGCGTAGCGCCCATGCAGGCCCGGCGTGCGGGCCTGCGCCACCAGGGCGGCGTCATAGGTGATGTTGACGTTCGAGATGCGCGCATACGTGTCCAGCGCCGCCGCCAGCGAGCCGGCCGGAATGGCGTAGTCGGCGGCTTGGCTGGCCTGGGCCAGCGCGAGGGCCGGCAGGACAACGCCGCCGGCGCCCAGGGCCATGCTCGCGGCCAGGGCGAGGCCGGGCAGCCGGCGCGGGGAAGGAATGGCGGAAGCGCGTAGGGAGAATCGCATCATGTTTCGGAAGGTAGGGGTGGGTACGCAAGTCGTGTCCCCCTAGACCGGACGAAATACGAAAACCCCTCAGTTTTGACGCGATTAATTTGTAACAGCGGCGCCCGCGCCGGCCGCGGCCTCGGGTGCGGGGCCGACGTGCACCCACAGCGCGGTGCGGTACGTCACGACCAGCGACTGGGTGCGCGCGAGGAAACGCAGCAGGGCGTCGGTGTCGTCGATGTGGAAAGTGCCGGACACCAGGCGGCCGGCAATGGCCGGATCGCAGACGACGCGGCCGCTGCGATAGCGCGCGATCTCGGCCAGCACGTCGCCCAGGCGCATGTCGCGGCCGCTGATCACGCCATCGGTCCATGCGTTCGGGTCCATCGCCGGCCTGGACGAAAGACCGGCCTGCGTGCGGGTCAGCCAACCGCTCTGCCCCGCCTCCAGCACGCGCGCGGCGCCCGCCGCGGGTGCCATCCGCACCGCGCCCTCCGTGACGGACAGGCGGCTGGCGTCATCGTCCAGCCTGACCGTGAAGCGCGTGCCCAGCGCCTGGACCAGCCCTTGCGGCGTCTGGACGAAGAAAGGCAGACCGCGGGTCAGCGCCGCGTCGTGGCCCGTCTGCACGTAGATCTCGCCACGGCGTAATGTCAGCAGGCGCCGCTGCGCCGTCTGTTCGAAGGAGATGGCCGTGTCCGAATTCAGGTCAACCAGGCTGCCGTCGGCCAGGCGCACGTGCCGCCGCTCGCCCAGGCGGGTGCTGCGGTCGGCCAGCAGGCGCTGCCACGGCAGGTGTTCGCGCCCCAGCCAGAACACGGTGGGCGCCAGGATGCCCAGCGCGCCGATCTTGCGCAGGGCGGCGCGCCGCTGCACCCGGTGCCGGGCGCGCTGGTCCTGCGCGCTGCGCAGCGTGTCCATGACCAGGGGCCCGCGCACGCTGGCCATCGCGCCCACCATGCTTTGCACGCGTTCCCAGGCCATGGGATGCGCCGCGTCCCGCGCCAGCCAGGCGTCGAACGCCGCGCGGGTCTCCGGCGTGGGCGTGCCGCAGCGTATCTTGACGGCCCAGTCTATCGCCGCGTCGACGACGGACTGGGACAGCGGCGCGCGCGCCACCGTCATGCCGCGAACCACACGCTGTAGCAGTGGCGCAAGGCGCGCGCCATGTGGCGTTCGACCGTGGCCAGCGAGATGCCCAGTTGCCGCGCCGCCTGGGCGCAGGTCAGCCCTTCCAGTTGCACCAGCAGGAAGGCGGCGCGCACGGGCGGCTTGAGCGCGTCCAGCGCGCGGTCGATCAGCACCAGGGTCTCGAACATCACGGCGCGCGTCTCGGGCGAGGGTTCATGTTCCGCCGGCGCGTGGGCCAGGGTTTCGAGCCAGGCGCGATGCAGTTCGCGGCGGCGCCAATGATCGATGACCAGCCCGCGCGCGATGCTGCTCAGGTAGGCGCGCGGCTGGCCGGCCGGCACGGGACGCGGCCGCGCCAGCAGGCGCGTGAAGACGTCGTGGCTGAGGTCGGCGGCATCCGCGCCATTGCCCAGTTGCCGGTGCAGCCAGTTGGCCAACCAGCCGCCGTGGTCCTTGTAGAGCTGGGCAATGGGGAGGGTGGCGTCGGAGGCCTGGATCGCCATGGGAAGGGTCTGCGCGAAGAAGAAAGCCGGAACCGCCGCCGGCGGCCCCAACATCAGGCGCAGACGACATAAATAGGAATAGTTATCATTGCTTTTTTAACATTTGTGCCGTATTGCCGGCAATCCGCGTTATCCAGAATCCTGCGATTTGCGGCGCGCGCGCAACGGACGGCGGTCTTTCCCGCGCCCTGCTCCGCGCCCGACGTCCGCTACGCCTCCACTACGCCTCGTTCACGACGCTCGTCCGCACGGCGAGCTGCCCGACGCGGCGCGCCTGCACGCCGCGCCGCTTGAACCAGAGATACAACCCGCTGCACAGGACGACGATGGTCACCAGGTCCAGCAGCGTCCAGAGTATCTTCAACGGCATGCCGCCGTAGTCGCCGAAATGCAGGGGACGCGAGACTTCCAGCAGCCGGAGGTAGAGCGGCATTTTCACCTTGTCGGTGATCCGGCCCGTCCGGGCGTCGATGAGCACCGGCGTGAACAGGCGCGAGGTCAAGGGCGTGTTCCCCTTGGCCCAGGCCAGATAGTGATAAGGACTGCCGAAGGGATTGCCCGGCGGGAACAGCAGCTTTACCGTCATGCCCGGCAGCGCGTCCACGGTCGTGCGGAACGCCGCTTCCACCGAATGCCAGTTTTCCCGTTCGGGCGCGGGCTGGTTCTTGTAGGGCACCAGCATGGCCTGGACCTCGGTGCGGTTCCAGTACTTGAACAGCGGCGTCGACAGCTCGTTCATGATGCCCGTCGCCCCGACCACCAGGGTCCAGGCCGTCAGCACGATGCCCAGCAGGTTGTGCAGGTCCAGCCAGCGGATCCGTTTCGAGCGGTCCGCGCGCACGGTGCCGAAGTCCAGCTTCTTCATGAAGGGTCCGTACAGCAGCACCCCGGACACGATGGCCACGACGAAGAGCAGGCCCATCGCCGCCAGGAACAAGGCGCCGGGCAAGTCCACGAACAGGTCCGTGTGCAGGTCCCGCACGAGCTTCATGAAGGCCGCGCCCGCCGCGTCGGGCACCGTCGAATCGTGCAGCACCGCGCCGGTATGCGCGTCGAACCTGATGGAATGATTCTGCGATCCGGGCCCCAGGAAGGTCTTCCAAGACGGCGTCATGTAGACGATGACCCGCGGTTCGTCGTCGATCAGCATCGAAGTGATGAGCTGGCCCGGGTAACGCGCGCGCGCCGCATCGGCCAGAACGTCGAGGCTGACGCGCGGCGCGTCGGCGGGGACTTGGGCGTAAGGCGTATCGCCGCCCAGCAGGTCGTCGATCTCGTCCTTGAAGATCAGGGGCAGGCCGGTCAGGCAAAGCAGCAGCAGGAACACCGTGCAGACCAGGCTCGACCACTTGTGTATGAGGTACCAATGCCGCGTGGAGATCAGGGTCGTCATGAAGATGGGCCGTCCGGGGACGCGGGTGGAGTAAGCGCGAGGCGCATGCTTATAGCGGTTTTGGCGCGTTTCGTACAGGCGCGGGCATGGCGCCTGCGCGTCGAAAAGCGTGGTTTATCGAACCTGAACGCGGATGTCTACCTATGCCCTAGTTCTTTTGTTCAGTGAATTGTCAACCACGAACAAACTCTATGTAATAGCTGAAGTAGCGATCTGTCACGGAACGCGTCAAGAAAGGAAAGGCACATGCCGCAAACATTGGAAATCGAATACAAACCCCAAGCGGCCGTTGTGTGGCTTTCCCGGCCCGACGTGCGCAACGCCGTCGATCCCTTGATGGTCCAGGAATTGACCGAGGCCTTCGAGGCGCTCGGGCGCGATCCGCAGGTCCGCGCTATCGTGCTGGCCGGCCGCGGCATCGGCTTCTGCGCCGGCGCCGATATCGGCCAGACCCGCTACGGCGCCCAGCCCGGGGAACAGGACGACCGCGCCGACGCGCTGGCCTGCGCCGCCATGCTGCACACCATTTATTCCTGCCCCAAGGCTACCATCGCCCGCGTCCACGGCATCTGCATGTCGGTGGGCATGGGGCTGGCGGCCGCTTGTGATATCACCATCGCCTCCGCCCACGCCACCTTCGCCCTGCCCGAGACGCGGCTGGGCCTGGTGCCGGCCTTGATCGCGCCCTACGTGCTGCGCGCCATCGGTCCGCGCCAGGCGACGCGCTGGTTCCTCACCGGCGAAACCTTCAGCGCGACGGAGGCCTGGCGCATCGGCTTCGTGCATGACCTGTGCGAGCCGGAATCCCTGGACATGCGCATCGCCGCCCTGGTGGACACGTTCATGCTGACGGCGCCGGACGCCGTCCTGGCCACCAAGCAACTGGTGCACGAGCTGCCGCTGCGCGCCATGGAGAAGAAGAGCGCGGACCCCGCGGCCGCCCCGCCTGCCACGCCCGACATCGGCGAGGCGGGCGGCTCGAATGCCGATCCGGCGGCGGGCGCGCCGGCCGCCGACGCCATGGTCAGGGGGGCCAGCCCCGGCCTGTCGGGCAACCGCCTGCCGGAATGGATCGTCGCCGGCGACCACCCCTCGGGGCTGGCGCCGGTATAGGGTGCAGGGAAGACCCGGGTCACACGCCCGGGTCGGGCTGGCCCGGCGGCAGTTCCGCTTCTTCCGCGCGGCCGCGGTAGCGATCCAGCAGATTGAACAGCAGCGGGTTGATCAGGATCGACAGGATGGCCCCGCCCAGCACCAGGTCCTGGGCCTCGGTGGGCATGATCTGCTGGGTGATGCCCAGCCCCGCCAGGATGAAGGAAAACTCGCCGATCTGCGCCAGGCTGGCGGAAATCGTCAACGCCGTCATCTTGGAATGGCGGAAGGCGCGCACGATGAGGTAGGCCGCGATGGACTTGCCGACGACGATGATGAGCGTCGTGCCCAGCACGCCCCACGGATCGCGCAGGAAGGACAGCGGGTCGAACAGCATGCCCACCGAGACGAAGAACAAGACCGAGAAGGCGTCGCGCAGCGGCAGCGATTCGTCGGCGGCGCGCTGGCTGAATTCCGATTCGGCCATGACCATGCCGGCGAAGAAGGCCCCCAGCGCGAACGACACGCCGAACAGCGCCGTGGCGCCGTAGGCCACGCCCAGCGCGCAGGCCAGCACGCCCAGCCGGAAAAGCTCGCGGTTGCCGGTATAGACCACCCGTTCGAGTATCCAGGGAATGACGCGGCGCCCGAAGATCAGCATGATGGCGACGAAGGCGGCCACCTTGACCACGGTGATTCCCAGCACCCACCACAAGGACGGACCGCCTTCCGCGCCGCGCCCGCCGAGCACGCCCGACAGGGCCGGGATCAGCACCAGGGCGGCGACCATCACCAGGTCCTCGACGATCAGCCATCCGACCGCGATGCGCCCTATTCCCGTCTCGACCATCTCGCGGTCGTCCAGCGCCTTGATCAGCACGACCGTGCTGGCCACCGACAAAGCCAGGCCGAACAGCAGGCCGCCGCCCAGGCTCCAATGCATCAGTTGCGACATGCCCAGGCCCATCAGGGTCGCCACGCTGATCTGCACGATGGCGCCCGGGACGGCGATGCCCTTGACCGACAGCAGGTCCTTGAGGGAGAAATGCAGGCCGACGCCGAACATCAGCAGGATCACGCCCAGTTCGGCCAGTTCCTGCGCCAGGTGGCCGTCCGCGGTGAATCCGGGCGTGTGCGGTCCGGCGAGTATGCCGGCGAACAAATAGCCTATCAGCGGCGGCAGCTTCAAGCGGACGGCGATCGCGCCCAGGATGAACGCCAGCACCAGGCCGCCCACGATGGTCGTGATGAGCGGGGTCGAATGGGGCATCGAATCTCCAGGAAAAAGATGAACGGCGGCACGGCGCGCCGCGCGGCGCCTGGGCGGCCGGTCATTCAATCTGTTGTCAGGTTGGAAGAATATCACGCGCTTTTTACCGGACCGGAACAGTGTGACAGGCTCGCGTCGCTGTTGCGCGCGACGGGCGAAAAAATATGGAACGCGAGCGCGGCCCGGCCGCCGCCGATACAAAAACTTCACCCGCGGACGAAAGCAAAACGAAAGGAAAACCGCGCAGCATGGCGTGACGGAAACCTGAGCAACCGGAGTTCGCATGACCAGGCCCTTGTCGTGGGACATGATTCATGAGGGCGCCGCCGGCGTCGCGCCCGGCGCCTGGGTGCGCCTGGACGGCCATCCGGTCTTCCCCGAACCGGGCGAGGCCTCCGATACGTTTCTCCTGACCCAGCAGCCCGCCTGTTGCGCGGCCCACGGCGGCTGGCACGCGGACATGGTGGTGGAAGTCCATGCGGATACGCCGCTGGACTGGCGCCGCGGTCCGGTGCGCGTGCGCGGCCGCTGGGAATTGCTGGCCGACGATCCCGCCGGCTGGCGCTACCGGATCCGCGCCGCCGAGGTCGCGCCCCTGGCCGAACCGCGCGCCGCCTGGGCCATCGGACGGCGCAACGTCCTGGGCCTGGCCGCCTTCGCCGGCCTGAGCGCGATGGCCGGGCTGGCCGGCTGCGCCGCGCAGGCGGCGGACGAAACGCGGGATGCCGGCAAGGAGCCCGCCGTTCCTCCCTGGCTGTCCGCGCAGAGCACCGTCGACATCCACAGCCACGCGGGCCACGTCAGCCTGGGGCGGCGCACCGTGCCCCTGCCCTTCACGGCCCTGGCCGCCCCCATGCGCGAAGGCGCCATGCACGTGGTCTGCCTGGCCATCGTCACCGACTCCAGCACCGATCACGTCGTCACCAGCCCTTCCGGCCGGCGCCGCATCGTCGCGTATCGCGAACCGGCGCCCGGCGAAATGTCGTCGCGCGGCGAAGCCGGGTTCCAGCGCCTGACGGACCTGGCGGCGCGACAGGGGTTGCGCGTGGTGAAGACGGCGGAGGAATTGCGCGCGGCCTGCCGCGACGGCCCGTCGGTCATCGTGTCGGCCGAAGGCGCGGACTTCCTCGAAGGCGATCTGGCGCGCCTGGACGACGCCTACCATCGCCATGGCTTGCGGCATCTGCAACTGACGCACTACCGCGTCAACGAACTGGGCGACATCCAGACCGCGCCGCCGGTGCACCAGGGCCTTACCGATTTCGGCGCGGCCGTCATCCAGCGCTGCAACGAACTGGGCATCGTGGTCGACGTGGCGCACGGCACCTATGCGCTGGTGCAGCGCGCGGCGCAGGTCACGCGCCGGCCGCTGGTGCTGTCGCACACCTCGCTGAGCCAGCATCCGGGCCGCTACTCGCGCGCCATTTCGCCGGAGCATGCGCGGCTGGTGGCCGACACCGGCGGCGTGATCGGCGTGTGGCCGGTGGCCAGCATCTACCCTACCCTGGCCGATATGGCGCAAGGGATGCGGTCCATGGCCGACCTGGTGGGCGTGGCGCACGTGGGACTGGGTACCGACATGCTGGGCCTGCTCTCGCCGTCGGTCCTGGACAGCTACCGCAAGCTGCCGCTGCTGGCGCGGGCCCTGCGCGACGCCGGCTTCAGCGAGCAGGAAGCCGGCGCCATCCTGGGCGGCAACTATGCGCGCGTGTATGCCGAAAGCATGAAGGCCTGATCACGCGCCGACCGGGTCAAGGATCAATGCCCGTGACCGGCATGGCCGGCATGAGCATGAGCCCCATGGCCGTGATCATGGTCATGGTCCTCGTCATGGCCATGCCCATCGCCATGATCATGATCGTGATCGTGTTCATCGAGCACCAGATGCACCAGCCCCGGCTCGGTCGCCACGCCGATCTTCTTGCCGATCGGCAGCGTCGCCTTGCTGGCGATGTGCCCATAAGGCAGGCCCGTGAGCACCGGCACCTTCACGGTCCGGCGCAGCCACTTCACCACGGCCGGCATGTCGAAGCCGGCGTCGTGCGGCGCCAGGCGGTAATTGGTGAAATGCCCCAGCAGGATGGCCTTCTGCTTCTGCAGGATGCCGGCCTGCCACAACTGCGTCAGCATGCGCTCGACGCGATAGGGATGCTCGGCCACGTCCTCCAGGAACAGGATGCCGCCGCGGATGCGCGGCATGTACGGCGTTCCCACCAGCGAGGCCACCATGGCCAGGGTGCCGCCCCAGAGAATGCCGCGACAGTCCACGGCATCGGCGTCCTCGGTTTCGAAGCTGAGGATTTCCAGTTCGCCGCGCATCAGCTCGCCGAACAGCGCGCCGGTCAGCTCATCGACCTTCTTGCCGCCGAAGTCGGCCACCGCCGTGGCGCCGGAATAGCTGACGGCGCCGGTCTGAGCCAGCAAGGCCAGGTTGAAGGCGGTGAAGTCGCTCATGCCGACGAAGCGCTTGCCGCTGTCGGCCACCGCCTTCCAGTCGATCAGGGGCAGCAGGCGGCCCAGGCCGTAGCCGCCGCGCGTGGCCATGACGATGGGCTGCTTCTGCTTGAGCGCGCGGCCCAGCGCGGCCAGGCGCTGCGCGTCGGTGCCGGCGAAGCGCTGGTGCACCGCCAGCGCGCCGCGGTCGACCACGGTGCGAAAGCCCTCGGCCGTGAGATTTTGCCGGGCGCGCTCGACGGCGTCCGGATCGGCCACCGCCGACGACGGCGAAAAAAGATAGATGCCTTGCTTGTTGCTCATGTCTGGATTTCCTTGCGGCGGCGCGCCCGGAAGAAACCGCGCAGCAGGTCGCCGCAAGGTTCGGCCAGGACGCCGCCATGGAAGGTGGTGTGATGATTCAACTGCGCCACCGCGCCGATGTCCAGCACGCTGCCGCAGGCGCCGGTTTTCGGATCGGCCGCGCCGTAGCAGACGCGCGCCAGCCGCGCATGCAGCATGGCGCCCATGCACATGACGCAGGGCTCCAGCGTGACGTAGAGGCTCAGGCCGGGCAGCCGGTAGTTGCCCAGCCGCCGGGCGGCGGCGCGCAGGGCGACGACCTCGGCATGCGCGGTGGGATCGTGGTCGATGATGGTGCGGTTGTAGCCGGCGCCCAGCACCTGGCCCTCGGCGTCGACCAGCACCGCGCCCACCGGCACTTCGCCGACGGCGATCGCCGCCTCGGCCTGCGCCAGCGCCAGCCGCATCATGGCCGCGTCGCGTTCGGCCTGCGCCGGCGCGGGCAGCGGCAGGTCCCCGAGGCCCGGCATGCCCGGCTCAGCCACGGTACACCCGAGATTTCAGCGCGATGCGCCCGGCCAGGCTGGTGACGGCCTCTTCGAGCCATTGATAGAGCTCGGCCTCGTCGTCGTAGCGCGCCTGGTTCAGGTTGGACACCCGGCCGTCCTCGATGAAGCCCCAGGCCCGGCTGCGCTTGTCGCGATGCCGCGGGTCCCAGACGCCGAAGGCGTAGCCGCCCGCGCGGCGGATGAGGGAAAAGCAGGGAATGTCGGTGTAGCCGTCGCCGACGAAAATCATCTGGTCGAAGGGAATGCGCAGGCGGTCTTCCGGCACCTTGCGGTTGACCTCGAACGGCTTGCTGCGGAAGGCCGGACCGACGATGCCCTTCTGGACGTGGAACAGATAGCGCGTCTTGTCGGTGAAGCTGACCACCCGGCGCGGAAAGCGGATGCCGCCGTCCTCGCCGTAGACGAATTCCGAGGCCCAGATATCGGTGAATTCATGCGCCACCGGCGTGGCCCGCACGACGTCGCCGATGCCGCTGGAAATCAGGTAGAACTCCAGCGCCACCTGCGGATGGGCCGCGCGCACGGCGTCGCGCAGCCGCTGGAACAAGGTCTGCACGCCCGCGTGCAAGGGAAGTTGCGCGCCCCATGCGGCCAGGCGCTCGCGCGTGAACGGGCCGTGCTTGCCGCTTTGCGACAGCTCGATCATGCGATACAGGTAGGCGGGAACGGGATCCCAGTCCTGCTGGAACAGCAGCGGATCGACCTGCTCTTTCCAGAACGCGGCCGTGTCCACGCCCACGCTGCCGAGGAAGCCCGACGTACTGTCGGGCGCCAGGGTGTCGTCGAAATCGAAGATCAGGGCAATGACGTCGGACATGAACGGGGGCGGAAACGAAACAACCGCCATTTTGCCTGAAAGCGGCGCCCAGCCGTAAAGCCCCGGCGCCGTGAAACCGTCAAGCCATGAAACCGCGCCGGACAAGACAAAGCCCGGCGGGCCGGGAGGCGCCGCCGGGCTTCATGCCGCGGGGAAAGAATCAATAACGGGGCGACGAGCCGTAAGGCGTCACGCTGGGCGACGGGGTCTGCGACGAAGGCGGCACGGCGGGCGGCGGCGCCAGCGGCGCGGAGCTGCCCGACGAATAGCCCGACCCCGAGGAGTAGCCCGGGGCGCTGGCGCCCGGCGTGCCGGCCGGCACCTGGATCACGGTTTCACGCAGGATGCCGCCGCCGGCGACGCTGCCCTGGACCGTGGTCTGGCCCTGGCCCGACATCAGGTACATGCAGTCCTGGCGCTGGTCGGCGGGCAAGGCATTGCAACGCTGCGCCGCGTTCTGCGCTTCGCTGTTGCTGCCCACGTCGCTCAGGCCGTTGCGGTGGCGTTCCACCTGGGCCGCGCCGGCTTCGCGCAGGCAGGTGGCCTTGGCCTCGCTGGTGTGGCCGCTGTTGCAGGCCGCGACGTCGCGCTTGTATTGTTCGTCGGCATGCGCGCCGGCGCTCATGCCCATCAGGCCGGCGGCGCACAGCGCCAGGCCGGCGGCCGACAGGCGCAGGCCGCGACGGGCCGGGCGTTGCACAACAGCCGATTGCGTAGCGGTTCCGAAGTCCATATGTTTACCTCCCACATATTCAGTTCAGGTTGGCGCCATGGCGGTGGCGGCGGGCAAGAATCCAGGCAACCGTCCAAACCGCCCGGCGCCCTCGGGATACATGCTCAGCAATTAGCGTACCTGGAATATCGGGCGCCGGAACGCCGTTTATGGCTCGATGTAACGGCCGCCCCCATGGGCAACGCAGCTTGCCACCCAATCTGTTACGTGTGGCTACACATCGACATCATGCGCCGCGCGGGGCCCGGCGGCCGTTGAGCAGTTCCGCGTCCATGCGCCGGAAAATGAAGCCCGACACCAGCGTGATGATGCCGACGATGGCGAAGGTCAGGCGGAAGGCCATGGCCGGCGGATGGGCGTCGTCGCTGGAAAACCACCCGACCATGGTGCCGCCCAGCGTCACGCCCAGGCTGATGGCCAGCATCTGCACCATGGAGAACAGGCTGTTGCCGCTGCCGGCGTCCTCCATGCTCAACCCCTTCAGCGTCACCGTGTTCATGGCGGCGAACTGCATGGAGTTGGCGCCCCCGAAGATGGCCAGTTGGACGATCTGCAAGGCAAGCGGCCAGCCCGGCGCCAAGGCGGCGAAGGAAACGATGGAGGCGCCGACGATCACCGTGTTGACCAGCAGGAAGTTGTCGTAGCCGAAGCGCCGCACCAGGGGCGCCACCCAGGTCTTGCTGATGACGCCGGCGATGGCGGTGGGCAGCATCATCACGCCCGAGTAGAAAGGGCTGTAGCCCATCTGCAATTGCAGCAGCAGGGGCAGCAGGAAAGGCACGGCGCTGCTGCCGATGCGGCACACCAGGTTGCCGACCAGGCCGATGCTGAAGTTCGGTTCGCGGAACAGGGCCAGGCGGAACAGCGGCAGCGGATGGCGCCGCGCGTGCGGGACGTAGAGCAGCACCGTCGCCGCGCTGAGCAGGAACAGGCCCGCGCTCCAGGCGGCATGGTGGGCGCCGGCCGGCGCGTCCAGGGCCAGCGAGAAGGCGACCATGCAGGTGGACAGCAGCACGAAGCCGATGGCGTCGAACGCGGGCGCGAGGCCGCTGATGCCGGGCGGCAGGTAGGCGCGCACGGCGAACAGGCCGATGATGCCGATGGGCAGGTTGATCAGGAAGATCCAGTGCCAACTGATGGCCTGGACCAGCCAGCCGCCCGTCATGGGACCGATCAGGGGCCCCACCTGGCCGGCGACGGAGATGAAGGCCAGCGCGGCGATGTAGGCGTCGCCGCGCATGGTGCGCAGGATGGACAGGCGGCCGATGGGCAGCAGCATCGAGCCGCCCACGCCCTGCACCACGCGCGCCGCCACCAGTTGCGGCAGGTTGCCCGCCATGGCACAGAACAGCGAGCCCAGCGTGAAGATAAGGATGGACGTGAAGTACACGCGCCGCGTGCCGTAGCGGTCGGCCAGCCAGCCCGACGCCGGCGTCAGCATGGCCATGGTCAGCGAGTAGGCCACCACCACCGCGCGCATGTCCAGGACGTCCTCGCCCATGCTGCGGGCCATCGCCGGCAAGGCGGTATTGACGATGGTGGTATCCAGCGCCTGCATGAAAAAACCGGCCGCGACCACCCACTGCATGCCGCGATGCGATGAACTTTCCGTCATGTCCTCATCTCTGAACGTCGTCTGAACGCCGGCCCGTCGCCGTGCTTTTCGACCCGGCCGGTACGCGCCGGTACGCGCCGGAGGCGTGCGGGAGCCGACCGCAATCATAGGCGCATCGCCTATGATTGCAAGAAGCTCCACGCCGCGCGGCCGAGGCTGCTTGCGGCTTCCAATGCGCTCCCCCAAGACTTAAGTCAACCGTCAGCCCGCGTGCCGCTCAATATCGCATTTCCGATGCCGCTTTCCTGGAGTTCCCCGGTGTCCAGTTCCTCCCCCGCCCCGCAAGCCGCGGGCATTGAAATTTTCGGCGCCGCGCCCGCCGCCGTCGCCGCCGAGCGCGAGCGCGCCCTCGCCTATCTGAAGGCGCTGGGCCTGGACGACGTGGTCGAGATCCAGGACGCGCGGACGAACGACGAATCGCTGGTCCGCCTGCGCCTGCGGCCCGACGTCGCCGCCGCCTGGACGCCCGGGTTCGACACCACGGGCCTGCGTCCCATCCTGGACCGGCGCCACCCGGCGGACCCCGGCCGCAACCTGGAACGCGAGATCGTCGTCGCCATGCTGGCGGCGCCGGTCGCCTTCCGCTATCCCAGCCACGACGAACTGGCGGCGGCCGTGCGCATCAAGCGCAACATCGTGCAGGCCGCCTTCAAGACCGAACTGGCCTTCGATACCGAGCAGGCCGAGCGGCCGGCGGACTATTGGACCTACGCCGAAGAGACCGGCTTCACCGTGCTGCCCGGCAAGCCGCTGATCGAGGCCTTGCGCAAGGCCTCGCAGCCGGAGGATTCGGGCAAGCTGTATTCCTTCTCCTGCTACCGCGCGACCGAGTACGTCACGCTGCTGGGCATCGCGCAGGAACTGGCCGACGGCAACCCGGCCCTGCTGGCGCAACTGCAGAAGCGCTGGGAAACGCGCGCCATCATGTCCGGCCTGTTCCACGACGTCTTCCTGCGCGAGTACGGGTCGATGGAAAACCCGCTACCGCCGAAGTACTACGTGCCGGGCGACCGCCTGTGGTTTCGCAATCCCGACGAGCGCTCGGCCGACGCCGAGGGCTTCGAGGGATCGTGGGTGTTCTACCTGGGCGGCGGCCTGTTCAACAACTTCTGGAAGCACGAGCAGCCCTTCACGCTGACGACGAAGTGCGTGGAGATCTACCACTGGCGCGACGGCGTGTACGTGGACGACGCGGGCAAGACGCGGCTGGACGAGAGCATCGTGGAAGACAAGGTCCGCGCCTCGCTGGCCGACCCGGCCGAGGTCGAGCGCATCCTCACGCTGATGGTGCGGCTGCGCGAACCGCGCGGCGTCTATGTCGACGGCGGCTGCATCGACACGACGCGCGAATGCGTGCGCTGGGTGTGCCCGGGCACGGCGGACCTGGTCATTCCGGCGGCGTGATCGCCGGACCTGCCGTCCCTTACTGCGCCTGCAACGCCTTCAGCATGCGGCTGCCGGGACGGCCGTCCTGCGGCAGGCCCAGCCGGGCCTGCTCGGCCGACACCGCCTCGCGCGTCTTGCTGCCCGGAATGCCGTCCGGCGTGCCCACGTCGTAGCCGCGGGCCGCCAGCAACTGCTGCAGCAGCTTGATCTGCGCCCGCGACAGGCCGGGATCGTCGGTCGGCCACGGCGTCGCCAGCGGCCCGTCGCCCTTCAGGCGATTGGTCAACAGGCTGACCGCCAGCGCATACTTGCGCGCCTGGTTGTAATGCAGGATGGCGTCGAAGTTGTTCGTCGCGAGGAACACCGGGCCGCGCGCGCCGGTGGGCGCGAACACGTAGGCCGGTATCGCCGCCCAGGGCGTACCGCCGGGCGCGCCGATGCTGCTCAGGGGCTTGCCGTCGGCAAGCGTGACGCCGGCCGTCGACCATTGCGCCAGGGTGCGCCGGTCCTGCGGATCCATGATCTCGGCATCGGGCGCTTGCGGCAAGGCCGACGCGATGGCGCCGGGCAGCTTCACCTCGACCACGGGCGGCAAGCCGCGCGTCCACCTGGCCTTGCGCTTGAGCAGATGATTGGCGGTGGAGGCCAGGGCATCGGGCAGGGAGTTGTAGAGATCGATGCGGCCATCGCCGTCGCCATCGGCCGCCAGTTCGTAGAACGAGGTCGGGATGAATTGCGTCATCCCGAAAGCGCCGCTCCAGGAGCCGACGAAGTTCTCGCGCTGCACCACGCCGTCGCGCAGCAGGCGCACCGAGGCGTAGGCGTTCTTGATCCACAAGGGTTTCTGCTCGACGCAGGCGCGCGTCAGCCAGGCATTGAGCACGTCGACCTTGCCGAACTGCGAGCCGTAATTGGTCTCGATGCCGAAGATGGCGACCAGGGGTTCGCTGTCGATCTGGTAGGTCTGGTCGATGTTGGCAAGCTGCTGCGCGTACTTGCGCAGCACCGCCTGGCCGTCGGCCACCCGCTGGTCGTCGACGGTCTTGGCGATGTAGTCCCACCAGTATTCCTTGCTCTCCGGCTGCGCCTTGGCGGCCGACACGGTGGCCGCGAGCAGCTTGGAGCCCTGGGTGTAGCGGTCGAAATCGGCGACGCTGATGCCGTTGGCCGGCGCGTCCTTGCGCAGCCTGGCCAGGCAGGCGGCGGGATCGCGGTCCTGTTCGGCCGCCGGCTGCGCGGCTGGCGACGCCGGCGCGGGCGCATCGGTCTGCGCCAGGGCGGAACCGGAGACCGCCAGTCCGGCGCCCAGGCCGGCCAGGGCCAGCAAGCGGGACCATTGCAAAGAGAACGAATGACGGGACGAAGGCGTAGCAGCGGGCATGAAGATCCAGGCGTACTCGTTGGGTGGCCCCTATGGTACCAAGCTACCCAGGCCACGCGCCGGCGGTCTTACCTGGCCCGCAGGCGTTCGAGCAGGGCCATGGCCGCGGCGGGCGCTTTTTCCTTGGCGCCGTTGATGAAATAGAGATAGACGTCGCGCCGCCCGGCGCCGTGCGCGCCCGATGCCGCGGCCGGCGCGCGCGCCATCTCCACGCCGGGCAGCTTTTCCGGCACGCCGCCCGCCGCCCACGCGCGGGCGCGCTCCGCCCAGGCGTCCAGTTCGCGCGGGGGATAGCCGGCGCGCAAACGCTCGTTGGCGCACATGAGGCGGGCGTAGACGAAATCCGCCGTCAGGTCGGGCAGCGAGGGAAAGGCCGGGTTGTCCGTGTAGACCGTGGCCACCTTGTGCTTGCGCGCCAGCGCCAGATAGGCGGGATCGTCGAAGCTGCCGTGGCGGACCTCCAGGGCATGGCGCAGCCGCACGCCGTCCTGCCGGGCCGGCAGCAGGTCGAGAAAGCCCGCCAGGTCCTCGGCGTCGAACGTCTTGCCCGGCGCGAATTGCCACAGGATGGGCCCCAGTTTCGCGCCGAGTTCGGTGATGCCGCTTTCGAGGAAACGGCGGATCGACTCCGCGCCCTCGGCCAACACGCGGCGGTGCGTGGCGTAGCGGGACGCCTTCAAGGTGAAGACGAATCCGTCCGGCGTCGCATCGCGCCAGCGCGCGAACGAGCTGGCTTTCTGCGTGCCGTAATACGTGCTGTTGATTTCGATGGCGGTGACGTGGGCGCTGGCGTATTCGAGCTCGCGGCTCTGCGGCACGCCGGCGGGGTAAAAGACGCCTCGCCACGGCGCGTAGCTCCAGCCGCCTATGCCGACGCGTATGCCGTCGCCGGCGCCTGCCTTATCGGCGGCCGGGCCTGCCTTGGAGGTTTTCTTCGCGCCGGACGTCGTCGTTCGAGTCATTCGATCAAGGCCCCCAGGACCAGGACCGCCAGGACGATCCAGAAGATGAAGCCGAGCAGCGATCGCCTGACCAGGGCGCCGATCGCCGCCCACAGCAACAGCAGCCCGAGTATGAGCAAGGCGAAATTGAACAGGGTCGGGTTCATGCCCAAGGCCCGGGCCAGGCCGGCGGAAAACTCGCCGATGGCGTGGCCGAAGCCGCCCAGGACATACTTCAGGGCGCTGACGATGGACCGGATGACCTCGCCGAGGGTATTGCCCAGGGACGTAAAGAAGCTGTCGGATTGCATGTATCTCACGCGACGCGGTTCAGGTCCGTACTGCTCAGCAGGAAACATGCCCGCCAGGGCCGCCGCCGGGAACGGGCCGGCCGTGGCCGGCGCGGCCCGCCCGCGCTAACATGCGGGCCTGTCTCTGCGCCCCCTTCCCGGCGCAGGCAAGGATACCCGCCGGATGGACGAAATCGAACTCAACGACGGCACCGCCGATCGCTTTCTGCTGGACGCGCCCGGCTTGTCGCTGGTGGTCTTTCATAGCCGCACCTGCGCCAACTGCAAGCTGGCGCGCGAGCAATTGCCCAGGATGGACCTCCAGGTCCAGCGCCTGTGCTGGATAGACGCCGGCGACAACGGCGGCCTGGTGCAGCGCTACGAGGTCTTCCACCTGCCGGCCATGTTCGTGGTGCGCGACGGCGTCTTCTACGGCGCGGTGCAGGCCTCGCTGCAAATGTGGGACATCCGCCGCCAGATCGCCCTGGCGCTGGACAGCTACCCGGCCACCCTGCCGTAGCAAGCCCGCCGCGCCGGTCAGTTCACCGTCGCGCCCGTCTGCTTCACCACCCTGCCCCATTTCGCGGATTCGCTTTCCAGCAGTTGCCCGAACTGCCGCGAGGTATCCAGGCTGAGGGTCAGGCCCGCGGTGGCCAGCGCCTTGCGCGCATCCTCGGCCTGCATGACCTGGCCGGTGGCGTCGTGCAGGCGCTCGATCACCGCCGGCGGCGTGCCCGCGGGCGCCAACAGGCCCAGCCAGATGGTGGCCTCGTAGCCCTTCACGCCCGCTTCGTCCAGGGTCGGCACGTCGGGCAGGTCCGGCGAGCGTTGCGTGGTGGTGACCGCCAGCGCGCGCAGGCGTCCGGCGCGTATCTGCGGCAAGGCGGCGGTGACGCCCAGGAAGCCCATGGCAACCTGGCCGCTCATGATGTCCGCCAGCGCCTGGCCGCTGCCGCGGTACGGGACGTGCATCAACTGCACGTCCGCCATGCTGGCGAACAGCGCCGCGGCCAGGTGCTGGCTACTGCCGTTGCCGGAGGATGCATAGTCCAGCCGCCCCGGCCTGGCCTTGGCCAGCGCGATCAACTCGCCGACGCTCCTGGCCGGCACCTTTTGCGGATTGGTCACCAGCACGTAGGGGCTGTCCACCAGCTTCGTGATGGGCGCGAAGCTCTTGATGGGATCGTAGGGCAGTTTCTTGTACAGCCAGGGCGCGATGACGTGGGTGGTGGACACCAGCGCCAGCGTGTAGCCGTCGGGCGGCGATTTGGCGACGTAGTCCGTGCCTATCGTCGACCCGGCGCCCACGCGGTTCTCGACCACCACCGGCTGGCCCAGCGCGGCGCCCAGTTTCTCGCCCAGCAGGCGCGCCACCACGTCGGTGAAGCCGCCCGGCGCGAACGGCACGATCAGGCGGATGGGTGCGCTGGGATAGGGACCGGATTGCGCGGCTCCCTGGGCGCGGGCGGGGCCCGCCGGCAACGCTCCGCAGACCGCGAGGACGGCAAGGGCGCACACGGCGCGTCCGGTACAGGCCCGCCACCGGCGGACGGCGCGCGCAAGCGCGCCTGCAAGGCAATGTCGCATCATCGTCTCCTCGTTTTCTTGCCCGGACGCCCGTGTCGGTGCCCGGGCGCGGCCCGGTGGTCCGGGCTCGCCCCTTGGGTCGCTACTCCCTGCTTGCTTTCGCCCTGCTCCCGGCCTCAGCGATAGACCGGGTCCGGCTGCGTATAGAACGCATGCAGGATGTGGTAGACCATGTGGTAGTTCTTCTGCTGGAAACTGGCGTGCGAGATGCCCTGCATGACTGTGAATTGCTTGAAAGCATTGGGCAGCCGGGCGAAGAAGGCCGCCAGGTCCTCGAACGAGGCGATGCCGTCGTATTCACCGCGCATGACGATGACTGGCAGGTCGATTTTCTCCGGATCGACCAGCGGCAGTTTCGAGCACATGTCGACGTAGGTGCCGGTGGGCATGGAGTTGTCCAGCGACAGGATGGCGTCGGCGAAGGCGGACACGGTGGCCTCGTCGGCGCAGCCGGGATGGTCGCGCGAAAAGATGCTCTGCACGAAGGCGCGGTCGATGGGCCGGCGATTGTTGGCGATGAAATCGGGCAGGCGCTGCTTGCGCTGCGCCAGCGTGGGGCTGCCCTCCCCGGTCCAGACGAAGGCATCGAGCGCCAGGCGCGCGACGCGTTCCGGATGCTGCTGCGCGAACAGCGCCGCCTTCAGCGCGCCGGAGGAAATCCCGTACATCAGCAGGCGCGGGTCCTTCGCCCGCGCCAGGACGTAGGCGCTGCCGGCGGCCAGGTCGAGCGCGCCGTTGGCGATGTCGGCGTTGATCGGCCGGTGCTTGCTGGAGCGGCCATAGCCTTCGTTGTCCATGCACCAGGTGTCGAAGCCGCGCGCGGCGAACCAGTCCATGGCCGAGGAATCGGGCCGGCCGGGCACGCTGAGATCGAACGTCGGCTGCGACGCCATGGAGGATCCATGCACGAAGAAGATCGTGCCGGCGTGCGGCACGCCGGCGGCGGCGGGTTTGTGCCAGAGAAACAGGTCGACGTCGTCGCGCCGGGTCCAATGTTCCTCGCCGCCATGCCAGGTGACGGCGCCGGTGCCGCCCAGGGTGTCGCGCGCGGGTGCTGCTGGTGACATGAATCGGCCTCCTGCCGTCTGCGTGGGAGCTTGCGATGTTGAGCGCCCGGCGGCGGCGATTCAATGCCGATCGATGAACAGACTGTTCACGCACGGGCCGGCAAATAAATGGGCGCCGGGAAATAGGCACCGGGCAGGCCGGGAGAGGTTGCGCGGCGATCGCGCGCCGGCCCGGGCGGCATTCGATCCCGACGCCGTTCAGCCCGGATGCCGTTCAATCCCAATACGGGCGATCGCCGAATTGCGCCACCAGGAAGTCGACGAACAGCTTGGTGCAGTGCGCCATGGTCGGGTTGGGCAGGTAGGCGGCGTAGAGCGTGCGCTCCGGCAGGCGATAGTCCGGCAGCACGCGCCGCAGCCTGCCGTCGCGCAAGGCCTCGCCGGCCGCGAAGGTCGGCGCTACCGCGATGCCCAGGTCTGCCAGCGCGGCCTCCACCACGGCGTCGGCGCTGTTGGCCCTGAAATTCCCCTTCGGCTTGACCGCGCACTCGCCCTCGGGCCCCTGGAAGCGCCATTCCCCGCGCGCGTCGGCGAAATAGACCAGGCAATTGTGCGCCGCCAGGTCCGCCGGCGTGCGCGGCGCGGGATGGCGCGCCAGGTAGGCCGGGCTGGCGCAGGCCACCATGCGCATCGGCGCCAGCCGCCGGGCGACCAGCGAGAGCAGCACCGGTTCGTCGGCCTGGCGGATGACGACGTCGGCGCCGCCGGTGACGAGGTCGGGAAACTGCTGGCTCAGGTCGACGTCGATCGACACCTCGGGATAGCGCGCCAGGAAACGCGCGACAACCGGCAGCAGATGGCGCCGCCCGAACGCCATGGCGGAACTGATGCGGATGCGGCCGCCGGGCGCGCTGCGGAATTGCTCGATCTCGTGGCGGGCGTCCTCCGCGTGGGCGATCAACTGGCGGCAGCGCTCGTGAAACAGCTCGCCGGCCGGGGTCAGCCCGAGCTTGCGGGTCGTGCGGTGCAACAGCCTGACGCCCAGCGACTGCTCCAGGTCGGCCACGTGCTTGCTCGCCAGCGCCTTGGAGATGCCCAGTTTCTCCGCCGCCCGGGAAAAACTCTTGGTGTCGGCGATGGCCGAAAACGTCAGGAATTCGTTCAAATCGAGCATAGGGTCCACGCTCAGGCCCGGTTTCGCGGCCATATTAGCGCAGCGCCGGCGCGGCGGCGCGCCCAGGGAGGATGAGGCCCCCTGGGCGCGGCACGCCTATATAGACCGGGGACTGGGTAACGCCCGTGCGGGGCCTGCCTGGCGGAACGGGCCCAAGACTTGCGGCGCGGCGGCATCCCGCGGCCCCGGGCCGTGGACCGAAACCGAGGAAAACGGAGCGATGTCCCCTACTTCCCCCATGGATCGTCCCTCTCCCGCCGGCCATCCCCCGCCGGCCCCCGCGTCCGGCGAGACAGGCACCGGCCCGGCGCCGGGCAGCATCACCAGCGATATCCCCGCCCGCCTCGACCGCCTGCCCTGGTCGGGCTGGCATTGGCGCGTCACCATCGCGCTGGGCGTGGCCTGGGTGCTGGACGGCCTGGAAGTGACGCTGGTCGGCTCCATCGGCGGCGTGCTGGAACGCGCCGACACGCTGGCGCTGTCGGCCACCCAGGTCGGCTGGGCCGGCTCGCTGTATATCGCCGGCGCGGTGGTGGGCGCCCTGGGGTTCGGGCGGCTGGCCGACCGGCTGGGCCGCAAGACGCTGTTCATGATGACGCTGGCCATCTATATGGCGGCGACGCTGGCGACGGCGTTTTCACCGGATTTCCTCTTTTTCGCCGTCTGCCGTTTCGCCACCGGCCTGGGCATCGGCGGCGAGTACGCCGCCATCAATTCCGCCATCGACGAGCTGATCCCGGCCCGCGTGCGCGGCCGCGTCAACCTGGCCATCAACGGCAGTTTCTGGCTGGGCGCCGCGCTGGGCGCCGGCCTCAGCCTGCTGCTGCTGGATCCCCGCGTCCTGGGCCCCGAACTGGGCTGGCGCGCGGGCTTCGGCCTGGGCGCGGTGCTCGCCCTGGCCATCCTGCTGGTCAGGCGCGACGTGCCGGAAAGCCCGCGCTGGCTGCTTTCGCATGGCCGCGGCGAGGAAGCCCACCGCATCATCGACGCCATCGAGGCGCGCGTCCGGGCCCAGCATGGCGAGCTGCCGCCGGCGCAAGGCAGCATCACCTTCCGCCGCCGCGCCGGCGGCGGCCTGCGCGAGGTCGCGCGCGTCCTGCTGCAGCGGTATCGCCGCCGCAGCGCGGTGGCGCTGGCGCTGATGGTGTCGCAGGCCTTCTTCTACAACGCCATCTTCTTCACCTACGCGCTGGCCTTGACCCGCTATATGGGCGTGTCCGAGGAAAGGGTGGCGCTGTACGTGTTTCCCTTCGCGCTGGGCAACGTGCTGGGCCCGCTGGTGCTGGGCCCCCTGTTCGACCGGGTGGGACGGCGGCGCATGATCGCGGCGACCTACGCCTGTTCGGGCGTGGCGCTGGCGATCACCGCCTGGGTGTTCGTGCGCGGCTGGCTGGGCGCCGATGGCCTGGCGCTGTGCTGGTCGGCGGTGTTCTTCCTGGCCTCGGCGGCCGCCAGCTCGGCCTACCTGACCGTCAGCGAGGTCTTTCCGCTGGAAACGCGCGCGCTGGCGATCTCGATTTTCTATGCCGTGGGCACGGGCGTCGGCGGGGTGATCGGGCCGGCCCTGTTCGGCCACCTGATCGAAAGCGGCAGCCGGGCGGACCTGGCGGCCGGCTACCTGGCCGCCGCCGTGCTGGTCATCGGCGCGGGCTTGCTGGCCTTGCGCCACGGGGTGGATGCGGAGCGCAAGCCCCTGGAGGAGATCGCCACCCCGCTGGGCGCGGAATAGCAAGGCGGGGCATGGCCTCGGGCCAGGCAAGGGGTAGCTTCCAGGGGTAGCGTCCTTATGGGCGTTATTGTCAAGTTGCGACGACTTGTACGCCCCGGAGCCCCGGGAAGCGGACCTTGGTCTATGATCGAGTTTCGTGTTGTCTACGCAAGCCGAGGTATGCATGAACTGGAAGTTCGCCGCCGTTTTCCTTCTCGTCGGGCTCACCGCCTGCGCCCACAACGACAATATCGCGTCGACCAGCGGGTCGGCCTCCAGCGCCAGTAGCCCCAGTAGCCCGAGTGGCGGCAGCGCCGCGCCCGACAGCGGCAGCTATGGGAGCGGCAGCGCCTACAGCGGCGGCAGCTATGGCGGCTCCGCCACCGGCGGCGCGGCCGCCAATTGCGACGCCCAGCCGGTGCAGAACCTGATCGGCAAGACGCTCACCAACGAAACGACGGAACAGGCGCGCACGGGATCGAATTCGGCCAAGGTGCGGGTGCTCAAGCCCGGCCAGGTCATGACCATGGAATACGACCCTACCCGCATCAACCTGATCACCGACAAGAACAACGCGCTGACCGCCCTGCGCTGCGGCTGATCCTTCCCCTTCGACGAGTCTCGGGCGCCGCGCCCCGCGCGGCCCGTGCCTGCGCGCGCCCGGGACGCGTCGGCCTGCCTTGCTTCATGGCCGGGAGGCAAGCCGGCGACCGGCCAGCGGCCGCAATAACCGGAGCGCCACGCGAGTGGGCGCGGCGCACAATGGAGAACTATGTTTCTCCAACCGTCCGCCCCCATGTCTCTCCCTCCGCCTTCCCTCCCCGCCCCCGTCGCCGAACGTCTGGCCCGCCTGGATGACGCGATGCTGGCGCGCGAGCTCGACGCGCGCGGCTGCGCGATCGTCGACGGCCTGCTGCCGCGCGCGGACTGCGATGCGCTGAGCGCCGCCTACGACGACGGCGGCGCGCCCGGCCAGCCGCGCTATCGCAGCCGCATCGTCATGCAGCGGCACGGGTTCGGGCGCGGGGAATACCAGTACTTCGCCTATCCGCTGCCGGACCTGGTGGCGGCGCTGCGCCACGCGCTCTATCCACGTCTGGCGCGGATCGCCAATGCCTGGAGCGCCCGCCTGGGCACCGACCTGCGCTACCCGGCCGCCCACGCCGATTTCCTGCGCGCCTGCCATGCCGCGGGCCAGACCCGGCCGACGCCGCTGATCCTGCGCTACGACGTCGGCGACTACAACTGCCTGCACCAGGATCTCTACGGCGAGCACGTCTTTCCCTTGCAGGTGGCGATACTGCTGTCCGAACCGGGCCGCGATTTCGAAGGCGGCGAGTTCGTGCTGACCGAACAGCGGCCGCGCCAGCAGTCCCGCGTGGAAGTCGTCGACCTGCGCCAGGGCGACGCGGTGGTGTTCGCCGTCAACGAACGCCCCATGCCAGGCGCGCGCGGCGACTACCGCGTGAAGCTTCGCCACGGCGTCAGCCGGCTGCGGGCGGGACGGCGGCATACGCTGGGCATCATTTTCCACGACGCCGCCTGAAGGCCCGGACGGGCGAGGCCTCAGCTCACGGCGCCATGCCGCCGCGCGCCAGACGTTCCGCCGCGGCGATGGCCTGGGCCAGGAAGGGCGAGGCGTCGCCGCGCCGCCAGCTCAGGATCACCGGCGAGGTGAAAGCCACCGTCCCCGCGGCGATGGGAAGGCTGCGCAGGTCCGCGCGCAGCGAACGCTGCACGCTGGCCGGCACGACCGTCACGCCCAGGCCGGCGGAAACCAGGCCCAGCGCCGTTTGCAGCTCGTTGGCTTCCTGCACGACCACGGGCTGGCGGCCGGCGGCGCGGAACAGGCCCATCACGTGATCGCCGTAGTTGGGCCGCGGCCGCGCGGGATAGAGCACGAAAGGCTGGGCCGCCAGCTCGGCCACCGTCAGCCGCTTGCGCGCGGCCAGGGGATGCGCGGGCGGCAGCACGGCCACCAGCGGCTCGTCCATCAAGACGCGGCGCTCGATGGCCGGGTCGTCGAAGGGAATGCGGCCGATGCCCAGGTCGATGCGGCCGCTCTTCAAGGCCTCGATCTGCGGCAGCGTGGTCATTTCGCTCAGGCCCACGTCGACCCGCGCGTCGGCCTGGCGCAGATGGCGTATCAGTTCTGGCACGAAGCCGGACAGCGTGGACGGC
The DNA here is from genome assembly GCF_002261225.1 of Bordetella genomosp. 10. Taxonomy (NCBI): domain Bacteria; kingdom Pseudomonadati; phylum Pseudomonadota; class Betaproteobacteria; order Burkholderiales; family Alcaligenaceae; genus Bordetella; species Bordetella genomosp. 10. The sequence continues at coordinate 235,087 of NZ_NEVM01000005.1, forward strand.
ACGAAACCGATGCCGAACCAACGCACGGCGTGCGCGCCCAGGCGCCGCGTGCCGACGACGATTTCCTCCAACCGCGCGTTCAGTTGCAGCGATTGCTCGTAGAAGAAACGCCCCGCCTCGGTCAGCTTCAGCCCGCGCGCGCCACGCTCGACCAGGCACACGCCCAGCTCCTCTTCCAGTTGGCGGATCTGGCGCGACAGCGGCGGCTGGGCGATGTGCAGGGCGGCGGCGGCCCGCGTGAAACTGCCCTCGCGCGCCAGCGCCTGGAAATAGCGCAGGTGCCTGAGCTCCATCCCTATACCTCAAAAGTATGACTGCCAACCAATATAGTCTTGGACGCCTCTCTTTTCCAGGGCAATACTGCGCCTATTCGCCATTACCCTCGTTTCAGGTATGTCCACTCCCCACATCGCGTCGATCGAGACCCTCCTGGTCGATCTGCCCACCATCCGCGCCCATCAACTGGCCATGACCGTCATGCAGAAGCAGACCCTGGTCATCGTGCGCCTGCGCGCCAGCGACGGCATCGAAGGCCTGGGCGAGGCCACGACCATCGGCGGCCTGGCCTACGGCGAGGAAAGCCCGGAAGGCATGAAGCTGGCCATCGACGCCTATCTGGCCCCGGCCCTGGTCGGCCAGGACGCCGGCAACGTCAACGCCGCCATGCGCCGCCTGGACAAGGTCGCGCGCGGCAACCGCTGCGCCAAGTCCGCGCTGGAGACCGCCCTGCTCGACGCCCAGGGCAAGCGCCTGGGCGTGCCGGTGTCGGCCCTGCTGGGCGGCGCGGTGCGCGACGCCCTGCCGGTGCTGTGGACGCTGGCCAGCGGCGATACGGCGCGCGATATCGACGAGGCGGAATCGCTGCTGGCCGCCGGCCGGCACGACACCTTCAAGCTGAAAGTGGGCCGCCGCGCCATCGCCGACGACGTGCGCCACGTCGCGCGCATCAAGACCGCGCTGGGCGAGCGCGCGCGCGTCACGGTGGACGTGAACCAGGCCTGGAACGAAGCCGACGCGGCCGGCGCCATCGCGCGCCTGGAAGCGGCCGGCGTGGACCTGATCGAACAGCCCATCGCCCGCGAGAACCGCGCCGGCATGGCGCGCCTGGCCGCGCGCTTCGTCGTCCCCATCATGGCCGACGAAGCCGTCGCCACGCCCGAGGACGCGCTGGAGCTGGCCCGCCTGGGCGCGGCCGACGTGCTGGCCCTGAAGATCGCCAAGTCGGGCGGCCTGCACGGCGTCATGCGCTGCGCCGCCGTCGGCGACGCGGCCGGCATGGCCCTGTACGGCGGCACCATGCTGGAAGGCTCCATCGGATCGGTGGCCTCCGCGCATGGCTTTCGCGCGCTGCCCACCATGGCCTGGGGCACCGAGCTCTTCGGGCCCCTGCTGCTGAAGGACGACATCGTCGCCAACCCGCCGCGCTATGAGAATTTCTCGATGCACGTGCCGGCGGGACCGGGCCTGGGACTGACGCTGGACGAGGACAAGCTGGCGTTCTACCGCAGAAAGGAATAAGGCGAAGCAGGCGGAAAGACAGGCCCGCCGCTTCCCGCCGATCACCCCCCGCTTTATCGAATCCCCGGGCGCCGTCGTCCGGCACAAAAAACAAAGACACTGGAGACTTCCATGCGTATTACCCGAGTCCTCGCGCGCGCCATGCTGGCCGCCGGCTTCCTCCTGGGCGCGGCCGGCGCCCACGCCGCGGGCTATCCCGAACGCCCGGTCAAGTGGGTGGTCCCCTTCCCGCCGGGCGGCGCCATGGACGCCATCGCGCGCACCCTGGCCGAGTCCATGGGCCGCAAGCTGGGCACCTCGTTCATCGTCGAAAACCGCCCCGGCGCGGGCGGCAACATCGGCGCGTCGACGGTGGCGCGCTCGGCGCCCGACGGCTACACCATCATGATCGCGGCCAACGGCATGGCGGTGAATCCGGCGCTGTACCACGACATGAACTACGACCCGCAGAAGGACTTCGCGCCGATTTCCCTGCTGGCCATCGTGCCCAACGTGCTGGTGACCAATCCGCAGCGCAACGACGTGCACAGCGTGGCCGAGGTCATCGCGCAAGCCAAGGCCAAGCCGGGCCGCTACACCTACGCCTCGGCCGGCGTGGGCACCTCCATCCACCTGGCGGGCGAACTGTTCGCCTCGATGGCGCACGTCGACATGCTGCACGTCCCCTACAAGGGCAGCGGCCCCGCCATGGCCGATCTGCTGGGCGGCCAGGTCGACTATATGTTCGACAGCATCACCTCGGCCAAGCCGCACATCATGGCCGGCAAGCTGCGTGCGCTGGCGGTCACCACGTCCAAGCGCTCCGCGGCGCTGCCCGACGTGCCGACGGTGGCCGAGGCCGGCCTGCCCGGCTACGAGTTGCTGCCGTGGTTCGGCGCCTTCGCGCCTGCGGGCACGCCGCCGGAAATCGTGCAGAAGCTCAATGCGTCGATGCGCGAGGCGATGGCCGATCCCAAGGTCAAGGACACGCTGGACTCCATCGGCGCCGAGCCGGTCGGCAGCAGCCCGGAAGAACTGCGCGCGCACCTGGCCAAGGAAACCGCGCAATGGGCCGTGCTGGTGAAGGAACGGGGCATCAAGATCCAGTAGGACCGGCGGCGCGGTAAGGCGGGACGTCGGCCTGGAAGAACTCGATGAAGGCGCGCAGCGCCGGACGCATCTGCCTGCGCGAAGGATAGTAGATGTAGAAGCCGTCGAACGACGGGCACCAATCCTGCATCACGGCGACCAGGCGCCCCGCCTTCAAGTCGTCGGCGATGAGCTGCTCGAACAGGAAAGCCAGCCCCAGGCCGTCCAGCGCGGCCTGCCGCATCAGGGCCTGCTGCGGCAAGATAAGGTTGCCTTGCACCTCCACGTTGAGGGCCTTGCCGTCCTTCTGCAATTCCCAGCGATAGACCCGGCCGCTGCTGAAACGCCGCCGGATGCAGTTGTGGCCGGCCAGGTCGGCGGGCTCGCGCGGCGCCGGATGCCTGGCGAAATACGCCGGCGTGCCGACGATGAGGCTGCGCCGGGGACCGCTGGCGCGCACCGCGATCATGTCGGCCTCCAGGCTCTCGCCCAGCCGCACGCCCGCGTCGCAGCCGCTCTTGACGATGTCCTCGAAACTGTCGTCCGCGCGGATGTCGAGTTCGATCCCGGGATAACGGGCGCAGAATTCCGGCAGGCGCCGTACGATCAGGTCTTCCACCACCGCCAGCGCCATGGTGACGCGCAAGGGGCCGGACGGCGCGTGGCCCTCCTCCGCCGCCTCGCACAGCCCCGCGGCGATATCGGCGAAAGGCCCGGCGACCCGGGCCAGCAGGCGGGCGCCTTCCTCGGTGGGCCGCGTCGAACGGGTCGTGCGCGCCAGCAGGCGCACGCCCAGGCTTTGCTCCAGCGTCGAGACGGCATGGCTCACGGCCGACGGCGCGATGCCGAAGCGTTCGGCCGCGCGGCGGAAGCTGCCCAGTTCCGCCACGCCGGCGAACACCATGAGCTGGGTGATCTGCGTCCGGTTCATCGTTCTTTCCCCATTGTTCTATCTATTAGATCAAGGCAATCTCAATTACCCGGATTATCGAATCAATCGTAAGTTCTTACCATGTTGTCTTTGCCGCGCACTTCGAGGAGCAAGACGATGCAACACCGCAAACTCGCACAATTCCAGGTCTCCGCCATCGGCCTGGGCTGCATGGGGCTGAGCCATGCCTACGGCGCGCAGGACGAATCGGCGTCCCTGGCGACCCTGGCCCGGGCGCTGGACCTGGGCGTGAATTTCTTCGACACCGCCGAAGCCTACGGTCCCCTGCACAATGAAACCCTGCTGGGCAAGGCGTTCAAGGGCAAGCGCGACCAGGTGGTGATCGCGACCAAGTTCGGCTTCACCTTCCACCCGGACCGGATGGACTCCTCCGCCATCAAGGGCACGGACGGCAGTCCGGCCAACGCGCGCGCGGTGGCCGAGGCTTCCCTGCGGCGGCTGCAGACCGACGCGATCGACCTGTATTACCTGCACCGCGTCGACCCCGCGGTGCCCATCGAGGAAACGGTGGGCGCGATGGCCAGGCTGGTCGAGGAAGGCAAGGTGCGGGCCCTGGGCCTGTCCGAGGTATCGGCCGAGACGCTGCGTCGCGCCCACGCGGTGCACCCCATCGCCGCGCTGCAAAGCGAATATTCGCTCTGGACCCGCGACGTGGAGAACAACGGCGTGCTGGCCGCGTGCCGGGACCTGGGCATCGCGTTCGTTCCGTTCAGCCCCTTGGGCCGCGGTTTCCTGACGGGGAAGCTGGCGCCGGTCGCGGACCTGTCCGAGGGCGACTTCCGCCGCGGCCTGCCCCGCTTCCAGCCCGAGCACGCGGAAGCCAATCGCAAGCTGGTGAAGGTCATCGAGGACATGGCGGCGGCCAAGGGGGTCAGCGCCGCGCAGGTCGCCCTGGCCTGGGTGCTGGCCCAAGGCCAGGACATCGTTCCCATCCCGGGCGCCAAGCGCATCCCGCACCTGGAACAGAACGTCGCCGCGACGGAAGTCCGGCTCGACGCCGCCGACCTCGCCCGGCTGGCCGAGACTTTCGCGCCGGCGAACATCTCCGGCAGCCGCTATCCGGCGGCCTTGGCGGCCATGGCGCAGAGGTAAGGTCCGGCGAAGGGCCGGCGCGGGATACCGCCGCAGCGCCGAACCCTTTCCAGGGTTCGGCGCCTTCGCGCCGGCGGACGCGCCTGGATCGGGAAAGCCCTAGGATGGTCTTTCCCGTTCTGATCTGTAGAATATCGTTCTGCTGGACGCACCCTCATGCGTCGTCCGCCCGAAATGGCGGCATCCATGGGGCGACATCGCGCCAGCTCGCCCGGGAGTCCGCTGCCCACGCCAAGGAAACGATGTGAACGATCGAGGCAAAGGCGCGCATCTGCGCGCCAATGGCATCCGCCAGCATTATCTGCATTGGGCCGGCCCCGGTCCCGCCGTGCTCATTATCCCGGGCATCGTCAGTCCGGCCATCCTGTGGCGCCACGTCGGGGAATGGCTCTCGGACGACCACGAGTGCTACGTCCTGGACGTGCGGGGCCGCGGACTGTCCGAGGCCGGTCCGCACCTGGACTACGGCGTCGGCGCCTGCGCCCGGGACGCGATCGCCTTCGTCGAAGCGGCGCGGATGGAAAAGCCCATCGTGGTGGGCCATTCCATGGGCGGCCGCATCGCGCTGCGCGCGGCCGCGCTGGCGCCGGACGCATTCGGCGCGCTCGTCCTGGTCGATCCCCCCACCAGCGGTCCGGGCCGCAGGGCCTACCCGGTGCCCAAGGCGAGAACCCTGGGACTGCTGCGGGCGGCCCAGCGAGGCGAAGCGCTGGAAGCGATGCGGCAAAGCGGCGCCGCGCCGTGGCCGGACGAACTGCAACAACTGCGCGCCGAGTGGCTGTCCACCTGCGACGAACGCGCGGTGCACGTGGCCTATGACGACTTTCATGGCGAAGACATCTTCGCCGACCTCGCGCTCGCGCGCGCGCCGCTTTCCCTGCTCTGCGCGGGCATGGGCGGCGTCGTCGCGGACGCCGACGTCGCGGAGATGCGCCGCCTGCGCGACGATCTGTCCGTCACGCGCCTGCCCGATGCCGGCCACCAGATGCAGGCCGAGAATTTCGCGGCATTCAAACCCGCGTTGGGCGCCATCCTTGCCCGACATCGCCAGACCCTAGCGAGGACGCCCAATTGAAAGTCGACGCCGAAATACTGGACCTGTTCACGAAGGAACTGGCGCTATGCGGCGTCAAGCCCGGCGAAACCATCGTCGTCTTGACCGCCGACGACGAATGGCAGGAGAACGCCGCGGCCTTCATGGCGGCGGCCCAGGGCCTGGGGGCGGCGTCCTTCAACCTGAACGTGCGCCGCGGCCAGCAGAATGCCGTCGGCGTGCAGGGACGCCATCCCCTGGTCGGCAACGAACTCGCCATGCGCACGCTGAAGTCGGCGGATATGGTCATCGACATGGTGGGCCTGCTGTTCTCGCGCGAACAGGCGGAGATCCAGGCCGCCGGCGTCCGCATCCTGCGCGTGATGGAGCCTTTCCACGTGCTGAAGCAGATGTTCCCCACGGAGGACCTGAAGCGCCGCGTCGAATACGCCAAGGGCTTGCTGGAAAAGGCCAGTGAATTGCGCTTCACGTCCGAGGCCGGCACCGACGTCACGTACCGGCTGGGCCAGTATCCCGTGATCTCGGAATACGGCTACACCCATGAGCCCGGCCGCTGGGACCACTTTCCTTCCGGCTTTTCCTTCACGCAGGGCAACGACGGCGGCGTCAACGGCACCGTCGTATTGCAGCCGGGCGACATTCTCTGCGCCTTCAAGAAGTATGTCGAATCGCCGGTGACCTTGAAAATCAAGGATGGGAATGTCGTCGACATTGCCGGCAGCGGCGTCGACGCGCATCTCATCGACAGCTACATCAAGAGCTTCGATGACGACAGGGCCTATGCCATTTCCCACATAGGATGGGGGCTCAACGAAAAGGCGCGGTGGTACCAGTTCTCGGTTTCCCGCCAACTGCCGGCCGAGCACGTGATGAATGCCCTGTCGTTCTACGGCAACGTGCTTTTTTCCCTGGGCCCCAACCTGGAGGTGGGCGGAGACAACGACACGGCGTGCCACCTGGACCTGCCCATGCGCCGATGCAGCCTCTGGCTGGACGGCACGCAGATCCTGGAGCACGGCGAAGTGGTCCATCCAGAAATGCGCGTGCACCGGCACGCCTGAGCCCCGCACGGAGCCCCGCACGACTCGCCGCGCCGCCTGGCCGCCCCTTCGGCGTCATGCCGCCGAGCGGGTCTTCTCGTGCCAGCGATCGAACGCCGAGGTATCGCCGCCCAGGCGGCGCGAGAGGTCGGCGGCCGCCACCAACAGGCGCGCCGACATCGACGGCAGCAGCTCGGCGGAAAACCGCGCCGCCGGCCCGGAAAGCGCCACCGCGCCGCGCAGGTTCTTCTGCGGGCCGAAGACCGGCGCGGCGATGGCGGCGATGTCCGGCTCGCGCTCCCCGACCGTAATGATGTAGGGCTGCTCCGGCGCCCGGGACGCGGGCGTTATCGTCTGGTCGAACGCGGTCAGCACCCGGCCGGCCGCGCCCTTGTCGAGCGGCACCAGGTCCCCGGTCCGGATATGGTCGCGGATCGAGCGCGGCGAATCGACGCGGAAGAGGCAGACCCGATGGTTGCCTTCGCGCGTGAAAAACGAAGCGCCCTCTTCCGTCTCCTGCACCAGCCGGCGAAGAATCGGCGGCACGTGGTCGTCCAGGCGCAAGGCCGACTGGTAAAGGCCGCCCCAGTGCAGGAGCATCGAACCGAGCTGATAGGTCCCGTCGTCCAGGCGCACGATGCAGTGCTCCTGCACCAATGAAGACAAGAGCCGGAGGATGGTGCTCTTGTACATCCTGGTTCTTCGCGCGATCTCGTTGAGCGACAGGGAACTGTCGCCCGCGCGGAAGGCGTTCAGTATCGCGATCGCCCGCTCCACCGCCGCAACGCCACCCGCCTTCGTGTCGCTTTCCGCTTCTTCCGACATTTATTGGCTCGATCTAGTGCATGTCCTAGTTGACATTGTAGCGTACCGTTCTGCAGAATAAGGTTCTTCTAGACAGAACGTGCTCCATAGCACGCCAGTGTCTCGCCGCGTTGTTCCTCGTTGTTCCGATAACTTTCCAAGGGGTACCGACCATGCTTAACGACAGTTGGAAAAAGCGCCTTGCGATGCTGGCCTGTGGACTTTTCATGGCCGGCGCCGCCCACGCGGAAACATTCCCGAGCCGGCCCATCACGATCGTCGCGCCCTATCCTCCCGGCGGGGCGACCGACCTGTACGCGCGCTCCGTCGCCGCCGGCCTGGACGCGCTGGGCCAGTCCGTCATCGTCGACAACCGGGCCGGCGCCTCGGGCATCATCGGCGCGGACTATGTGTCCCGCGCGGCGCCCGACGGCTACACCATGCTCATCGGCGCGTCGTCCATGTTCTCCGTGCTGCCCCTGCTCAGCAAACGCATGGACGCCGTCTATCAACGGATCGAACCCATCTCCATCCTCGGCTTCAATCCTTCCTACGTGGTGGTGCCGGCGACCCTGCCGGTCGACACCATCCAGGAACTGGTGGCCTTCCTGAAGCAGCACCCCGGCAAGTACGGCTACGGCTCCGCCGGCGCCGGCACCTCGCAGCACGTGTTCATGGAGCTTTTCAAGCAGCGCGCCGGCGTCGATCTCTTCCCCGTGCAATACAAGGGAAGCTCGCCCATGGTGGTGGACCTGATCGCGGGGCGCGTGACCATGGCGATCGAACAGGGCCCCGCCGTCCTGTCGTACATCAAGTCGGGCAAGCTGAAGGCGCTTGCCGTCACGACGGCGAAACGGTCCGAAGCCTTGCCGAACGTCCCCACCCTGGCGGAAACCATCCTGCCGGGTTTCGAGGCCGTCACGTGGTTCGCGCTGTACGCGCCCAAGGGCGTTCCGCAAAACGTCCTGGACAAGGTGGTGCCGCAGATCGCCAGGACGATGGCGTCGAAGGAAGTGAAGGAACGCCTGGGCGCGGTCGGCGTCGAAGCCGCGTCCAGCACGCCCCAGGAAGTGGTGAAGCGGCAGGCGGCCGAGACCGCGCTGTGGAAGGACGTGATCGCGCGCTCGAAGATTTCGCTGGAAGACTGAGAGCGGGACCGCCATGCATTCCACGCCTCCGTTTTCCCTCGGCGCCGAGCCGCGCGCGGACTATCTTGAAAAGGTCACGGGCACGGCGCTCTATGCCAGCGACATCGCGGTGCCGGGCATGCTGCACGGGAAGATCCTGCGCAGCACGGTGCCGCATGCGCGCATCGCGAAGCTGGACGTGAGCGCGGCCCTCGCCGTCCCGGGCGTGGTGGCCATCCTCACCGGCGACGACCTCAAGGACCTGCCCGGCGCCGAGATCCGCTGGGGGCTGTCGCTGCGCGACCGCCCGGTCATCGCGCTGGAAAAAGTGCGCTACGTCGGCGACCCCGTCGCGGCGGTGGCCGCGGTCGACGAGGCGGCCGCGGAGGAAGCGGTCGACGCCATCGCCGTGACCTACGAGACGCTGCCGCACGCGACGACCGCGCGCGAAGCCCTGGCGCCGGGCGCGGCGCTGATCCACGAGGACATGGAGGTGCTGAAGGATTATTACTTCAGGGGGCATTGCACGCCGGTCGCGGGCACCAACCAGTTCCAGCAGTGGTCCTACGAAAGCGGCGACGTGGACGCCGTCTTCCGGAGCGGCGCGCGCACGTTCGAGGACACCTTCACCTTCCCCATGGTCTTTCACTACGCCATGGAGCCGCACGTCTGCATCGCGCACTGGCAACCGCATTCGCTGGAGCTGTGGAGCGGCGGCCAGACGCCCACCGCGATCCAGCGCGTCTGCTCGGAAATCCTGGGCCTCCCGCTGGCCTGCGTGCGGGTGCACTCGCCCTACGTCGGCGGCGGGTTCGGCGGCAAGGCATCGGTGAAGATCGATCCGCTGGTGGCGGCGCTGTCCTGGAAGGCGCGCGCGCCTGTCCGCGTCTGCCTGACCATTTCCGAATCGATGCTCACCTGCCGGCGCCTGGATGCGGAAGTCACGCTGAAGACCGCGGTGGACGCCAACGGCAGGATCGTCGCGAAGGCGGTCCGCGCGGTGGTCAACGGCGGCGCCTACGCGGACACCGGCCCGGCCATCGCCGTGAAGGCCGCGATCCGGGCCATCGGGCCCTACCACATCCCCAACCTGCGGCTGGAGGCGGTCGGCGTCTATACGAACACGGTGCCGGGCGCGGCGTTCCGGTCCATCGGCGGGCCGCAGGCCGTGTGGGCCACCGAATCGCAGATGGACATCATGGCCGACGCCCTGGGGCATGACCCGGTCGCGTTCAGGATGCTCAACATGGCGGAGAAAGGCCAGACGCTGAAGCACGACCTCCGGCCGCTCGACGTCGACATGCGGCGGTCGCTGCGCGCCGCCGTCGACACGCTCGAACGCCTGCCGCAACCGCGGCACGCGGGGCGCCGGGGGATGGGGGTGGCCGTGGGAGCGACGGACCCCGGCATCATGCCCATCGGCGGCGCCATCGTCCGCCTGCGCGCGGACGGGTCGGTCAACGTTTCCGCCAACACGGTGGAAATCGGCCAGGGCAGCCGCGGCGTGCTGCGCATCGTCGCCGCCAGAACGCTGAACCAGCCCTTGAAAATGATCGCCGTGGCGCAGCCCGACACCCTGCAGGCGCCCTATGACTGGGGGACGGGCGCCAGCCGTTCCACCGTCATCATCGGCCTGGCCGTGCAGATGGCCTGCGAGGACATCGTGCGGCAGGTGGGCGAGATCGCCGCCGAGGTGCTGGGCGGCGGCGCCGGCGACTACCGCCTGGTCGAAGGCGCCGTCGAAGGGCCGGAAGGCGCCATCGCGCTGATGGAGCTGCTGCGCCGCTTCAACGGCATGGCCGCGGGCGAGTTCCTGGGCGTGGGACGCGTCAACCCGAACACCCGGGATGGCGGCTTCAAGCTGCAGCCGCTGTTCTGGGAAACGGGCGCCGGCGCGTTCGAGATCGCCCTGGACGAAGGCACGGGCGCCATCCGGGTATTGCGGGCGAGCGGCGCCGCCGACCTGGGGTACGTCGTGAATCCGAAGGCGGCGGAAGGACAGGACGAAGGCGCCATGGTGATGGGGCTCGGCCACACGCTGTCCGAGGAGTACGTCTACACGGACGGCCAGGTCGTCAACGGCACGCTGTTCGACTACAAGGTTCCGACGATGGAGGAAGTCCCGGAGCAGGTGGGGACCACCTTGATCGAAAGCGGCGACGGGCCCGGTCCCTTCGGCGCGCGCGGCGGCGGCGAAGGGGCGATCCTGCCCGTGGCGCCGGCGGTCGCCAATGCGCTGTTCCAGGGATGGGGCATCCGGTTGAAGGAATTGCCGCTGACGCCGGAACGCGTGTGGCGGGCGCTGAAAGAAAAGGAATCCATCGAAGAAAAAACCACCGACGAATAACTCCCACGAATAACACCGACGAATAATACGGACGCTGATACGAACGCCATGGACTTCAGAATCGATGCGCTACTGCCCGCGACGGCTTCGCAACTGTGGGCGATCTTCTTCGACGTGAAGCGGGTCGCCACGCTCATACCCGGCTGCGAGAACGTCGAGGAGGTGGAGAAACTCAAGGTGTTCTCGGCGGTCATGCGGCAGAAGATCGGACCGTTCAAGCTGGACGTTCCCACCCGCATCGACGTCGAGTCCTACGAGACCGAGCGGCAGGTCCGCCTGAAGGCCGCGGGCAGCGACAAGGCGACCGGCACCTCGATCGACGTCGGCATGGAGGTCAACCTCGAGGAACAGCGCGACGGCGACGAGGTGCTGTGCAAGCTCGACGTCAGCGCCAGCATGCAAGTGGCCGGCCGCCTCGCCTCCCTCGGCTATCCCATCGTGCGGAAACGGTCCGAACAACTCTTCGCCGAATTCGAGGAGCGGCTGCGGGCGGAGCTGGACAACGTGAACGGGGTCCGGCCCGCCGAACCGGCGCCCGGCAGCGGCCGGGAGACGGCCGGCGCGGCAAGGCCGGCCGCCGCCGAACCGCTGGCGCCCACGCCGGCCGCGGCCGCGCAACAACCCCAACCAAGGCAAGCCGAAGCGCCACGGCAAGCGCCGCGACAATCGCCACCGCCGCGCCTTGCACCGGCGGCCGGATCCCGCCGCGGCCGCGAAATCGAACTCGTCTTCCTGTGGCCCAGGCTGGGCATCAACGTCGCCGTGGCCGTCGGCGTCGCCCATGGCGCGGTGGCCTTGGGCCAGTCGCCCTGGTGGTGGCTGGCCGCCCCGCTGCTGGGCGTCGCGGCCAGCCTGGGAAAGCGGGCCGACTGATGCGCGCCAAGAAATTCTTCCTGCACCGGCCGCGCGATCTGGCCGAGGCCATCGCGCTCAAGGCGGAGCACGGCGACGCCGCGACCTTCCACGCGGGCGGGACCGAACTGCTGGTCGCCCTGAAGGCGCACGTCCTGCGATACGAGCACGTGATCGACATCAAGCAGATCCCGGGCCTGAAGGGCGTGCGCGTGAAGGACGACGGCGCCATATCGATCGGTTCGCTGACCACGCACGACAGCATCGCCAACGATCCCATCGTCCGTGCGTCGCTGCCGGGATACGCCGAGCTCAGCGAAAACGTGGCGAACATCCGGGTCCGGATGGCCGGCACGCTGGGCGGCGTACTCTGTTTCGCCGAGCCGCACGCGGACGCGCCGACCATGCTGTGCGCGCTGGACGCCTGGGTCGTCCTGGCTGGCCCGAGCGGGGACCGCGAGCTGCCCTGCCGGGATTTCCACCTGGGTGAATTCGCCACCGCGCGCGGCGACGACGAATTGCTGACGGCGATAGAAATCGCGCCGCAGTCGGCGGGCACGCGGTCCGCCTACCGGGCCTTCGGGCACACGGAAAGGCCGGCCGTCGGCGTCGCCGCGGCCTGGTCGACGGACAACCCGCAACGGCTGAGCCTGTGGGCCGGCGCGATTTCCGCCTGTCCGACCCGGCTGGCGCGCGCCGAGGAGGCCGCCGCCGCGCTCGCCGACGATCTTTCCGCCGAGGCCGTATGGAAGCGCCTGCGGCCCGCGGTCGCCGCGGACGCGGAGGACATCGACGCCCACGACGACCTCCATGGCGGCGCCGACTACAAGCGCCATCTCGTTTCCGTTCTTGCCGAACGCGCCCTGAAGGCCTGCCTGCCATGACCCGGACCGATACCGAATTTCCCATGATGCGCGTGGACTTCAAGGTCAACGGCCAGGCCGCGTCGCTGGACATCGAGCCCTGTGAAATGCTGATCGACGTACTGCGCGACCGGCTGCAACTGAAGGGCACCAAGCGGTCTTGCGACGTGCAGGTCTGCGGCGCCTGCACGGTGCTGGTGGACGGCAATCCCACCTCCAGTTGCACGACCCTCTGCGCCGACGCGCACGAACGCGAGGTCACCACCATCGAGGGCCTGGCGCAAGGCAAGCGGCTGGATCCCCTCCAGCGCGCGTTCATCGCGCACGGCGCCCTGCAATGCGGGTTTTGCACGCCCGGCATGATCCTCGCCGTCAAGGCAATGCTGGCGCGCCATGAGCGGCCCTCCGAGGAAACGGTCCGCCATTACCTGCGCGGCAACATCTGCAGATGCACCGGCTACGTGAAGATCCTCGAAGCCATCATGGATCTCGTCCACAACCCTTCCCATTACCGATAGGAGAACCCATGTCCGACTCCAGCAATACCCCGCCACGCACGCACGCGATCATCGCCGGCGCCGGGATGGGAGGGTTGACCCTGGCGCTGGCCCTTTTGAAAAAGGGCTTCGACGTCGACGTCTACGAACAGTCCCCCGAGCTTCGCGAGGTCGGCGCAGGCCTGTGGATCTCGGCCAACGGCGCGAAGGTCATGGCCGCCCTGGGCCTGAAGGAAAGGCTGGAGGAGATCAACCTGCCGCCGCAGGACAGGCTGATCCGCTACTGGAAGACCGGCGAGGGTAGATCCGTCTACAACCGCGACGGCAACCCGTCGAAGGCCGACCACACGCTGATCCAGGTGCTGCGCTCGGAATTGCAGCGCGTGCTGTATGAAGCCGTCGTGGCGATCAAGCCGGACGCGGTGCACTTCGGCGTGCGCTCGGCCGGCGCCGAAACGGTTGGCGGCCGCGCCCGCCTGCTGCTCGGCGACGGCGGCCATGTGGATGGCGACGTCGTCGTCGGCTGCGACGGCGCGCACTCCCGCGTGCGCCAGTCGATGTTCGGTCCCGCGCCGGCCCGCTACACCGGCGCCCTGGCCTGGCGCGGCCTCACCCCCATGGGCAAGCTCAAGCCGCAGCATCGGGAAGCGCTGGCGTCGACCTGGGTCGGCCCCACCGCCCACGTCACGACCTATCCCGTGCAGAAGAACGGCGAGATGTTTGTCAGTTTCTCGGCGCAGGTCGACAGCGACACGTGGCACACCGAATCGTGGTCGGAGAAAGGAGACCTGGCCGACGCGCTCAAGGATTTCGAGGGCTGGCATTCCGACATCGTCGACCTGTTCGTCGGATCGGAAAACCTCTTCCGCTGGGGATTGTTCGTCCGCGATCCGCTTCAAGCATGGTCCCAGGGCCAGGTGACCCTGGTGGGCGACGCCTGCCATTCCATGACGCCCTATCTCGGCATGGGCGTCAACATGACGATGGAGGACGCCTTCGTGCTCGCCCGCTGCCTGGAACAGGGTCCGGACGACATCGCGGCGGCGCTGCGGCGCTACGACCGCGCGCGCATCGAACGCGCGAACCGCACCAAGGCCGAATCGCTGAAGATGTTCCGCATCTTCCACAGCCCGGCATTGGCCCGGCCCGAGACCGCATGGCCGTACATCGACACGCACTGGTCGGCGCAGGCCGTCCGCGAGCGCTACGACTGGCTGCTGCAATACGACGCGACGACGGTGGAGATCTGACATCATGACCGAGGTAGTGGAAAAACGCGCCCGCCCCTGGGACGGCATCATTCCCGAGCGGGAGCTCGACATATACCGGCGCGCGGGCTGGGGCGCGCCGACCGGCATAGGCCGCCGTCCGGCCTTGCTGGTCATCGACGTGCAATACCGGTCGATGGGCTACGAAGCGATGCCCATCGAGCAGGCCATCGAGGCCATGCCCACGAGCTGCGGCGAATACGGCTGGCGCGCCGTGCCGCACATCGCGCGCTTGCTGCAAGCATTCCGGGACATGGGCGCGCCGGTCCTGTACCCCTACGTCGCCTTCAAGCGATCGCATGACCGCGGCCAATTCGAAGCCAAGGTCCCGGGCGTCATGGACGTGTCGGCTCCCGACTACGAGTTCGTCAAGGAGGTGCGGCCGCGGCAGGGCGACATCCAGATTCCCAAGCACCAGGCCAGCGCCTTCCATGGCACCGCGCTGGCCAGCTATCTGATCGGCCTGGGCGTCGACACCGTGGTGGTGACGGGCTGCACCACCAGCGGATGCGTGAGAGCCACGGTCGTCGACGCATGCGCGCTGAACTACAAGGTGGTCGTTCCGCAGGACGCCGTCTATGACCGGTCCCAGGTTTCGCATGCGGTGAACCTGTTCGACATGGCGAGCAAATACGCGGACGTCATGCCGACGGAGGAACTGGTGGATCTGCTGGGGACTTGCCGTTGAGGGGCAAGGCGGCCCCCGGGTTCGAGGGGGCCGGGCCATGGCAAGCGTGGCCGAGGAAACGAAGGAGACGGCGATAAAGGAGAAAGCGATAAAGGAGAAAGCGGGTTTTCTCTGGGGAAACCCTCGCTGTCCCCTCATAAAACCCGCATCAACGTAAAAAAGCTTTTGATTCCCTGCTCGACGCGCGCCCGCGGAACGCCGTTCCGGCCGTCTCTACTTACAATGTCGGGGCGCCCACTCCCTCCCGCGCCCCCACACCGAGCAGGAGTACCATGGCCTACCGCTTCCCCTCCCCAAGCCCCGTCTGGCTGCTGATCGGCAGCGCGGCGCTGGCGGCCCTCATCGCCGCCGCCTCCATCGCGGAAACCGTGCCGGCGCGCGCCGGCGGCATGGTCGTCACCGGCCCCGGGCCGGTGATTCCCGATCCGCTCAATGAATGCGAGAACACGGTGGGCGACCAGCCCCGCACCGCCCTCGCCCGTTGTCTCAACGACGCGCGGCACACCGCCGACAGGCAGATGCGCGACGCCTATGCGGAAGTCGAGAAAAACCTGCGCGAGATTCATTCCGCCGGCACGCCCAAGGCGGTGTCGACGCTGAAGGAAGCCCAGAAAGCCTTCCTCAAGTTCCGCGAGGCCGAGTGCAAGCGGCAAGGCGCCGCGGCCATGGGCGGCAGCGGCGCGGGCGATATGGAAGCGGCCTGCATCGTCAAGCTGACGCGCTGGCGGACCGGCGTCCTGGCATCCGGTTGAAGCGGGCGGCGGCGGTCGCGTCAGGACCGCCGGCCGCGCGCGCCGGTCAGAACTGCTGGGGACGCCATTTCAACAGGCGCGTTTCGCAGGTGGTGAGGATGTAGTCCACCGCCAGCGCCACCACCGCCAGCACGATCATGGCGGCGAACACGCCGCTGGCGTTGAACGATCCCTGGGCGGAGGAGATCAGCAGGCCTATCCCCTGCTTGGCGCCCAGGAACTCGCCCACCACGGCGCCCACCAGCGCGAAGCCGAAGCTGACGTGCAGGCTGGCGAGAATCCAGCTCATGGCCGAGGGTATGACCACCGACGTGGTGATCTGCCGCGGCGACGCGCCCAGGATCTTGGCGTTGGCGATCATGTAGCGGTCGGCCTCGCGCACGCCCTGGAAGGCGTTGCCGAACACCACGAAGAACACCATCACCACCGCCAGGGCCACCTTGGAAGCCATGCCCAGGCCCAGCGCGATCACGAAGATCGAGCCCAGCACCACGCGGGGAATGGAATTGGCGATCTTGATGTACAGGCTGAAGACGTCGGCCAGCAGCCGGTTGCGGCCCAGGACGATGCCGCAGATCACGCCGCCGACGGCGCCGATGACAAAGCCCAGCAGGGTTTCCTCCAACGTGATCCACACTTGCAGCCACAGCGAACCCTGGGCCGTGCCCTCGCGGAACCAGGTGACCAGTTGCTCGTAGATCGCCGAGGGCTGCGAATAGAAAAAGGGATCGATCCAGCCGCGGCGCGCGCCGATCTCCCAGCCTCCCAGGATCACCACCAGAAACAGGATGCGCAGGCCGACGACCAGCGCATGGCGCGCCCGCATGCGGCCGCGCGCCGCTTCTTCCTCGCGGCTCAGCGCGGCGGCCGACAGCATCTCGTGCCCGGCGGATCCCGACGCGCCGCTGGCCGCGGCGCCGGGTGGATTGCTTATCGTTGACATGACTATCTCTCTCGGCTTGGATACCACGTGCGCACGGCGTTCAGCCGATGTGCACCTCTTCGCGCAGATCGGCCCAGATCTGGCGCGACAGCTCGATGAATTGCGGCTGGTAGCGCACCTCTTCCATGACGCGCGGGCGCGGCAGGTCGATGTCGTAGACCTGCTTGAGCGTGGCCGGCCGCGCCGTCAGCACGAAGACCCGGTCGGCCAGGGCGATGGCCTCCTCCAGGTCGTGCGTGACGAACACCACCGACCCCGACTGCCGGGACCACAGGTCCAGCAGCTCGCCCTGCATCAGCGTGCGCGTCTGCATGTCGAGCGCCGAAAAGGGCTCGTCCATGAGCAGGATCTCGGGCTTGTTGATGAAGGTCTGCGCCAGCGACACGCGCTTGCGCATGCCGCCCGACAACTGGTGCGGATAGTGCTGGCCGAATTTATCCAGCCCCACGCGGGCCAGCCAATCCTGCGCCAGCTCCATCGCCTCCTTGCGCGCCATGCCGCGGAACAAGGGGCCGGCGGCCACGTTGTCGATCACGCTGCGCCAGGGAAAGACGGCGTCGCTCTGGAACACGAAGCCGATGCGCGGGTCGGTGTCGCGCACCTCCTTGCCCATGACCCGCACCGTGCCCAGCGTGGGCTTGATCAAGCCGGTGATCAGGCCCAGCGTGGTGGACTTGCCGCAGCCCGTCGGACCGACCACGGCGACGAATTCGCCGTGGCGGACCTGCATGGAAAAGTCGCGCAAGGCCACGGTGGCCTTGCCGTCCGGCGAGATGAAGCGGATGGAGACGTGGTCCAGCTCGATGGCCGGCACGTCCGCGCCCTTGCCGCCATCGGCCTTGCTGCTACTGCTATGGGTGTCGGCGACGGTCATGTCACTTGACCTGGTCGACGAACTCGTTGGTGTAGGTACGCGACAGGTCGATGGTCTTGCCCTTCAGGTTGGGACTGAAGGCCTGCAGCACCTTCAGGGCCGTCTCGGGGCCGCCCTGGGGCATGCGGCCGTCGGGCGAGAACATGGGGATGGACGCCTTCATGGCCTGCACGTAGAGCGCCTTGTTGCCGCCGTAGTAATCGGTGGGCATCTTGTCGGCGATCTCCTCGGGCGTGTGCGTCTGGATGAAATGCAGGGTGCGCACGAAGGCCTTCGCCAGCTTGGCGGCTTCGTCCTTGTGGGACGCCGCCCAGTCGCTGCGCACGTACAGGCTGGCCGCCGGGTACAGGCCGTCCAGCGCCTGGCGGGTGCCGTCGGCCGTGACCAGGTCGACGATGGGCTTGGCCTCGCCGGTGGACAGCAGTTGCGAAGTGGTCGGCTCGGTGGTCCAGGCGACGTCGATGCGCTTCTGCTTCATGGCCGCGATCAGGGTGCTGCCCGCGCCCACCGGCAGCATGGTGTAGTCGCCGCTGGGATGGCCGCCCTTCAGGGCCAGGTATTGCGCCAGGAAGCTGGACGAGGAGCCCAGGCCGGTGACGCCTATGGTCTTGCCCTTGATGTCGGCGAAGCTCTTGATGGTGCCGGCTTCATCGCTGCGCACCATCATCATGGCGCCGGGCACCAGGCCGAACTGCACGATGGACTTGATTTCCTTGCCCTTGCTTTGCAGGTCGATGGAGTGGTCGTAGTAGCCGACCACCGCCTCGACGGCGCCCGCCACCAACTGGTTCTCGGCGTTGACGCCGGCCTGCTGCGATTGCAGTTCGACGTCCAGCCCTTCGTCCTTGAAGTAGCCGAGATTCTCGGTCAGCTTGGGCGGCAGGTAGATGATCTTGTCGATGCCGCCCACCATGATGGTGATCTTGGAAGCGGCGTGGGCGCCGGCCGATACGGCCAGCGCGGCCACCAGTGCGCCCGCGACGGAGGAATAACGGAACCATGCTCGCATTGTGAGTCTCCAGAATTTTTGTCATTCATGGCCTGACGGTTTCGACGGCCAGGTTTAAGGCCGGTGAAAGGATCGAAATCGCTGCCGACCATGCCGGACCCAATTGTGAGACTCGTAACTTGCGACTGGCTTTCATACAGGGAAAACCCCCGTCCGCGGCGGGCGGCGGGGTTTTACGCCTGCGATGATTCATTTTCTCCGGGCAATGCGGCGCGCGGCTATTTTCCCTGGGTGATGAGGCGCGCGCTGCGCTGGCCGCGCGTGTGTATCCATAGCCAGCTCAGCGCCACGCTCAGGCGGTTGCGCATGCCGATCAGGAAGTAGATGTGGGCGATGCCCCAGATCCACCACGCCAGCGGCCCGCGCAGCTTGATGCGGCCGAAATCGATCACGGCCTTGCGCTTGCCTATGGTCGCCAGGTTGCCGCTGTGCTTGTAGCGGAACGGCCCCGGGGACGGCTCGCCGCGCAGCCGCGCCTTGATGGCCCCGCCCACGTAGCGCCCCTGCTGCTTGGCCGCCGGCGCGATGCCGGGCACCGGCGCGCCGTCCGGCCCGGCGATGCTGACGGTGTCGCCCACCGCGTAGATTTCCGGGTGGCCCGGCACGGTGAGGTCCGGCTCGACCAGCACGCGGCCGGCGCGGTCGGCGTTCGCGCCCAGCCACTCCGCCGCCGGCGAGGCGCGCACGCCCGCGCCCCACAGCACCGTGTCGGCCTCCAGCCGCGTGCCGCCGAAGACCACGCCTTGCGCCGAGCATTCGGACACCGACTGACCCAGCATCACCTCGACGCCGAGTTTTTCCAGCGCCTGCTTGGCGTAGGCTGACAGGGACGGGTCGAAGGCGCTCAGCAGGCGCTGTCCGCCTTCGATCAGCAGCACGCGCGCGCGGCGCGTATCGATGCGGCGGAAATCCGGCGGCAACGTGACGTGCGCCATCTCGGCGATGGTGCCGGCCAGTTCGACGCCGGTGGGTCCGCCGCCGATGACCACGAAGGTCAGCAGCGCGGCCTGGCGGCGCGGATCGGTTTCCCGTTCGGCGTGCTCGAAGGCCAGCAGGATGCGGCGCCGGATCATGGTGGCGTCCTCCAGGGTCTTCAGGCCGGGGGCGTGCGGCATCCAGTCGTCATGGCCGAAATAGGCGTGGCGCGCGCCGGTCGCCAGCACCAGGAAGTCATAGGGCACCCTGGCGCCGTCTTCCAGCAGGACCTCGCGCGCCCCGGTGTCGACGCCGCTGACCGTCGCCAGCAGGGTGCTGACTTCGGGGCGGTCGCGCAGCAGGTAGCGGATGGGCCAGGCGATCTCCGAGGTCGCCAGCGAGGCGGTGGCGACCTGGTAGAGCAAGGGCTGGAACAGGTGGTGGTTGCGCTGGTCGATGAGGGTGATGTCGACGTCCGCGCCCTTCAGGCGGTTGATGGCCTCCAGGCCGCCGAAGCCGCCGCCCACGACGACCACGCGAGGGCGGCCGGCCGCGCCGGATACGGTGGTTGGAGGGGAAGACGCGGAGGGTTGGTCGCTCATGATACGGATTCCTTGATGCAATGGCGGCCGCGCGCCTGAAGAAGCGTGTGGCCGTGAATCGGAAGGATACGCTACAGTTGCTGCACTGCAAAAAAGCCCCACGCCGCACGGCTTGCGCCGCTACGCGGCCCGGCTGGCCTTGCCGGCGCCGCCCAGGCGCTCCGCCACGTAGTCCAGGAAGCAGGCGATGCGCGCGGCAAGCGGCGTGTTGCGATAGTAGACGGCATGGATGGGTTGGCGGACGTCGACGGTGTCCCGCGCCAGCACCTGTACCAGGTCGCCGCGGCGGCGGTCCTCGTGCGACATGAAATCGGCCAGGCAGACCAGCCCCTCGCCGGCCAGCGCCAGGTGGCGCAGCGTCTCCCCGCTGGAAGCCGCCACCTGCGGACGGATATGCAGGCTGTCGCCCAGGGCGTGGCGCAGGGGCCAGTGGTTCAGCGTGTCCGGCTCGGTGAAGCCCAGCAGGCTGTGGCGCGCCAGGTCCTCCGCGCTGCGCGGCTTGCCGCGTTGCGCCAGATAGGCCGGGCTGGCCAGGATGCGCAGCGCGTTGCTGCCCAGCGGGCGCGCGTGCAGCGTCGAGTCGCGCAGGACGCCGATGCGGATGGCGACGTCGGTACGCTGTTCGAGCAGGTCGACGATGCGATCGTTGGATTGCAAGGCGAGTTCGATCTGCGGGTATTGCCGGCGGAACTCGCCGACCAGCGGCACGATGACGTGCAGCATGAAGGGAGACGCGGCGTTCACGCGCAGCAGGCCGGCCGGCTGCTGGCGCCGCAAGGCCATCTGCTCCTCGATGGCCTCGACCGATTCGACCACGCGGCGCGCCTCGCCCAGCAATAGCTGCCCTTCCTCGGTCAAGGCCAGGCGCCGCGTGGTCCGGTGCAGCAGCGTGGTCTCCAGCTTCTGCTCCAGGCGCCCCAGCGTCCGGCTGACGGCCGACACCGTTTGCCCCAGACGATCGGCCGCCGCCGTAATGGAGCCGGCGTCGACGACCGCGATGAAGGTCTGCATTTCGTCCAGGGTGGTCTTCATGGGAAGGATGATACCCGCCCGGCATTGACGTGTTCGAAATCGCCCCGATATAAGAGGACATGACCTCCCTCCCCGCCAAGGCCGACGTGCTGGACGCGCTGTTCCATCCGGCCGTCGCGGCCTGGTTCCACCGCAGCTACGACGCCCCCACGCCTGCTCAGCAGCGCGCGTGGCCCCTGATCCATGCCGGGCGTCCCACGCTGGTGGCGGCGCCGACGGGGTCGGGCAAGACGCTGACCGCCTTCCTGGCCGCCATCGACGAACTGGTGCGCATGGGCCTGGCCGCCGGCGGCGAGCTGCCCGACGCCACGCTGGTGCTCTACGTCTCGCCGCTGAAAGCGCTGTCCAACGATATCCGCGTCAACCTGCAGGCGCCGCTGGCGGGGATCGCCGAGGAACTCGCCGCGCGGGGCCTGCCGGCGCCCGCCATCCGCAGCGCCGTGCGCACCGGCGATACGCCGCAGAAGGAACGCCAGGCCATGCGGCGCCAGCCGCCGCACATCCTGGTCACCACGCCGGAATCGCTGTACGTGCTGCTGGGGTCGGCCGGCGGCCGCGCCATGCTGGCCGGCGTGCGTTCGGTCATCGTCGATGAAATCCACGCGGTGGCCGGCGGCAAGCGCGGCAGCCACCTGGCGCTGAGCCTGGCCCGGCTCGACGCCCTGTGCGCGCGGCCGCCGGTGCGCATCGGCCTGTCCGCCACGCAGAAGCCGCTGGAGGCGGTGGCCCGCTTCCTGGTCGGCCGCAACGCCGACGGCACGGCCGCCGACTGCGCCATCGTCGATATCGGCCATGGCCGCGCCCGCGACCTGGCGCTGGAAATCCCGCCGGTGCCGCTGGAAGCCGTCATGGCCAACGACGTCTGGGATCGGGTCTACGACCGCATGGCGGAACTGGCCGCCGCGCATCGCACCACGCTGGTCTTCGTCAACACGCGGCGCATGGCGGAGCGCGCCGCGCGCCACCTGGCCGAGCGCCTGGGCGCGGACGCGGTGGCGGCCCATCACGGCAGCCTGGCCAAGGAAGCCCGGCTGGACACCGAACAGCGCCTGAAGCGCGGCGCCTTGAAGGTGCTGGTGGCGACCGCGTCGCTGGAACTGGGCATCGATATCGGCGAGGTCGAGCTGGTGTGCCAGGTGGGCTCGCCGCGCGCCATCGCCGCCCTGCTGCAACGCGTGGGCCGCGCCGGCCACCAGGTGGGCGGGATTTCCAAAGGCCGGCTGTTTCCGACTTCGCGCGACGACCTGATCGAATGCGCCGCGCTGCTGGACAGCGTGCGGCGCGGAGAGCTGGACACCCTGCACGTGCCGCGGGCGCCGCTGGACGTGCTGGCCCAGCAGATCGTGGCCGAGGTCTCCAACCAGGAATGGTCCGAAGACGCGCTGTACGCCTTGCTGCGGCGGGCCGAGCCCTATGCGGATCTGCCCCGCGACCGCTACGACGCGGTGCTGCGCATGCTCGCGCAGGGCTATACCGGCCGCCACGGCGTGCGCGGCGCCTACCTGCATCGCGACACGGTCAGCGGCACGGTGCGCGGGCGGCGCGGCAGCCAGTTGACCGCGGTGACCTCGGGCGGGACCATCCCCGACAACGCCGACTACGCCGTGCTGCTCGAACCGCAAGGCCAGCAGATCGGCACCGTCAACGAGGACTTCGCCGTCGAGAGCCTGGCGGGCGACGTGTTCCAGCTAGGCAATACCGCCTATCGCATCCTGCGCATCGAGTCCGGGCGCGTGCGCGTCGAGGATGCGCACGGCATGGCGCCGAACATTCCGTTCTGGCTGGGCGAAGCGCCGGGCCGCAGCGACGAACTGTCGCAGGCGGTGGCGCGGCTGCGCGCGCGGGTCGACGCCGCGCTGCGGTCCATGGCGGGGCGGGCGCCGGACGACGCCCTGCAAGGCGCCATCGACGACCTGTGCGGCGCGACCGGCATCGCCGCCGGCGCGGCGCGCCAGATCGTCGAGTACCTGGCGCGCGCCCGCGCCTCGCTGGGCGCCCTGCCGACCCGCGACGTGCTGGTGATGGAGCGTTTCTTCGATGAATCGGGCGGCATGCAACTGGTGCTGCACGCGCCCTTCGGCAGCCGCATCAACCGGGCCTGGGGCCTGGCCTTGCGCAAGCGTTTCTGCCGCACCTTCAATTTCGAACTGCAGGCCGCCGCCACCGAGGACGCCATCGTGCTGTCGCTGTCCACCAGCCACAGCTTTCCGCTGGACGAGGTCTGGCGCTACCTGCGCGCGGCGACGGCGCGCGACGTGCTGGTGCAGGCCGTGCTGGACGCCCCGCTGTTCAACGCGCGCTGGCGCTGGAACGCCACCACCGCGCTGGCGATTCCCCGCTACAGCGGCGGCCGCAAGCTGGCGCCGCAACTGCTGCGCATGCGCAGCGAGGACCTGCTGGCGTCGGTCTTTCCCGACCAGGCGGCCTGCCTGGAGAACATCGCCGGCGAGCGCGAACTGCCGGACCACCCGCTGGTGGCGCAGACGCTGGACGATTGCCTGAACGAGGCCATGGACTGCGCCGGCTGGCTGGCCGTCCTGCGGCGCATCGAGCAGGGCGGCGTCACCCTGCTCGCGCGCGACCTGCCGGCGCCCTCGCCGCTGGCGATGGAAATCCTCAACGCCAACCCCTATGCCTTCCTGGACGACGCGCCGCTGGAGGAAAGACGCACGCGCGCGGTGCAGGCGCGGCGCTGGTCCGACCCCGCCAGCAACGACGACCTGGGCGCGCTGGATCCGGCGGCCATCGCGGACGTGGCCGCGCAAGCCTGGCCGCGGGTGCGCAACGCGGACGAGGCGCACGAGGCGTTGATGACGCTGGGCTGCGTGACCGCCGACGAAGCGGCCGGGCTCGGCGTGCCGGCCGGCGACGACGATGGCCGGGCGCGGACGGACGCGGGCGCCGCGGATGAAGACGGCGCCGGCGATGACTGGCGCCCCCGGCTGCGCACGCTGGCGCGGTCCGGCCGCGCCGCGCAACTGGTGCTGCCGGATGGCGCGCGTCTGTGGACGGCGCTGGAGCGCCTGCCCTGCCTGCTGGCGGTCTATCCCGACGCCGCCTGCGAGCCGCAACTGGCCCCCGCCGCGGAAGACTGGCGGCGCGAGGACGCCGTCGTCGAGCTGTTGCGCGCGCGCCTGTCCGGCAGCGGCCCGCGCACGCTGGAAGAGATCGCCGCGCCCCTGTCCCTGCCGGCCGCCGACGGCGCCGCCGCGCTGGCCCGGCTGGAGCAGGAAGGCGTGGTGCTGCGCGGCCGCTACACACCGGCGGCCCCGGCGGAACAGTGGTGCGAGCGGCATCTGCTGGCGCGCATCCACCGCCTCACCATCGCCCATCTGCGGCGTGAAATCGAGCCGGTGACGCGCCAGGACTTCATGCGCTTCCTGTGCCATTGGCAGCGGCTGGCGCCGGCCACGCGCGGCCAGGGAGCGGCGGCGCTGGGCGAAGTCCTGGATCAGTTGGAAGGCTATGAAGCCGCGGCCGGCGCCTGGGAGCGCGACCTGCTGCCGGCCCGCGTCGCCGGCTACCAGCCCGCCTGGCTGGACGACCTGGTGCGCGCCGGCCGCCTGGCCTGGCTGCGCATGCCGGGTCCGGCCCGCGGCGCCGTCGCCACGGTGCGGGCCACGCCCATCGTGCTGCTGCCGCGCCGCCAACTGGAGACCTGGCAAACCCTGGGCAAGCCGGCCGATCCGGACACGCTGTCGGCGCGCGCCCGCGACGTCCACGATGCGCTGCGGGGCGAAGGCGCGATGTTCTTCGATGAATTGCTGGGCGCCACCCGCTTGCTGCCGGTGGAGCTGGAAAACGCCCTGGTCGAACTGGTGGCCGCCGGCCTGGCCACGGCGGACAGCTACGACGGCCTGCGCGCCTTGCTGCTGCCGGCGTCGCGGCGCGCGCCCACCGGCGGCCGGCGCCGGCGCGGCGGCGCGCCCCCGCCCGGCCTGGACCAGGCCGGCCGCTGGGCCGTCGTCCGCCGCGCGCCGGTCGCGACCGATGCGGCCGGAACGCATCCTGCCATCGCAGCGGCCTCGGCGGCGACAGGCGCGGCCGTACATGGACAAGGACAAGGACGCACCCCCGCCCGCGATCCGGCGCAACTGGAGCATCTCGCGCGCGTCTTGCTGCGCCGCTACGGCGTGGTGTTCTGGCGCCTGCTGGATCGCGAGGCCGGCTGGCTGCCGCCGTGGCGCGACCTGCTGCCCGTCCTGCATCGGATGGAAGCCCGCGGCGAGATCCGCGGCGGGCGCTTCGTGGCGGGCCTGGCCGGCGAGCAATTCGCCCTGCCCGAGGCCATTCCCGTCCTGCGCGGACTACGCAGGCAGGAGGGCGACGGCGCCTGGATCGCCGTGTCCGCCGTCGATCCCTTGAACCTCTGCGGCACCCTGCTGCCCGGCGAAAAGATTCCCAGCGTGGCCGGCAACCGCATCCTGCTGCGCGACGGCGTGCCCATGGCGGCATGGGTGGCCGGGGAGTTCCGGGAACTCACGCCGCTGACGGCCGACGAGCGGCAGGCCGCCCACGCCGCGCTGGCGGAACGCGGCTGAAGAAACAGAGAAACATTTCGCCGGACGCCCTTGACAAAAACGCCGCGCCCTATATCAGGGTAAATACGGGCAGATCCGGCGCAATTTATCCAGCCCATTGATTTACAAGGGCTTTTAAGATTTTCCAAAAACCTATCCCTAGACTTGTCCACAGAAGATGTTGATAAGTCCAGGGATGACGGCCGGTGTCCGCCCCCTTTTTATTCCGTCGCGGGGCGGCGCGAGAGCCCGATTTTATGCTGTATATTTATCCAGTTCATTATTTTTTTATGCCCGCGTTCCCCGACGATCCGCGGGCGCCGGAATAACGCCCTTCATGGTCCCCCGATAAAACGCTTTCTCCGCCCGCGTCATGTCCTCCCCCGCCACCCTCGCCCCCGAGCGCATCCACCCCGCCTTGTGGCGCGGGACGCAGCTCGCGCGCGGCACGCGGGCGGCGGTGCGCACCGGCCATCCCCAGTTGACGCGCGAACTGCCGGACGGCGGCTGGCCCACCGGGGCCCTGACCGAACTCCTGCTGGCGCGTCCGGGGATAGGCGAGCTGCGACTGCTCCAACCCGCCCTGGCCGCGCTGCCGGCGGCTGGCCCGATCGCCCTGGTGCAACCGCCCTGCGTCCCGCATATCGCGGCCTGGCGCGGCGCGGGCCTGGACCCCAACCGCTTGTGGTGGATAGACCCGGCGCGCGAAACCGACGCCCTGTGGGCCGCCGAACAGATCCTGAAAAACGGCAGTTGCGCCGCCCTGCTGTGCTGGCTGCCGCGGGTGCGCAACGCCAGCCTGCGGCGCCTGCATCTGGCCGCCCAGGGCAGCGGCACGCTGCTGTTCGCCCTGCGGCCGGCGCGCGACGCCGAACAGGCCTCGCCGGCGCCCTTGCGGCTGGCGCTGCGCGCCGTCAGCGGCGGCCTGGCCGTCGACCTGCTCAAACGGCGCGGCCCGGTCTGCGCCCAACCCTTGTTCATCGCGCTGGACACGCCCCTGGCGCCCCGCCTTTCGCCTACGCATGCCCCTTACGCTCTGGATCGCCGTATCCCTGCCCAGGCTGGCGCTGGACGCACTGCGTCCGCCCTGGCCACTTGAAAGCACGGCTTGCGCGGTCATGCAGCAGGATCGCGTCCTGGCCCTGACGACCGCCGCCGCGGACCTCGGCATCCAGCCGGGGCTGCGGCGCGGCGGCGTCACGGCCATCGCGCCGCAAGTCATCATGCTGGAACGCGACCCCGCCGCCGAGGAAGACGCGCGGCAGGCCACCGCCCTGGCCTTGCTGCAATACACGCCGGAAGTCGCGCTGGCCGAGGCCGACACCATCCTGCTGAACGTGGGCGCCAGCCTGCGCGCCTTCGGCGGCCCGCGCCGCCTGCTGCGCCGCGCCCGCGCCACCGTCGCCAGCCAGGCGCTGCAGGCCGTGTGGTCGATGGCGCCCACCGCCGGCGGCGCCTGGCTGCTGGCGCAGGGCCACATGCGCCGCCGCCGGGTCATCCGCCTGGCGGCGCTGGCCCGGCGGCTGGACGCCCTGCCCTGCGGCCTGCTGCCGCAGGCCCAGCCCTACCAGGACTGGCTGGGAGGCATAGGCTGCGCCACGCTGCGGCACCTGCGCGCCTTGCCGCGCGCCGGCTTGCAACGGCGCTGCGGCCCGGCCCTGACGCTGGCCCTGGACCGCGCCTATGGCCAGGCGCCCCAGGCCCAC
This sequence comes from Bordetella genomosp. 10, assembly GCF_002261225.1. NCBI lineage: Bacteria > Pseudomonadati > Pseudomonadota > Betaproteobacteria > Burkholderiales > Alcaligenaceae > Bordetella > Bordetella genomosp. 10. The sequence continues at coordinate 262,610 of NZ_NEVM01000005.1, forward strand.
GCCTGGCTGGCGGCGCCGCCGCGCTTCCGCCGCCGCCATGAGCTGATCGAACGCATAGAGCACACCGACGCCGTGCTGGCGGTGACCCGCCGCCTGCTCGAACCGCTGTGCGGCTGGCTGGCCGCGCGCCAACTGGCGGTGCCCCGCCTGCGGCTGGAGCTGGAGCACGAGCGCGGCCGCCACGCGCGGCCGCCCACGCCGCTGGACCTGGCCCTGGCCGAGCCCGCCTGGCAGGCCGGCCACCTGCAAGCCCTGCTGTGCGAACGCCTGGCCCGCCTGACGCTGGCCGCCCCCGTGATCGCGGTGGTGCTGGACGCACCCGACACCGTGCCGCGGCCGGGCGCCAACACCACCCTGTTCCCCGATCCCGCGCAACAGGCCGGCGACCAGGCGCGCCTGCTGGACCTGCTGGCCGCGCGGCTGGGCCGCGAGCGCGTGCGCGTGCCCTGTCCCGCCGCCGACCATCGCCCGGAGGCCGCCAACCGCTGGCGCCAGGCCCACGACGCGCCGTCCGCCATCGCGCCGGCTCCCGTCCTGGACCGCCCCTACTGGCTGCTCGATCCGCCGCAAGTCCTGCGGATCCGCGACCAACGGCCGTTCCACGGCTCGCCCCTGACGCTGGTGCGCGGCCCGGAACGCATCGAAAGCGGCTGGTGGGACGAAGGCCTGGCCTTGCGCGACTACTTCGTCGCCGAGGACGCGGAAGGCGCCCGCTACTGGATCTATCGCGAACGCGACGCGCGGGACGGCCGCTGGTTCCTGCACGGTTTGTACGCCTAGCCCTGGCTGCGCGGACCACCCCGGTAATCCATCATGCAGATATTGGAAGAAGACGACGACGACCGCCATGCCGACGACGACGGCGATGTCGATGGCGAGGGCGTGGCCGCGCCGTCCCTGCCCGGCTACGCGGAACTGTGCTGCCTGTCGAATTTTTCCTTCCTGCGCGGCGCCTCGCATCCGGAGGAGCTGGTCGAGCGCGCCGCCGAACTGGGCTACGAAGCGCTGGCCCTGACCGACGAATGCTCATTGGCCGGCGTGGTGCGCGCGCACGTGCAGGCCAAGGCCAGCAAGCTGCGCCTGGTCATCGGCAGCAGCTTCACCCTGGCGTCGGGCATCGCGGCCGTGGACGATCCGCCGCCGCGCATCGTGCTGCTGGCGCAGACGCGCGAAGGCTACGGCAACCTGGCGGAACTGATCACGCTGGCGCGCACGCGCGCAGCCAGGAAAGGCAGCTACATGCTGGCGCCCGCCGATCTCGAAACGCCCGCCGCCGGCCATGCGCATTTGCGCGGCATGCCCGATTGCCTGGCCATCCTGGCGCCGGAACATGGCGCGAGCGCGGACGTGCTGTCCCGCCAGGCGCGCTGGCTGGCGGCGCTTTTCCCCGGCCGCGCGTGGCTGGGGCTGGCCTTGCAGCACAACGACCGCGACGATCTGCACCGCGCGCACGTCGAGGCGGCGGCGCGGGCCAGCGGCCTGCCGGTGACCGCCCTGGGCCAGGCCGAAATGCACCTGAGATCGCGCAAGCCGCTGCACGACACGCTGGCCGCCATCCGCCTGGGCAAGCCCGTGCGCGAATGCGGCTACGCCCTGGCGGCCAATGCCGAACGGCATCTGCGTTCGCGCCTGCGCCTGGGCGCGCTGTATCCCGCCGCGGCCCTGCGCCAGGCCCTCTATATCGCGCGCCGCTGCACGTTCAACCTCGAAGAACTGCGCTACGAATACCCCGATGAAATCGTGCCCAAGGGCGCCACGCCGGCCAGCTACCTGCGCGAGCAGACCTGGCTGGGCGCGCGGCGCCGCTTCGGCGCCCATACGCCGCCGGCGGTGGCCGCGCAGATCGAAAAGGAATTGGCGCTGATCCAGGAATTGGGCTACGAGGCGTATTTCCTGACGGTCTACGACATCGTGCTGTACGCGCGCGAGCAAAACATCCTGTGCCAGGGCCGCGGCTCGGCCGCCAACTCGGCGGTCTGCTATTGCCTGGGCATCACCGAGGTCGATCCGGTCAGCGGCAACAGCCTGTTCGAGCGCTTCATCAGCAAGGAACGCAACGAGCCGCCGGACATCGACGTCGACTTCGAGCACCAGCGCCGTGAAGAGATCATCCAGTACATCTACGGCAAATACGGCCGGCCGCGCGCCGCCCTGACCGCCGTGGTCATCACCTACCGCCCGCGCAGCGTGCTGCGCGACACCGGCAAGGCGCTGGGCGTGGATCCCGCCGTCATCGACGCCGTGGCCAAGGCCCATCAATGGTGGGACGACCGCCGCGCGCTGCTGGAAGGCTTCGGCGCCTGCGGGCTGGACCCCGAATCGGCGGTGGCGCGGCAATGGGCCGCGCTGGCCACGCAACTGCTGGGCTTTCCCCGCCACCTGTCGCAGCATCCGGGCGGCTTCGTCATCGCCCGCGGCAAGCTGTCGCGCCTGGTGCCGATCGAGAACGCCGCCATGCCCGACCGCAGCGTGGTGCAGTGGGACAAGGACGACCTGGACGCCATGCGGCTGCTCAAGGTGGACGTGCTGGCGCTGGGCATGCTGTCGGTGATCCGCCGCGCCCTGGCCTTCGCCGGCATGCGCCGGGGCCGCCCCTTCGCCATGCAGGACGTGCCCCGGGGCGACGAGGCCACCTACCAGATGATCAGCGACGCCGACACCATCGGCGTCTTCCAGATCGAGTCGCGCGCGCAGATGACCATGCTGCCGCGCCTGAAGCCTAGAACGTACTACGACCTGGTCGTCGAAGTGGCCATCGTGCGGCCCGGCCCCATCCAGGGCGGCATGGTGCATCCCTATCTGCGCCGCCGGCAGGGACTGGAGGACATCACGTATCCCAGCAAGCAGGTCGAAGCCGTGCTGGAACGCACCTTGGGCGTGCCCATTTTCCAGGAGCAGGTCATGCAGATCGCCATGGTGGCGGCCGGCTTCAGCGGCGGCGAGGCCGACGAATTGCGCCGCTCCATGGCGTCCTGGCGGCGCAAGGGCGGCGTCGACAAATTCCGCGTCAAACTGATCGGCGGCCTGCTGGCGCACGGCTACACCAAGGACTTCGCCGAGGCCATCTTCCGCCAGGTCGAGGGCTTCGGCGAATACGGTTTCCCGGAAAGCCACGCCGCCAGCTTCGCCTTGCTGGCCTATATCAGTTCCTGGCTCAAGCGCCATGAGCCCGAGGCCTTCCTGGCCGCGCTGCTGAACTCACAGCCCATGGGGTTCTATGCGCCGGCGCAACTGGTGCAGGATGCGCGCCGCCATGGCGTGCGCGTGCTGCCGCCCGACGTGATGCACAGCGATTGGGAATGCACGCTGGTCGAATGCGCGCTGGTCCACGCCGCGGGGGATACGGGCGCGGGCATTGCGGGAGGCGGCGGGATGTACGCGCGGCACGCGCCGGCGCCCGGCCCCGAGCCGCGACCCGCCGTGCGCCTGGGCCTGAACCGCATCAAGGGCATGTCGGAAGCGGCGGCCGATCGCATCCGCATGGCGCGCGCGGCCGCGCCCTTTCGCGACAGCGACGACCTGGCGCGGCGCGCCGACCTGAACCGCCACGAACTGGACGCGCTGGCCGCCGGCGATGCCTTGCGCACCCTCGCCGGCCATCGGCGCCAGGCGCGCTGGGCCGCGGCCGCCGGCGCGCCCGCGCGCGGCCTGCTGCGCGATGCCGCCATCGTCGAGGACGCCATGCCGGACCTGCCGCCGCCCAACGAAGGCCAGACCATCGTCGAGGACTACCGCGCATTGGGCCTGACCTTGAATCGCCATCCGCTGGCGCTCCTGCGCGAAACCCTGCGCGCGCGCCGCTTCGAGACCGCGCAAGTCCTGCATACCTATCCCGACCGCCGCCTGGCGCGCGCCTGCGGCATCGTCACCGTGCGCCAGCGGCCCGGCACCGCCAAGGGCACCATCTTCGTCACCATCGAGGACGAGACCGGCGCGGTCAATGCCGTCGTGCGGCCGGAGCTGATCGAAAGCCAGCGCAAGGAACTGCTGGGCGCGTCGCTGCTGGGCATCTACGGCGTATGGCAGAACGTCAACCAGGTGCGGCACCTGATCGCGCGCCGCCTGGTGGACCTCACGCCATTGCTGGGCACGCTGAACACGCGCAGCCGCGACTTCCATTGAACGGCGCGCGTGGCCGGCGACGGCCCGGCGTTACATGCAGGCAGAGCATGACGCGGCGCGGGGGCATAAGGCTTGCTGCCTCCCGGAGGACCACGCGGAATTCATCCGCGCGGCCCCCGCCATCCTGGCGGTCCTATCCAGCACAGGAGCCGATGATGAGCCAGCAATCGAATCAGCAGAACCAGCAGGGCCAGAAGCAGCAGGACCAGCAAGGGCAACACGGCCAGAAGCAGCAAGACCAGCAAGGACAGCATGGCCAACAGGGCCAGCAAGGCCAGCACGGTCAGCAGCAGAACCAGAACGCGCAGCGCTCGCCGCAACAACAACAGCAGAACCGTTCCGGACAGCAACAACAGCCCGGCCAGCAACGCCCCTCGGGCAGCCAGGGCCAGGGGTCCCACGGCAGCGGCGACATGCAGAACAAGAACATGCAGAAGCAGCGCTGATCGGGGAGCACCGATCAGCACGTTGCGGCGCGCGGACGCGCACGGTTGAGTTAATCCCACCGCGCTCAAGCCACCGACCTTAAGCAGCGCACATCGACCACCGCGCGCGCTATGTGCGGTATGCAGTTCGCAGTAGGGCCAACCGCCGCCGACGCTTGCCCTCGGGCCCCGGGTTCGAAACGAGTCCGGGCCCGCTCCGGGACACGCCGGCGGCTCCCCGCCCCCGCCTCAGCGCGGCAGGAAAGGCGACGCGTCGATAGGCGTGGGCACGCCCGCCATCTGCGCCGTCAGCAAGGCAGCGCTGCCGCAGGCCAGGGTGAAGCCCAGCGCGCCCTGGCCCAGGTTCAGCCACAGGTTGGGCGCCGACCGGCAGGGTCCGATGATGGGCTTGCTGCCCGGCGTGGCGGGCCGCAGGCCGGCCCAGGCCGCCGCGGCATCCAGGTCCAGCCGCGGGAAGATCTCCGCCACCTGGCTCTTGAGCAAGGCGACGCGTTGCGGATCGATGGCCGCGTCGGCGCTGCCGATATCTACCATGGCCGCGATGCGCAGGGTCTTGCCCATGCGCGCATAAACGATGCGCCGTTCGTAATCGGTCACGCTGATGGCGGGCGCCTCGTCTTCATGGGCCAGCGGCACGCTCAGGCTGTAGCCCTTGAGCGGATACAGGGGCACGTCCTCGCCCAGCGGCCGCAGCAGCGCGCGGCTGCCCACCCCCGACGCCACCACGAACGCATCGGCGTCGATGTCGCCCCGGTCGGTGTCGGCCGCGGCGATGGCGGCGCCGCGGCGGCGCAGGGCGCGCACATTCGTACTCATGCGCAGGCTCACGTTCGGCAGCGTCTTCAACCGCTCGAACAAGCCTTCGGTGAAAAGGCGGCAATCGCCGCTTTCCTCGCTGGGGGTGTAGATCGCCCCCGCCAATTGCCCGCGCATGCCCGCCAGGGCGGGCTCCAGCGCCAGGGTTTCCTCGGCCGACAGCACCGATTGTTCGGCGCCGTGGGCGGCCTGGTAGGCCACCAGCCGCCGCGCCTTCTCCAGCAGGGCCGCATCGCGGTAGGCGATCAGCTTGCCGTTGCGCACATGGCCGAACTCGATCGGTTCCTGCGCGAGCAGGCCGTGCATGGCGTCGCGGCTCAGGTAGGACAGCGTCGACAGCTCGGCCGTGGAGGCGCGCGCCACCGACGCCCGGCAGGCCAGCACGAAGTCCAGGCACCAGCGCCATTGATGGGGGTCCAGGCGCGGCCGGAAACGCAGCGGCGAATCGGCCCGCAGCAGCCAGCTCGGCACGCTGGGCAGCACGCCCGGGCCCGCCAGCGGCGCCACATAGCTGTAGCTCAACTGGCCGCCGTTGGCGAAGCTGGAGACCTCGGCGGGCCGCTCGCGCGCGTCCACCAGCGTCACGTCGAACCCCTGGCGAGCCAGAAAATAGGCGGAGGACACGCCGACCACGCCGGCGCCTATCACGCATACGCGCATGAAAACCATCCTGGAAGTATCGTCCGAGCCCGATCGTGGGCATTGGCCCGATTGTGGGCGCCGGCCGGTCCGCCGGCAAATGCCAAAGTCGCGGGGTGGCATAACCTTTGGCTATGGGTAAGCACCCCTGATACGGTAAGCTGCCGCATAACCTGCAGCTATCCTTCCCGAAATCCGTCCATGCGCCTGCGCCACATAGAGTTGTTCGAAGCCATCCGCGCCACGGGATCGCTCAGCCGCGCCGCGCAGGCCCTGCATATTTCCCAGCCGGCGGCCAGCAAGATGCTGGCGCACGCCGAGGCGCAGGTCGGCTTCAAGCTGTTCGAGCGCGTCAAGGGGCGGCTGCGGGCGACCCGCGAGGCGGACATCCTGGCGCCGGACATCGCCCGCCTGTCGCGCGACCTGGAAAGCGTGCGCAAGCTGGCCGCCAATCTCCGGCACCATCCGCAAGGCCACCTGCGCCTGGGCTGCGCGCCCAGCCTGGGCCTGGGCATCGTGCCGCGCGCCGCCGGCCTGAGCCGGGCCCGCCAGCCGGACATCACCTTCAGCATCCAGACCCACCACACGGGCGAGCTGATCGCCGGCCTGCTGGCGCGCGAAATCGACATGGCGGTGACCTACGAGCCGCCGGCCCACCCGGGCATCGCCCGCATCGACCTGGACCGTTCCGAAATGGTCTACGTCAGCCGCGAGCCGGGCGCCGCGCCCATGCCCCTGTCCGCCGTCGACGGCGGCCGCCTGATCTCCATGGATCCGCAAGACCCGCTGGGCGGGCTGTTGCAGGCCGCGCTGGCCGAGCACGGCGCCAGCCTGGGCACCGCGCTGCGGGTGCATACCCACTACATGGCCTGCGCCATGGTCGAGGCCGGCTGCGGCGACGCCATCGTCGACGCCTACAGCGCCCAGGGCGTCGCGCGCCCCAGCCTGTCGCTGCGGCGGCTGGAGCCACCGGTGTACTTCCATATCGGCGCCCTGGTGCATGCCGACGACCCGCTGTCCGCGCTGCACCACGGCTTCCTGGACTGCCTGCGCGCGGCATGCGCGGAAGCGGCGAGGTCCCTGCCCTAGCACCCTGTCCTAATCCCCTAGCACCCCTGTCCTAATCTTCAGGATCGGCGTACACGAGACGCACCGGCGGCAGCACGCAGCCCCGCGCCGTGCGCCACGCCGGTTCGCCCGCTGGCCCGGGCGCCGCCGCGCCGTCGTCCACCGACCACGCCACGCTGGCTACCCAGTCCTCGCCGATCTCCCAGCAGCGCGCGCGCCATGCGCCGGCCGGCGCGCGCAGCGTCCATCGTCCCGCCGCCTGCGCTTGTAGCGCTTGCAGGCCCACGCTCCGCATGTCCGCCGGGAAATCCAGCCCGGCCGCCTTGATGAAAGCCTCCTTCAAGGTCCATAGCCGGTAGAAGAAGGCCAGCCGCCGCGCCTCCGGCAGCGCCGCCAGATGCGCCTGCTCGCCGGCGTCGCAGCACCATTGCGCCAGCGCGGCCACGTCCCTGGGCCGTCGCCGTTCGAGATCCACGCCCACGCGCCAGCCCGCCGGCGCGCGGGCGACCAGCGCGTGCCCGTCGCTATGGCTGAGCGACCAGGCCCGCGGCGCATCGCCGCGCGTCCCCGCCCCCGCCTGCCGCAGCGCCGCCCGGCTGACGCGCCATTGCAGCGCCGCGCGCGGCGTGCGCGGCAAGCCCGCCCGCGCCGCGTCGGCGTCGGACAGGACGGCGGGATCGTAGTCCGCCGCCGCCGCGGGACCGCCCCAGAGCAGGACGGGCGCCGCGCCGCGATCGGCGCCTTCGGAAGAATCGCCGGCGGGATCGGAATTACATCCGTGCCGGGGAACTGTAGCCTCAGATTCGGACACCCTTTATTCCTGTTCCAATCGCCACGCAGCAGGCCGCTCGCGCCAAATAAACTGACGTCAACCTGAATAATGACAAACTGTATTGCAATATGGAGACAGTGTAACCAGATAGTCTCGTGGAAGACCTTGCAGCCCGGTACACTGCGCGCCATGTTGAAATTTTCAATTCCGCAGTGGCACGCCTGGGCGCCTGGAATTGAGGGCGAGGAAGCCTGGCGGCAGTGGGCTCAAGCCCCTTGCATCCCGCCGGCCGAGACGCCCGCGCCCGCGCCACAACTCGGATTTCTTCCCGCGATGCAACGCCGCCGCCTCAGCGCGCTGGCGCGCATGGCCGTGGGCAGCGCCTGGCCGCTGAGCCGGGAAGGCGAAGCCCTCCCCATGGTCTACGCCTCGCACCACGGCGAAACGACGCGTGGTTACGAACTATTACAGAACCTGGCCCGCGACGAGGCCCTGTCGCCCACTTCCTTCAGCCTGTCGGTCCATAACGCCTGTGCCGGCATGTGGTCCATCCTGCGGCACGATACCACCGAGAGCGTGGCCCTGTCGGTGCAGGGCGACGGCCTGGAAAGCGCCATCGTCGAAGCCTCCCTGCTGCTGGCCGCCGGCCATCCCGCCGTGCTCGTGGTGCTGGCCGAGGAACGTCCTCCGGCCCCGTATGCGCCGTGGATAGACGACATTCCCTTTCCTTACGCCCTGGCGCTGCGCGTGACCGGGGGCCAGGACTATGAATTGACGTTGTCCGCGCCCGGCGCGGACGGCGAACCCGCGCGGGATGAGCCGAACGACGGCCCGAACGACGGACCAAACAACGGACCGCGCGGCGGCCCCGGGGAAGCGCCCATCGCCCTTCCCCACCCATTGAACCTGTTGCGCCACCTGGCGTTGGGCAGCCGCGCCTGGACGCACACGCACCAACGGCGCCAGTGGCGCTGGCGACACCTGTCCTCATAAGCATGGAAAACAGCATCGACCCTGTCGCCGAAACCTTGCCGCCGCGGCAGGACGCCTGGCTGCTGCGCCTGTTCGCCACCGCCTTCGCCTTCACGGCGTTCGGGCTCGGCGGCCTGCTCCTGCGCCTGGTGGTCTTTCCGCCGCTGCGGCTGCTCTGCCCGGACCTGTCCCGCCGCCAGCAGCGCGCGCGCGGCGCCATCTACTGGACCTTTCGCGTGTTCATCCGCCTGCTGGTGCGCACGGGCATCCTGACCTTCGAATTCCGCGGCGCCGAACGGCTGGGCCGGCCGGGCCAGATGATCGTCGCCAACCATCCCTCGCTGCTGGACGTGGTCTTCCTGCTGGGCCACGTCGCCAACGCCAACTGCGTCGTCAAGCACAGCCTGGCGGCCAATCCCTTCACCGCCGGGCCCGTGCGCAACGCGCGCTACATCACCAACGACGAAAGCCTGGAGATGTTCGACCGCGCCGCCGAGGTCCTGCGCGAGGGCGAAACCCTGGTGGTGTTTCCCGAAGGCACGCGCACGCCGCGCGGCGCTTCGCCGCGCTTCCATCGCGGCGCCTGTGCCATCGCGATGCGCGGCGCGCGCGTGGTCACGCCGGTGGTCATCCGCATGAACACGCGCAGCCTGACCAAGGGCGAGCCGTGGTATCGCATACCGCGCCAACGCATGCGCTACATCTTCGAAGCGGGCCCCGACGTCGATCCGCAACGGTGGACCAGCCAGCATCCGCTGCCCATCGCGGGCAGGCTGATGAACGAACACTTGCATAACTATTTTGAAATGGAGCTTGGGCGGGATGAGCCAGCTAGAAAATGAGATCAAAGTCCTCATCATCGAGGCGCTGGGGCTGGAGGACATTACCCCCGGAGACATCGACAGCCACGCCGAACTCTTCGGCGACGGGCTGGGCCTGGATTCCGTCGACGCGCTGGAACTGGGGCTGGCGCTGCAAAAGCGCTATGGCATCGCCATCGATCCCGAGACGCGGAACATGCGCAACCATTTCGCCACCGTGGCCAATCTGAGTGAGTTCGTCTCGGCGCAACGCAGCGCCTGAGTATCTGGAGCAAATGAGATGCAGACCCGGGAAGACATTTTCAACGTGCTCCGCGACGCGATGGTAGAGCTTTTCGAAATCGAGCCCGAGCGCGTGGTGCCCACCGCCAATCTTTATACCGACCTGGAAATCGACAGCATCGACGCCATCGACCTGCTCGACCACATCAAGCGCAAGACCGGCCACAAGCTGGCCGCGGAGAACTTCCGCACCGTGCGCACGGTCCAGGACGTCGTCGACGCGGTGATGCGGCAACAGGAAGCCGCCGCATGACGCGAGCCGTCCTGGCGCTCGCTTTGCTGATGGCCGGACTGGCTTACCCGTTCGTGGTCCATGCCGGCCTGCAGGGCGGCGGGGCCCGCTGGGTCGCGCTGCCGCTGGCCGCGCTATGGCTCGGGCGCGCGCTGACGGCGCCGCGCGGCCAGGCCGGCGGGCGCCTGCTGCCGGCGCTGGCGCTGGCCTTCTGCCTGGTGCTGGCCTTCGCGCGCGACCCGCGCTGGCTGCTCTGGTATCCGGTCCTGATCAATGCCGGCCTGTGCGCGGTCTTCGGCGCCAGCCTGGCGCGCGGCATGCCCGCCATCGAGCGGCTGGCGCGCCTGCGCGAGCCCGACCTGCCCGCCGCCGGCGTGGCGTACACGCGCCGCGTGACGCAGATCTGGACCGCCTTCTTCGCCCTGAACGGCGCGGCCGCGGCCGCCCTCGCCCTGTGGGCGCCGGCAGGCTGGTGGACCCTGTATAACGGCTGTATCAGCTATATCCTCATCGGCATCCTGGTGGCCGGCGAATGGGTCGTGCGCCCATACGCCCGCAAGGCGGCCTAGGATCCAGGATAGTAGACAGTAAACGAGTACTTGCTGAACATGGCCTGGATTCCCCTTCATGCGCTGCTGGACGGCGCGTCCGCCAACCGCCTCGTCGCCCATGGTCCCGAGCTGGACCGGGCCACGCTGGCGCGCCGCGCCCTGGCGCTGGCGGGCGCCCTGCAAGCCCGCGGCGTGCGCCGCGCCGGCTTGTGGTTCGACGACGCGGCTCAACTGGCGATCGCTCTGCTGGCCTGCTGGCGCGCCGGCGCCGCCGCCGTGCTGGCGCCGGACGGCCGGGCGGCCACCCGCGCCGCCCTGGCGCGGCAGGACGCCGGCCTGGACCTGTGGCTGACCGACGACGACGCGGCGCCGGACGGCCCGCCGGAAGGCCCGGCCGGCGCGAAGCCCCCTCCTTACCCGGGCGCGGACGGACTCGCGCGGCATACGATCGAAGACCTGATGGCCGGCGCGACGCCGCTGCCCGGCGGATTGCTGGACCTGGACGCGGGCAGGGTCGTCCTGTGCACCTCCGGCTCCAGCGGCCAGCCCAAGCAGATCCGCAAGAGCTGGCGCCAGTTGGCGGCCGAGATCGAGGCGCTGGAAGCCCTGTGGCACTGGTCGCGGCAACCCGCCTGCGTGCTGGGCAGCGTCAGCGCGCAGCATATGTACGGCCTGCCCTTCCGCCTGCTGTGGCCGCTGTGCGCGGGCCGCAGCCTGGGACGGCGCCAACTGGTCTACCCCGAAGCCCTGCAACACGCCAGCCTGCCGCACGCCGATTTCGTCTGGATCGCCAGCCCGGCCCTGCTCAAGCGGCTGGGCAGCAGCCTGGACCATGCCGCGCTGCGCGGCGGCCTGCGGCAGATCGTTTCCTCCGGCGGCCCGCTGCCCGGCGACGTCAGCGATGAGCTGGCGCGCGACCTGGGCTGCCGTCCCTGCGAAATCTACGGCAGTTCGGAAACCGGCGCGGTCGCCTGGCGGCAGGGCGATACGCCCTGGCGTCCGCTGCCCGGCGCCGAGATCGGCGCCGACGCCGAGCAGGCGCTGTGGGTGCGATCGCCCTGGCTGGACGATGACCGGCCGTTCCAGAGCAGCGATGCCGTGCGCCTGACCGAAGACGGCTTCGCCTTGCTGGGCCGCCTGGACCGCATCGTCAAGATCGAGGAAAAGCGCATCGCGCTGCCGGCCATCGAACAGGCGCTGTCGGCGCACCCGTGGGTGCACGAGGCGCGCATCGACCTGGCGCCCGGCGCCAAGCGCCTGACGGCGCTCGTCGCGCTGACGCCGCAAGGCGTGCACGCCCTGCGCAACGGCGGCCGCGCCGCGCTGTCCCAGGCGCTGCGCGCCCATCTCGCGCCCACGCAGGAGGCGCTGGCGGTGCCGCGCCATTGGCGCTTCGTGCGCGAGCTGCCATGGAACGCCCAGGGCAAGCTGCCGCGCGCCGACTTCGAACGCGCGCTGCAACGGCCCCGCTGGCCGCGCGAAATCCCGGCGCGCCAGGACGACGGCGCGGACGGCAAGCACGCGCCGCAAAATGCCGGCGGGGAGTCCGCTGCGACGGCCGGGACGCGCCGCTACGCGCTGGACGTCCCCCTGGACCTGCTCCAGTTCGACGGCCATTTCACCGCCACGCCGGTGGTGCCGGGCGTGGCGCAAATCGACTGGGCCATGGACCTGGCCCGCCGCGACCTGTCTCCCGGGCTGGATTTCCGCGGCGTCGACGCGCTCAAATTCCAGCGCCTGGTGCGACCGGGCGACCGCATCGAGCTGTCCTTGCGCTGGGAGCCCGCGCGCGGACGCCTGTATTTCGAATACCGCCAGGACGGCCAGCCCTGCTCGTCCGGGCGTATCCTGACGCAAGCCCGCTCCGACGATGTTTAAGCCCTGCGCCGTGATCCCCGTCTACAACCACCCCGCCACCGTGCGGGCGGTGGTGGATCGCGTGCGCGCGGCGGGCCTGCCCTGCGTGCTGGTCGACGACGGATCGCAGGCCGATTGCGCGCGCACGCTGGACGAACTGGCCGGCGAAGGCCTGGCGCAACTCCTGCGCCGCCCCGTCAACGGCGGCAAGGGCCAGGCCGTCCAGGACGGCCTGCGCCACGCCGGCGCCCTCGGCTACAGCCACGCCCTGCAGGTCGACGCGGACGGCCAGCACGCGCTGGACGACATCCCCGCCTTCCTCGACGCCGCCCGCCGGCATCCGGACGCCGTCGTCTGCGGCGCCCCCGCCTATGGCGCCGACGCGCCGCGCAGCCGCCGCTACGGCCGCTGGCTGACCCGCGTCTGGGTCTGGATCAATACCCTCTCGGGCGCCATTCCCGACGCCATGTGCGGCTTCCGCGTCTACCCGCTGGCGCCCACGCTGGCGCTGCTGGCGCGCTGCAATCCCGGCCACCGCATGGACTTCGACATCGCCGTCCTGGTGCGCCTGCACTGGCGCGGCGTGCCCATGGTCTGGCTGCCCACGCGGGTGTCCTATCCGGCCGGCGGCGTCTCGCATTTCCAGGGCCTGCGGGACAACCTCCTGATCAGCCGCATGCATGCCCGCCTGTTCTTCGGCATGCTGCCGCGCGCGCCCTCACTGTTGGCTCGGCGCCTGGCGGGGCGCAAACCGTGAACGTCCAGCACAAGACCGGCGGCGAAGCCAGGGACGACGCCAGGAACGAACCCCGGCGCGGCCACTGGGCCGCGCAGCGCGAACGCGGGGTGTCGCCGCTGCTGAACCTCACCGCCTGGGCCGCGCGCACCCTGGGCCGGCGCACGGTGCGGCCGCTGGTCGTGCTGATCGTGCTGTATTTCTTCTGCTTCGCGCCGCGCGCGCGGCGCGCCATCGCCGACTACCAGCAGCGCCTGCGGGCGCGCGGGCTGGCCGGGGCGCTGCCGGCGCGGCGTCCGGTGTTCGGGCAGTTCATGGCCTTCGCCGACGCCCTGCTCGACAAGCTCGACGTCTGGCAGGGCCGCCTGACCGCCGCCGACGTCACCGTCCTCGACCCCCACGGCCTGCACGCGCAAATGGACGGCCGGCGCGGCCAGATCCTGGTCTGCGCGCATATCGGCAACCTGGACGTGTGCCGCGCGCTGGTCGAGCGCAGCGGCGCGCTGGCCCTCAACGTCCTGGTCCACACCCGCCACGCCCAGGCCTTCAACCGCCTGCTGGAACGCCATGGCGCCAGCCGCCTGCGCCTGTACCAGGTCACGGAACTGGACCCGGCCACCATGCTGGACCTGCATCGCCGCATCGAGGCGGGAGAATGGCTGGCCATCGCGGGCGACCGCGTGCCGGTGCACGGCCAGCGCGTGGCGACGGCCGACTTCCTCGGCGCGCCGGCGCCCTTCCCCCAAGGTCCCTGGCTGCTGGCCGGCCTGCTGCGCTGCCCCGTCAACCTGCTGTTCTGCACCAAGATCGGCGGCCGCTACCGCATCGCCATGGAGCGCCTGACCGAGGGCATCGCCTGGTCGCGCGGCGGCCGCGACGCGGCCATCGGCCAGGCCGCCCAACGCTATGCCGACCGCCTGGCGCGCGAATGCGCGGATGCGCCGCAACAATGGTTCAACTTTTATCCTTTTTGGAGCGACCATGCGTAAGCGCGGTGTGTACAACGTCGAGATATCCTTGACGGTTCCGTTCTTCGACGTCGATTCCATGAACGTCGTCTGGCACGGCCACTATGTGAAATATTTGGAGCAGGCCCGTTGCGCACTCCTGGACGCCATCGGCTACGGTTACGACGCCATGCGCGAATCCGGGTATGTGTTCCCGGTCATCGACCTGCAACTCCGTTACGTGAACCCCGCCCTGTTCGGACAGCGCGTGTCCGTCCGCGCCGAACTGGTGGAATGGGAGCATTGTTTGAAGATCCATTACCTGATTACGGATGCCGCCACCGGCACCCGCCTGACCCGGGCCAGCACGACCCAGGTCGCCGTCGCCATCGCCAGCCGCGAAATGCAGTTGGCGTCGCCCGAACCCTTGCTCGCGGCCGTGCGGCGGCTGCGCGAGACGGGCAAGGTGGCGCAATGAGGCGTTTCCTGCGTTATCTGGGCGCGTGCGGCGCGCTGCTGCTGGGCGCCGCCGCGCTGCCCGCGCAGGCCTTCGACCTGAAGGACCTGCAACAGCAATTGCAGGCCGCGCCCGTCGTGCGCGGCCAATTCGTGCAACAGAAATTCCTGCGCTCGCTGCCGCAGCCGCTCACCAGCAATGGCGTCTTCGTGCTGTCCGCGCAGCACGGCCTGCTCTGGGAACTGCGCGTGCCGCTGTTCCAGGACCTGCTGATCACGCCCGAGGGCATGTACCGGCGCGGCGATGGCGGAAAGTGGCAGGCCCTGCCGCAGCAGATAGGCTCCGGCCGCGAAACCCGCCTGTTCCTGGCCGTGCTGGCCGGCGACACCAGGGGCTTGCAGGACAACTTCGACATGCAGGTCAGCGGCTCGGCCGGCGACTGGCAGTTGGTGATGACGCCCAAGTCCGCCCTGCTCAAACAGATATTCCAGGACATCCGCATCAACGGCGGCAAGCTGGTCGACCGCATCGAACTGCGCGAGACGCAAGGCGACCGCACCGTGATGGAGATGAAGAACGCACGCGCCGATAACAAGCTGGACGACGATGAGACCCGAGATTTCGCGCCTTGATACCGAGGCGCCCAACCAACGCGAGCGCCTGCTTTCCCTGATATTCCGCGTGGCCATGGTGCTGGTGCTGCTGCTGGGCGCCTGGCAGTCCCGCCATGGCCTGCCGGTGTCCTCCAGCCTGCTCGACCTGCTGCCCCATGCCAGCAGCGACACGCTGCGCCGCGAGGCCGACGCCCAGATCCAGAAGCCGCTGACCCGCCAGATGGTGGCGCTGGTCGGCGCGCCGGAGCGGGAACGGGCGGTCGAACTGGCGCGCGGGCTGGGCCACTTGTGGAACCACAGCGGCCTGTTCGCCAGCGTCCAGGTCGACGTCGACGTCGACCTGGACGCCGTGCGCAAGCAGTTGGCGACGCAGCGCCTTTCCCTGATTTCCGGCGCCGACCGCGCGCGCTTCATGAACGATCCGGCGGCCTACGCGGCGCAACGGGTGCGGGAGCTGGCCGATCCCTTCTCCGTCGGCGGGTTGGTCCCCGCCGACCAGGACCTGCTGGGCCTGGCGCGCCTGGCGGAGAAATCCCTGCGGCCGCCCGGCAAGCTGCATTTCGATCTCGCCAGCGGCACCCTGCTGACCGAACAGGACGGCAAGTACTGGGTCCTGCTGCGGGCCCAGACCAGCGGCGACGCCTTCGATCAACGCGCCCCCACCGCCATCGCCGCCCTGGTCGCCGAAAGCCGCGCCGGCGTGGCGAAGGACGGCGGCGAACTGCTCGCCACCGGCGGCGCGCTGTACGCCGCCTCGGGCCAATCCCAGGCCCAGGCGGAAAGCGGCTGGATAGGCGGCGGCTCGCTCGTGGGCATCGTGCTGCTGTTGCTGCTGGCCCTGCGCCGCTGGCGCGCGCTGCTGGCCTTCGTGCCGGTGGCGGCCGGCCTGCTGTGCGGCGCGGTCGCCTGCGCGGCGGTCTTCGGCAGCGTCCACATCCTGACCCTGGTCATCGGCGCCAGCCTCATCGGCATCGCCGTCGACTTTCCCCTGCACTACCTGGGCAAGAGCTATGGCCTGCCCGACTGGACCGCGCGCGACGCCCTGCGGCGGGTGCTGCCGGGCCTGAGCATCATCCTGGCGGCCACCCTGGTGGGCTACCTGGCCCTGCTGTTCACGCCCTTCCCGGCGCTGACGCAGACCGCCGTGTTCTCCGCCGCGGGCCTGGTGGGCGCCTACGCCTGCACGGTCTGCGAACTGCCGCGCTGGCTGCGCGGCTGGGCGCCGCGGCCGTGGAAGGGCCTGCCGCGCGTGGCCCAGGGCCTGCTGGACACGCTGTCGGCCTGGTCCGCGCGCCGCACGCTGCCCTGGCTGGCCCTGGGCGTGGCGCTGGTGTGCGCCGGCGGCCTGCTGAAGCTGCGGGTGCAGGACGACCTGCGCCTGTGGGTCAGCCTGCCGCCCTCGCTGCTGGACCAGGCCAGGCGCATCGGCGAGATCACCGGCATCATGCCCACCAGCCAGTATTTCCTGGTCCGCGCGCCGGACCTGGACACGCTCTACCGGCGCCAGGCCGATCTCGGCCACAACCTCGACGACCTGGTCGCGAAGCACGCGCTGGCCTCCTATCTTTCGCTGAACCAGTTGCTGGCGCCGGAAGCGGCCCAGCAGCAGTTGCGCGACCGCATGCGCGACCCCGCCTGGCGCGCCCGCCTGACGCCATCCTTCGGCACCGTGGGCGTGCCCGCCGCCACCGTGCTGGCCAACGTCGATGCCCTCATCGACCTGCCGCCGGTCAAGATGACGGACGCCCTGGCGGGCCCGCTGGGCGAGAGCCGGCGCGATCTCTGGCTGGGCGAACACGACGGCCAGGTCGCCGCCATCGTCAGCCTGCAAGGGCTGCGCGACGCCGGCGCCGTGGCGGCCGCCGCGCAGGGGCTGGAGGGCGTGAGCTACGTCGACCAGACGGGCGACCTCAACCGCAGCTTCGCCAGCACCCGCTGGGAGGCCGCGGAACTGAAACTCCTGTCCTACCTGATCGCCGCCGGCCTGCTGTGGGCCACGCTGGGCCGGCGCGCGGCCTGGCGCCTGTTGGCGGTGCCGCTGGCCGCCTCGGCCTGCACGCTGGGCGCGCTGGGCATCCTGGGCCAGCCGCTCACCCTGTTCAGCCTGTTCGGCCTGCTGCTGGTCTCGGCCATCGGCCTGGACTACGCCATCGTCATGTACGAACGGGTGGCGGGCGCCGCCTCATGCCTGATCGGCGTGACGCTCGCGGCCCTGACCACCTTGGTGTCCTTCGGCCTGCTGGGCCTGAGCAGCACGCCCGCCATCGCCAATTTCGGCATCGCCGTGGCGCTGGGCGTCGCCTTCAGCGTGCTGTTCGCGCCCTGGGTGCGGCCCGCGCCCGAATTCCCCCACCCTCCCACACGCTAAAAAAGAGAAACCCCGGTCATGCAGGAACGTCACGACATCGTGGTCATCGGAGCCGGCCCCGCTGGCGCCATCGCGGCGGCGCTGCTGCAGCGCCGCGGCCATCGGGTCACCATCTTCGAACGCCAGCGTTTCCCCCGCTTTTCCATCGGCGAAAGCCTGTTGGCGCACTGCCTCGAATTCGTCGAGGAAGCCGGCATGATGGACGCCGTGCGCGCCGCCGGTTTCCAGGAAAAGAACGGCGCCGCGTTCGCCTGGGGCGACCGCTACACCGCCTTCGATTTCCGCGAGAAGTTCTCGCCCGGCCCGGGCACCACCTTCCAGGTCCTGCGCTCGCGTTTCGACCAGGTGCTGGCCGACGAGGCCGCGCGCCAGGGCGTGCGGGTGCATTACGAGCATGAAGTGGTGGCGGCGGATTTCGACGGTCCCCAGCCGTGGCTGGAAGTGCGCGACCTGCGGGCGGGCGCCGACGCCGCGCCGCGCCGCATCAACCCCCGCTTCGTGCTGGACGCCAGCGGCTACGGCCGCGTGCTGGCGCGCCTGCTGGACCTGGAACGGCCGACCAAATTGCCCCCGCGCCGCGCCATCTTCACCCATATCGAAGACCGCATCGACCCCGCCGGTTTCGATCGCCAGAAGATCCTGATCAGCGTCCATCCCGAGCACGAGGACGTGTGGTTCTGGACCATACCCTTCTCCAACGGCCGCTGTTCGCTGGGCGTGGTGGGCGCGGAGGAGAAGATCCAGCCGGCCGACGGCGACCTGATGGGCGCCCTGCGCCGCTGGGTCGACGGCGCGCCCAACCTGCGCCGCGCCCTGGCCAACGCCGTGTGGGACACGCCGGCCAATACGATAGGCGGCTATTCGGCCAGCGTGCGGTCCCTGCACGGCCGGGGCTGGGCCCTGCTGGGCAACGCGGCGGAATTCCTCGACCCGGTGTTCTCGTCGGGGGTGACCATCGCCATGCATTCCGCCAAGCTGGCCGCCGAATGCCTGCACCGCCAGTTGGGCGGCGAGACGGTGGACTGGGAGGCGCAGTTCGCCGCGCCGCTGATGCGCGGCGTGCAATGCTTCCGCACCTACGTCCAGGGCTGGTACGAGGGCAGCTTCCGCGACGTCGTTTTCTTCGAGAAGGCCCAGCCGCAGATCCGCGCCATGATTTCCTCCATCCTCGCCGGCTATGCCTGGGACGAGGCCAATCCCTTCGTCGCCGAGCATGAGCGGCGCCTGCGCATGCTGGCCGACGTCTGCCGCGGCGGCCTGTCGGGCCAGCGCCAGGCCCAGGGAATGGCCCAGCCCGGCACGGCGGTGGCGGGGACCCGCGGCGAGGCGGCCTGAACGCAGGGAACGCAAACCCGAATAAAGGGAACGGAACCGGCACGCTGCCTGTCGGCCAGTCGCCGAATCGGGCATGACCCGGCGAGGCAGAACCCGAAGGCAAATCCGAACAAAGCAGACCCGGATACCGCAAAACCGAACTTGGCCGAACCGAACACGGCAAAATAACGTCCAGACCATGACCCAAGCCAGACTCATCCTCGCCTCCGTGTTGTCCGCCGCGCTGCTGGCGGGCTGCGCCTCGGCGCCGCCCGCGCCGGTGGCGCCCGCCGAGCTGCACCTGCCCCGCTGGGTGCAGGTGCACATCAGCACGCCGGGCCAGCCCGACGAGGACGCCATGCTGGCGGTGCAGGACGAAGGCCAGGGAGCGACCCGCTGGTCGCTGTTCGACCCCCTGGGCATGCCGCGCGCGCGCCAGATCCTGCAGGACGGCAAATGGCGCAACGACGGCTTCATGCGTCCCAACGGCAAGGCCAGCGACATGTTCTCCGCCATCCTGTTCGCCTGGACGCCGGAGCAGTCGCTCGCCGGCGCCTACGCCGGCAGCGACTGGCACAGCCAGCCCACGCCGGCGGGCGGCCGCACCCGGGTCCTGGACCAGGATTGCTCGCCGCGCTGGCAGGTGACCTGGGCCGCGCACGCGCCGGACGACACCTTTTCCATCCGCCAGCCCGACGGCACCGTGCTGGCGATCTCCCCGCTGAAGAACACGCCATGAGCGCGCCGGGCCGCCCCAAGCGCGAATCCTCCCTCGGGGAGGAAGTCGCGCAGCGACAGGAGGGCACAACCATACACGCGCCGGGCCGCCCCAAGCGTGAATCCTCCCTTGGGGAGGAGGTCGCGCAGCGACAGGAGGGCACAACCATACACGCGCCGGGCCGCCCCAAGCGCGAATCCTCCCTGGGGGAGGAAGTCGCTCCAGCGACCGCGCCTTCCCCCGCCTGGCTGGGCCGCCCCGGCGTCGTCTGCGCGCTGGGACAGGGCATGGACGCGGTCCATGCCGCGGCCCTGCGCGGCGACACCGGCGGCATGCTGGCGCAGGAAGGCTGGCTGCGCGACCGCGCCATCGTGGTCGGCGCCGCCGCAGGCGACTTGGCGGAACTGCCCGCCACGCTGGCCGACGGCCAGCCGCCGCCCGACCACTACCACAGTCGCAACAACCGCCTGCTGATGACGGCCGCCGGGCAGATCGCCGACACGCTGCGCGCCGCCGTCGCGCGGCACGGCGCGGCGCGCGTGGGCATCGTGCTGGGCACCAGCACCTCCGGCATCGCCGAATCCAGCGGGGCCTTCCGCGCCCGCTCGCGGGACGGCGCCTGGCCGTCCGGCTACGACTACCGCCGCCAGACGCTGGCGGCGCCGGCCGCGCTGCTGGCCGACTGGCTGGGCATCGCCGGTCCCGCCTATACCCTGTCGACGGCCTGCACGTCCGGCGCGCGCGCCCTGTTGTCGGCCAAGCGCCTGCTGGACGCCGGCCTCTGCGACGCCGTGATCTGCGGCGGCGTCGATACGCTGTGCCCGCTCACCATCAACGGCTTCGCCTCCATCGAGGCCATCGCCGCGGGCCTGAGCAATCCCTTCTCCGCCCATCGGGACGGCATCAACATCGGCGAGGCCGCCGCGCTGTTCCTGATGCAGCGCGAACGCCCGCGGGGCCCGGCGGTCCGCCTGCTCGGCGGCGGCGGCAGTTCGGACGCCTGGCACATGTCGGCGCCCGATCCCACCGGCAGGGGCGCGATGCTGGCCATGCACACCGCCTTGCGCGACGCCGGCGTCACGGCGGCCGACATCGGCTGGATCAATCTGCACGGCACCGGCACGCCGCACAACGACGCCATGGAAAGCCTCGCGGTGGACGCCCTCTTCCCGCAAGGCGTGGCCTGCACGGCGACCAAGCCCCTGACCGGCCATACCCTGGCCGCCGCCGGCGCGCTGGAAGCCGCGCTCTGCTGGGGCGTGCTCGACCCGGCCGCGGACGGCGGCCTGCCGCCGCAGCGCTGGGACGGCGCCGCCGATCCCGCCCTGCCCGCGCTGCGCCTGACCGCCCCCGGCCAGCGCCTGCCCGCCGGCCGCCCCCGCATCGTCATGAGCAATTCCTTCGCCTTCGGCGGCAACAACGCCTGCCTGGTCCTGGCCGAAGCCGACGCCGACATCGCCGCGACGCGCGCCACGACGGGAAGCACGGTCACGGCGGACGCCCGCACGGACGGCAACACGGCCGCCGGCGGTGCCGCCGCGACGGGAGGCGCGTCATGACGGACCGCGCCGATCTCGCCTCGTTCCTGGACGCCTCCGGCGTGAATGCCGACGCCGCGGAATCGGCCGCCGACGCCTGGCCGGTCGCCGACTGGCCCGTCGCCGAGCTGCTGCCGCACGACGGCGCGGCCATCCTGCTGGACGCCGTGCTGGCCTGCGACGAAGACACGCTGCTCGCCCGCGCCACCGTGCGTCCCCACGCCGCCTATGGCGACGCCGCCGGCAACCTGCCGCCCTGGCTGGGCCTGGAGCTGATGGCGCAGGCGATCGGCGCCTGGGCCGGCTGCCACGCGCGCCGCGCCGGCGAGCCGATGAAGCTGGGCTTTCTGCTCGGCACCCGCCGCTACGACTGCCGCGTGCCCGCCTTCACCGTGGGCATGCAGTTGACCATCGCCGTCGAACGCTCCTTCCAGGACGCGGCGGGCATGGGCGTCTTCGCCTGCCGGATCCAGCGCGGCGACGAATGCCTGGCCGAGGCCCGCCTGAACGTCTATCGCCCGCCGGACGCCGGCGCCTTCATCCACGAACCGTCCCCCGCGGACCATGCCTGAACCCATGACCTCACCGCTTTCCGACACCATCCTGGTCACGGGATCCAGCCGCGGCATCGGCCGCGCCATCGCCATGACGCTGGCGCGCGCCGGCCACGACATCATCCTGCATTGCCGCGCCCGCCGCGAGGACGCCGACGCCGTGCGCGCCGACATCCTGGCCCTGGGCCGCGACTGCCGCGTCCTCCAGTTCGACGTCGCCGACCGCGCCGCCGCCGCGGCCGCGCTGAACGCCGAGGTCGAGGCGCACGGCGCGCCCTACGGCGTGGTGCTCAACGCCGGCCTCACGCGCGACGCCGCCTTCCCCGCCCTGAGCGGCGAGGACTGGGACCGGGTGCTGCGCACCAACCTGGACGGCTTCTACAACGTGCTCAACCCGCTGGTCATGCCCATGGTGCGGCGGCGCGCGCCGAGCCGCATCGTCTGCATGACGTCGGTGTCCGGCCTGGTGGGCAACCGCGGCCAGGTGAACTACAGCGCCTCCAAGGCCGGCCTGATCGGCGCGGCCAAGGCGCTGGCGGTGGAGCTGGCCAAGCGCCGCATCACGGTCAACTGCGTGGCGCCGGGCCTGATCGAAACCGATATGATCGACGAGCATGTCCCGGTCGAGGAAATCCTCAAGACCATCCCGGCGCAGCGCATGGGGCAGCCGGAGGAAGTCGCGGCGGCGGTGGCGTTCTTCATGTCGCCGGCCGCGGCCTACGTCACGCGCCAGGTGCTGGCGGTCAATGGAGGGCTGTGCTGATGCATCGCGTCGTCGTCACCGGCATGGCCGGCATCAGCGCCCTGGGGCGCGACTGGAACACCGTGCGCGCGGCCTTCGAGAGCGGCCGCAACGCCATCCGCACCATGTCCGACTGGGACGTCTACAAGGAACTCAACACGCGCCTGGCCGGCCCGCTGCCGGAATACGCGCCGCCGTCGCACTGGACCCGCAAGCAGTTGCGCAGCATGGGCCGCGTCTCGCAACTGGCGGTCAATGCCGCCGAAATGGCCCTGGACGACGCCGGCCTGCTGGGCGATCCCGGCATCGCCGACGGCCGCATGGGCGTGGCCTGCGGCTCGTCCACCGGCAGCACGGCCGACGTCATGGCCTTCGGCAACATGCTGCTCAACGGCGTCACCGACGATCTCAACGCCAACTCCTACGTGCGCATGATGCCGCACACCACGGCCGCCAACATCGGCATTTTCTTCGGCCTGAAGGGTCGCATCATTCCCACCTCCAGCGCCTGCACCTCGGGCAGCCAGGGCATAGGCTACGCCTACGAGGCCATCCGCTACGGCCGCCAGCAGATGATGCTGGCCGGCGGCGCGGAGGAATTGTGTCCCAGCGAAGCCATCGTCTTCGACGCGCTGTACGCCACCAGCCAGCGCAACGACACGCCGGAACTGACGCCGCGCCCCTACGACGCCACCCGCGACGGCCTGGTGATCGGCGAAGGCGCCGGCATGCTGGTGCTCGAATCGCTGGAGCACGCCCAGGCCCGCGGCGCGCGCATCCATGCGGAAATCGTCGGCTTCGGCAGCAACTCGGACGGCACCCACATCACCCGCCCGGAAGCGGCAACCATGCAGATCGCCATGGAAATGGCGCTGGCCGACGCCGGCCTGCCGGCGTCGGCCGTCGGCTACGTCAACGGCCACGGCACGGCCACCGAGCAGGGCGACATCGCCGAGACCCAGGCCACGCAAGCCGTGTTCGGCAGCGGCATGGCGATCAGCTCGCAGAAAAGCTACCTGGGCCATACGCTGGGCGCCTGCGGCGCGCTGGAATCCTGGTTCACCATCGAAATGATGCGCAACGACTGGTACGCGCCCACCCTGAACCTGAACCAGGTCGATCCGCGCTGCGGCGACCTGGACTACATCACCGGCGGCGGCCGGCGTCTTTCCGGCGAATACGCGATGAACAACAATTTCGCCTTCGGCGGCGTCAACACCTCGCTGGTGTTCCGCCGCTGGCCGTAGCGCCTGTTTACCTGGCCTGTTTACCTGTTTACTTATTTACCTGTTTACCTGTTTTTCGGTAGCGCGTCTTTCGCGGTACCTGTTCTGGCAAGGCAATCCTCTCATCCAACTCGAACGTTTTTCATCCAACAGGAGTGCTTGATGCATAAGATTTCCAAAACGCTGGTCGGCCTGACCCTCTCCCTCGCCTGCGTCGCCGGGGCCCAGGCCGCCGACCGCATGTCGATGAACTCCTTCCAGGCCGCCGTCGATGCCGGCAAGGCCGACGGCAAGCTGGACGGCAGCGTCAAGTTCTACCTGGCCGGCACCGGCCCCAAGGGCAAGGTCCTGCAGGCCAACGTGGTGACGAACCGCAAGACCAACGCCTTCGGCAAGAGCGACGAGACGGCCTGCTCGTGGGCGGCCATGTCGGCCCTGATCAGCCTGCAGGAAGCCGCCAAGAAGGTCGGCGCCAACGCGGTGGTCAACATCGTCAGCTACTACAAGAAGAACGTGAACCAGAGCGCCACCCAGTACGAATGCCATGCCGGCGCCGTGGTCGCGGGCGTCGCCCTCAAGGGCGACCTGGCGGTAGTGAAGTAGGCCCCCCCTACCGCACGGCGTGCGGCCCCCTCAAGGGGGCGACACCAGCGGACCGGGAGACCCGGCTCCGCGGTGCCTTCGATGGGCTTTGCTTCTTTCTTGCCGCCGGGCCGCCTCAAGGCGAAAATGCCCCCGTGGGGGGCAGCCGCGCCGCGTGCGGTTCTTCTTTTTTATAAGGTTCCATCATGAGCACATCGACGCTCAAAGACACCATTTCGGCCCAGGTCAAGGACGCCATGCGCGCCAAGGACTCGGCCCGTCTCGCCACGCTGCGCTTCCTGCTCGCGGCGGTCAAGCAGAAGGAAGTCGACGAGCGGCGCGATCTCGGCGACGCCGAGGTCACCGCCATCATCGAGAAACAGGTGAAGCAGCGCCGTGAATCGATCGCCGCCTTCGAACAGGCCGGCCGCACGGAAACGGCGAACCAGGAAAAGGCCGAATTGGCCGTGCTGCAGGAATTCCTGCCCAAGGCCGCCTCGCAGGCCGAGATCGACGCCGCCGTCGAGGCCGCCGTCGCCGAAGTCGCCGCCAGCGGCGTGACCGGCGCCCCGGCCATGGGCAAGATCATGGCCATCCTGAAACCCGCGCTGGCGGGCAAGGCCGACCTGGCCGCCGTCTCGCAGCAGGTCAAGGCGAAGCTGGCCGGGTAAAGGTCACTGCGCGGGGTCACTGCGCGGGCCATTCCCCCGCCTGCGCGAACAAGTCCGCCTGGCGCGGGCCGGCCAGGGCCTCGTCGCCGGCCTCCGGGAAGTTGCTCATGCCCACGCCCACCAGCCGGTAACGCGTGCTGGCCGGCAACTCCACCCGCGCCCGCATCTGCCGCGCGATGTCCGCCAGCGCCTGCGCCGACGCGGGCAGCACCGGCGAAGTAATGCTGCGGGTCAACAGGCGGAAACGGTCCGTCTTCAGCTTCAGCGTCACCGTATACCCCCGCCCCCGCTTGCGCATCGCCTGCTCCCAGACGCGCAAGGCCAGTTTTTCGATGGTCTCGCCCAGGTCGGACAGCGGCCGGTCGTCCTCGAAGGTGGTCTCGGCCGACACCTGCTGGGCCAGTTGGTCGGGCTCCACCGGCCGCTCGTCGACGCCGCGGGCCAGCTCGTACAGGCGCCGCCCGTAGCGGCCGAAGCGCAGCTCCAGCTCGGCCAGGCTGCGGTTGGACAGGTCGCCCACCGTCAGGATGCCCATCTGCTCCAGCTTGCCCTGCATCACGGCGCCCACGCCCGGCACCTTGCGCACCGGCAGCGGCGTGAGAAAGTCCAGGACGTCGCGCGGCCGCAGCACGAACAGGCCGTCCGGCTTGTTCCAGTCCGAGGCGATCTTGGCCAGGAATTTGTTCGGCGCCACGCCCGCCGAGGCGGTCAGCCCGGTCTCGGCCCGGATCTGCGCCCGGATGGCGCGCGCCACCTCGGTGGCCGAGCCCAGCCCGCCCTTGTTCTCGGTGACGTCCAGATAGGCCTCGTCGAGCGACAGCGGCTCGATCAGGTCGGTATGGCGCGAGAAAATCTCCCGCACCTGGCGCGAAACGTCGCGATAGCGGGTGAAGGCCGGCGGAATATAGATCGCCTGCGGGCACAGCCGCAGCGCGCGCGCCACCGACATGGCCGAGTGCACGCCGTAGCGGCGCGCTTCGTAGGAAGCCGCGCACACCACCGAACGCGGTCCTTTCCAGGCCACCACCACCGGCTGGCCCTTCAGGGCCGGATTGTCGCGTTGTTCGACCGACGCATAGAAGGCGTCCATATCGACATGTACGATTTTGCGCATCTCAACTGCTGGACGGTCCTGCCGTCCCCGTGGCCCACGCGGCGTAAAAACGCCTATTATGGCGCCTCATTTTCATCGACCAAGAGCATCATGGAAACCAAGCGAGACCCGGCCCCCCAGTTTTCCGTCGATTATTTCGGCGCCCAGATCCCCCTCATGGAATACCTCGGCCTGGTCCCCGAACATATCGAAGCCAACCTGGCGCGCACCCGCCTGCCCTGGCGCGTCGAGCTGACCAACAGCCGCGGCGACGTCCACGGCGGCACCCTGATGAGCGTGCTGGACTTCACCCTCAGCGCCGCGGCGCGCGGTTCGCTGGAACGCGGCGTCAGCATGGCGACCATCGACATGACCACCAGCTTCATGGCGCCGGCCACCGGCGACCTGGTGATCGAGGGCCGTTGCATCAAGCTGGGCAAGTCCATCGCCTTCTGCGAGGGCGACATCCACGACGCCGCGGGGCAGCGCGTCTGCAAGGCGTCGGCCACCTTCAAGGTGATCCGTCCCCGCCCCGACGGCAGCGGCAAGGTCGGCACCGACTGAGGCCCCGCGCCCGCCGGCGCGCCGCTGCCCGACTACGGCGCGCGCACCGGATTGTTGCTTTCGCTGGGCATGTAGGACACGCAGGCGGGCACCCGGAAGCGGATGGCGTCGCGCATCGCGACCACGGCATCCCCGTTCCAGATCGAACGGCCCCACATGGCGATGTGCACGTTGCTGTGGCCGGCGTCGATGCCGGCGATATCCACCCGGGCGACGTCGCTGTCCGAGAACGGCGCCGTCACCCGCAAGACGGCCTTGTGGCCGGCGTCGTCCACGTCGCCCCGCACCTGGTAGGCGTTGTTGCCGGTCAGGCATTGTTCAGCCTGCACCCGGGCCGCCTCATAGGCTTGCCGGTAGCCGACTTCGACTTTGTAGTCGCCGCTGGGCGACTGGCCGGGCGTAATGCCCGTGGAACATCCGGCCAAACCCGCGGCCAGCATCGTGGCGACCGCCATGATCCTCAACATAAGACCTCCGATAAACGGCGCAATTATGCGCTATCCGGCGCCGGCCTTCAGCCCCGCCCCCGGCACATGGGCGGATTCGACACTGCCGACGCCCCTATGGCATGATCGAAGGCCCGCCGCGGGCGCACCCGTTCGCCCGCATCACCGGAGAGTCTCTTGTTCAAATTCATGACCCGGTCCCTGTTGGCCGCCACACTCATCGGCGCCGCCACGGGCGCGGCCGCGCAACCGCCCCGGCAATATCCGCTGAAGGATTTCTTCCGCAACCCGGACCGCGGCTATTTCCGCCTGGCCGAGGACGGCAAGACCCTCGGCTTCATGCAGCCCGTCAGCGTCGACGGCCAGCCGGCCCGCATGAACATCTTCGTGCAGAAACTCGACGGCTCCACCCCGGTCGGCGAACCGCGCAAGCTCACCAACGAAAGCGCGCGCGACATCAGCAACTATTTCTGGAAGGGTTCGGACACCATCCTCTACGCCAAGGACTTCGGCGGCGACGAGAATTTCCACGTCCTCGCGGTCAACGTCGCCGACGGCAAGGTCACCGACCTGACGCCCTACGAACACGTGCGCGCCGGCATCGAGGACGACCTCGAGGACGATCCCGACCACATCCTGGTCAGCCACAACCAGCGCGACCCGCAGGTCTTCGACGTCTACCGCGTCAACGTGCGCACCGGCGCCTCCGAGCGCGTGGCGGAAAACCCCGGCAACGTCGTCGGCTGGCAGACCGACCATGCCGGCAAGGTGCGCGCCGCCGTCACCAGCGACGGACTGAACACCACGCTGCTGTACCGGGACAAGGAAAGCGATCCGTTCCGGCCGCTCGTCACCACCGACTACCGCACCAGCGTCAGTCCGGCGCTGTTCACCTTCGACGACAAGCGCCTGTACGCCCTGAGCAACCGCGGGCGCGACACGCTGGCGCTGGTCGAGATCGATCCCGCCCATCCCGACGCCGAGAAGCTGCTGTTCGATCCGAAGGACGCCGACCTGGGCGGCGTGGGCTATTCGCGCAAGCGCAAGGTGCTGACCGCCGCCGTCTACCAGACCGACAAGACGCACCGCAAGTACTTCGACGCCCAGACCGAGACGCTGTACGGCAAGCTGGCCGCGCGCCTGCCCGGCTACGAGTTCACCATCCAGGGCGAGACGCGCGACGAGGACAAGTTCATCGTCGCCGCCTACAACGACCGCACGCCGGGCTCGCGCTACCTGTACGACGTCAAGGCCGACACGCTGACCAAGCTGGGGGACATCAACCCCGCCCTGCCGGAAGCCGACATGGCGGAAATGCGGCCGATCTCCTTCCAGAGCCGCGACGGGCTGGCCATCCATGGCTACCTGACGGTGCCCAAGGGCCGTCCCGCCAAGAACCTGGCGTGCATCGTGAACCCGCATGGCGGCCCGTGGGCGCGCGACAGTTGGGGCTACAACCCCGAAGTCCAGTTCCTGGCCAACCGCGGCTTCTGCGTGCTGCAGATCAATTTCCGCGGTTCGACCGGCTACGGCCGCAAGTTCTGGGAAGCCGGCTTCGGCCAGTGGGGCCTGTCCATGCAGGACGACATCACCGACGGCGTGCAGTGGCTGATCAAGGAAGGCATCGCCGATCCCAAGCGCATCGGCATCTACGGCGGCAGCTATGGCGGCTACGCCACCCTGGCCGGCGTCACCTTCACGCCCGATCTCTACGCGGCCGCGGTGGACTACGTGGGGGTGTCCAACCTGTTCACCTTCATGAACACCATCCCGCCCTACTGGAAGCCGCTGCTGGCCAAGATGCACGACATGGTCGGCGATCCGGTGAAGGACAAGGAGCGCCTGGCCGCCACCTCGCCCGCGCTGCACGTCGACCGCATCAAGACGCCGCTGTTCATCGCCCAGGGCGCCAAGGACCCGCGCGTCAACAAGGCGGAAAGCGACCAGGTCGTCGAAGCCCTGCGCAAGCGGGGCGTCGAGGTCGAGTACATGGTGAAGGACAACGAAGGCCACGGCTTCCATAACGACGAGAACAAATTCGAGTTCTACGCCGCCATGGAAAAATTCTTCAACCAACACCTCAAGCCCTGATGCCGGCCGGGCAATAAAGACCCGCAAAAAAACCGACCGCCCCTTAGCCGGGCGGTCGGTTTTTTATTTGGGCTTCTTGCGGCCGGGCCGCCATCGGCGAACCCCTTCAACCCCTTCAGGCGGCGGCTTTCTTCCGCTTGCCCATGTCGGGCAGGAAGGCCGCCACCATCCCCAGCAAGGGCAGGAAGGAGCAGACCTTGTAGACGAAGCCGATGCTGGTCGCGTCGGCCAGGTTCCCCAGCACCGCCGCGCCCACGCCGCCCAGGCCGAACGACAGGCCGAAGAACAGCCCCGCGATGGTCCCCACCTTGCCCGGCACCAGTTCCTGCGCGAACACCACGATGGCGGAGAACGCCGAGGCCAGCACCAGCCCGATGATCGCCACCAGCACCGCCGTCCAGAACAGGTTGGCATAGGGCAGCGCCAGCGTGAACGGCGCCACGCCCAGGATGGACACCCAGATCACCGTCTTGCGCCCGATGCGGTCGCCCACCGGCCCGCCCACCACCGTGCCGATGGCCACGGCGGCCAGGAACACGAACAGGTAGAGCTGCGCCGAGCGCACCGGCAGATGGAACTTGTCCATCAGGTAGAACGTGAAATAGCTGTTCAGGCTGGACAGGTAGAAGTACTTGGAGAACACCAACAGGGCCAGCACGCCCAGCGCCATGCCCACCTGGCGCCGGTCCAGCAGCGGCCCGTCGGTCTCGCGGCGCTGCTTGGGCTTGAGCCGCCAGCGGTTCGCCGCATACCAGCGGCTGATGCCGATCAGCACCATGATGCCGAACAGCGCGGCCAGCGAAAACCACGCCACGCTGCCCTGCCCGTGCGGAATGATCAGCAGCGCCGCCAGCAGCGGCCCCAGCGACGAGCCCACGTTCCCGCCCACCTGGAACAGCGACTGCGCCAGGCCGTGCTGGCCGCCGGACGCCATGCGCGCCACGCGGGAGGACTCGGGATGGAAGATCGACGATCCCGTGCCCACCAGCACCGCCGCCACCAGCAGGAAGGGATAGGACGGCGCCACCGACAGCAGCAGCAGCCCCACCAGCGTGAACCCCATCCCGACCGGCAGCGAATACGGCAGCGGCCGCCTGTCGGTGTAGAACCCGATGCAAGGCTGGAGCAGCGACGCCGCGATCTGGTAGGTCAGCGTGATCAGGCCGATCTGGCTGAAGCTGAGCTGGAACGACGCCTTGAGCATGGGATAGATGGCCAACAGGATCGACTGGATCATGTCGTTCATCAGATGCGCCACGCTGATCGCGCCCAGCACCTTGAAAGCCGTGTTGTCCTTGGGCAGCGACACGGCGGGCGCCGCGGTCGCGACCGGCGGCGTGGCCGCCACGATGGGTGTCTCGATGGAAGTAGTCATTATGGGACGGGCAGTAGCCTGGAAAGGAGGGCCGCGCGCCACGGACCGGCGCGGGACCGGCCGGTCTGCCAGGCGCAGCACGGCCGTCACGACAGTGTAATCACGTCAACACGCGGCCGAGTGACAACTTTCGTCGAATAAGTGACACTGTGCACCATGCCAGCCCATCCCCCCGCCCATGCGCCCTGGCGCAGCATCGATGCCGAGGACTACCAGCGCGTGCCCCGCCCGGTCACCGCCATGGCCAAGGATTTCGACGCGCATTCCAATACCGGCCCGCACGCCCATGCGCGGGCGCAGTTGATCTACGCCGCCGAGGGCGTCATGCGGGTCACCACGGCGCAGGGGGTATGGACCCTGCCCGCGCTGCGCGCCCTCTGGGTGCCGCCGGGGGTGGAGCACGCGGTGGACATGATCAGCCCCGTCTCCATGCGCACCCTGTACCTGGACGGCACGGTCGCCGCCCGCCTGTGGCCCGAATGCTGCGTCATCGAGGTCTCCGGCCTGCTGCGCGAACTGGTCCTGGCCCTGGCGCGCGAGCCCATCGAATATCCCCTGGACGGCCGCTGCGGCCAGATCGCCGGCCTGATCCCCGCCGAGCTGGCCATCGCCAAGGTGCTGCCCATCCGCATCCCCTGGCCCGCCGACCGCCGCCTGCAGGCCGTCTGCCGCGCCATCCTGCAGAACCCGGGCAGCCCGCGCACCGTCCACGAATGGGGCGACGCGGTGGGCGCCAGCGGCCGGACCCTGATCCGCCTGTTCCAGGCCGAGCTGGGGCTGAACTACCGCCAGTGGGTGCAGCAGGTGCGCCTGGCCGAGGCCGTCGGCCGCCTGGCCCTGGGCCAGCCGGTGGCGCGCATCGCCGCCGACCTGGGCTACCGCAGCCCCAGCGCCTTCGCGGCGATGTTCCGGCGGGCGATGGGGAGCCCGCCGAACCTGTATTTGCTGGCGGGGCGTTCCGAGAGCGAATAGGGGCGCCCTCCGCGCGGCGCGGCGGCAACACTCCCCCGGGAACCGATCCCAACATTTGAATCAGGCTGTATCCAGCCCCGCGGGGCAGCCGCCGGCATTCCCCCCGGCGCCCCGCGCCGCGCCTTCATCCCCGCGCAAGCCTCACCTGCGATAATGCGCGTTTGGTTACCCGAAACCTAATTGCCCCTGGGCGGTCTATCGACAACTGCCCTAGAATCGCCTGCGATGAGCCAAGCCGCACCTCCCAATACCCCCCGCCCGGACGGCAATCCGGGGCGCCCCTCCTTCCTGCGCCGTTTCGTCGTCAAGGCCGCGGTCCTCGCCGTCGGCGCGGGCATATGCGGCGCGGTCGCCCTGGCCCTGGCCGTGGCCCTCGCGTGGCCCAGCCTGCCCGACCTGCACGCCATGACCGACTACCGGCCGCGCGTGCCGCTGCGCGTCTACACGGCCGACAAGGTGCTGATCGGCGAATTCGGCGAAGAACACCGCAACGTGCTGCGCTTCGACGAAATCCCCGAGGTCATGCGGCACGCCGTCCTGGCCGCCGAGGACGACCACTTCTACCAGCACGGCGGCGTGGACTGGAGCGGCGTGGTGCGCGCCATGCTGGCCAACGTCCTGCGCGGCGCCAAGAGCCAGGGCGCCAGCACCATCACCATGCAGGTGGCGCGCAACTTCTACCTGTCCTCGGAAAAGACCTATTCGCGCAAGTTCTACGAACTGCTGCTGACCTTCAAGATCGAGTCGACGCTCACCAAGGACCAGATCCTGGAGCTGTACATGAACCAGATCTACCTGGGTCACCGCGCCTACGGCTTCGCCGCCGCCGCGCGCACCTACCTGGGCAAGGAGCTGTCGCAGGTCACCCCGGCCGAGGCCGCGCTGCTGGCCGGCATCCCCAAGGCGCCGTCGCGCTACAACCCCATCACCAACCTGCCCCGCGCGCAGATCCGCCAGCACTACGTGCTGGGCCGCATGCGCGCGCTGGGCTGGCTGGACGAGGCCGGCTACCAGGCCGCCATGGCGCAGCCGCTGGCCGTGCGTTCCGGCCCGGAAAGCGGCGGCGGCAACGCCTTCCGCGTGCACGGCGAATACCCCGCCGAACTCGTGCGCCAGGCCATGTACAACATCTTCGGCGACCAGACCTACTCGCGCGGCATCAACGTCTACACCACCATCGATTCCAAGGACCAGGAAGCGGCCTACAAGTCGGTGCGCGCCGGCGTGCTGGACTACACCCGCCGCGCGGCCTATCCCGGCCCCGAGGACAACATCGACCTGCCCGACGACATCGAAAACGATCCGCAGGCGCTGGACGACCTGCTGGACGGCCTGCAGGAAAAATACCCCGACAGCGACGACCTCTACGCCGGCGTCGTGCTGCAAGCCAGCCCCACCGCCATCAAGGTGGCGCGCGGCGGCCACGACATCATCACCATCGACGACAAGAAAGCCCTGTCGGTGGTGGCGCGCGCGCTCGGCCCCAAGGCCAAGGACGACGTCCGCATCCAGCGCGGCTCGGTAGTCTACGTGCACAAGAACGGCGACGCCTGGGAAGTCATCAACATGCCGGCGCTGCAGGCCGCGCTGGTGTCCATGGTGCCGGAGGACGGCGCCATCCGCGCCATGATCGGCGGCTTCGATTTCAACCGCGGCAACTTCAACCGGGCCGTGCAGGCCTGGCGCCAGCCCGGCTCCAACATCAAGCCCTTCATCTATTCGGCGGCGCTGCAGCGCGGCCTCACGCCGGCCACGCAGATCTCCGACCTGCCCTTCGCGCTGACGGCCGAGCAGACCGGCTCCAAGGCCTGGAATCCCAAGAACGACGGCAATGCCTACGAGCCCATGCTGACCATGCGGCAGGCCCTGTACAAGTCCAAGAACATGGTCTCGATCCGCATCCTGCAGGCCATCACGCCGGCCTACGGACAGGACTTCCTGACCCGCTTCGGCTTCGACCGGGCGCGCTGGCCCGCGGTGCTGCCCATCGCCCTGGGCGCGGGGTCGGCCACGCCGCTGCAAGTGGTCAACGCCTATTCGGTGTGGGCCAACGGCGGCTATCGCGTCACGCCCTACCTGATCGACAAGGTCACCGACGGCGACGGCAAGGTGCTGATGCAGGCGCAACCGCAGAAGGCCGGCGGCGAAAGCCTGCGCGCCGTCGATCCGCGCGTGGCCTGGATCATGGACGACATGCTCAAGGGCGTGGCCACCTACGGCACCGCGGCGCGCGCCCACCAGGTCCTCAAGCGCAGCGACGTGGGCGGCAAGACCGGCACCACCAACGACTCGGTCGACGTCTGGTTCTCCGGCTACACGCCGGCCCTGGCAACCACCGTGTGGATGGGCTTCGACCAGCCGCGTTCGCTCGGCTCCAACGAATTCGGCGCCGGCCTGACGCTGTCGGCATGGCTGCAATACATGCAGACGGCGCTCAAGGGCGTGCCCGAGGCCAAGCCGCGCCCGCAGCCGCAAGGCCTGCTGGTCGACAACGGCGAATACTACCTGTCCGAGTTTCCGCCGGGCCAGGCGGTGGCGTCGCTGGACCTGCCCACCGAGGATCCGCTGGGCGACTTCCTGAATCGTGGCGGCACGGGCGGCATGCCCATGCTGAATCCGCCGCCCCCGCCGCCGCCCGCCTCGCAGCCGGGCGCGCCGTCCGGCGCCGTCCCGGCCCCGCCCTCGGGCGTCCAGAGCCTGCCCATTCCCGTGCCGCAGGCCGGCGACGCCATCCGCGAACGCCCCCTGGCCGTGCCCGCCGCGGCGCCGGCCGGCAATGCCCCGGCCGGCCAGCCGGCGGCGCAGCAACAGCAGCCCTTCTTCCCGCCGATTCCCGTCCCGCGCGTGGACGCCGGACCGGGCAGTTCGCCGGTGGCCATGGCGATACATTGAAGCCGTCGCCGGCCGGCCCGGAAACGCGGCAGGCCGGCGACAGGGTTCACCCCTTGGCTTCGTTCAGCCCTTGCCGGCTTCGTTCAGCCCTTGCTGGCTTCGTAGCGCGCCTTGGCCTCGTCGTTCGGCGGATACAGGCCCGGCAGCGCCGCGCCGTTGTCGACCTCCTGCATGATCCAGGCCTCCTGGCGCTCCTGCTCCACCGCGATCGGCACCACCTCATCGACCAACGCCGCCGGGATCACCACGGCGCCGTCGTCGTCGACCACGATCAGGTCGTCGGGGAACACCGCCACGCCGCCGCAGCCGATGGGCTCCTGCCAGTTCACGAAGGTCAGGCCGGCCACCGACGGCGGCGCCGCCACGCCCTGGCACCACACCGGCAGCCCGGTGCCCAGCACGCCCGCGCCGTCGCGCACCACGCCGTCGCTGACCAGCGCCGCGACGCCGCGCTTGCGCATGCGGGCGCAAAGGATGTCGCCGAAGATGCCGGCGTCCGTGACGCCCATGGCGTCGACCACCGCCACGCAACCCGCCGGCATGGCCTCGATGGCGGCGCGGGTGGAGGTCGGCGACGACCACGAGGCCGGCGTCGCCAGGTCCTCGCGGGCCGGCACGAAGCGCAGCGTGAAGGCGCGGCCCACCACGCGCGGCTGCCCCGCGCGCAGCGGACGGGTGCCGCGCATCCACACGTTGCGCAAGCCCTTCTTCAGCAACACGGTGGTCAAGGTGGCGGTGGACACACCGCTCAAGGCATCGATGATCTTCTGGTCTAGCGCCATGCCAACAAATCTCCTGAACTGCGAAGCGGCCTCAGGCGAGAGCCGCGGAAGGTGCGGGAAGCGCCGGAACGGCGCGTAACGTCGATAGGTCCAGCAACGTGAAGTAGCCGTCCGGCCGCCAGCCGCCGGTATCGATATGGTAGACGTTACCCAATACGGTCGGGCGCGTCACTGGGGTATGTCCCACCACCAGCGCGCGCAGACCCGCCACGCAGGTGGCGTCGTGCCGCTCCAGGCGCTGGCGCGACCACAGGCAGATGCCGCGCGCGCGCCGGGGCCGGGAGTACAGCAGCCCTTCCAGCTTGTCCCAGGCGCGCACGGGGCTGTCGGCGTGCAGCAGTCCCACCAGGCCGTCCCCGGTCTCCACGTCCAGGGCCAGCGGCAGCGTGGCCAGCGCCTCGGCATGGATGCGCTGGTCCTCGTCGGTCATCGCCAGGAACCAAGAGCCGCCGTTGGCCCGCCAGTTGTCCGTGTCCACCAGGCCGTGGCGCACGTGGCGCACGGCGTAGTCCTCGTGGTTGCCCTGCACCGCGTGGAACCAGGGCTGGCGCAGCCACTCCACCGCCGCGCGGCATTCGGGGCCGCGGTCGATCAGGTCTCCCACGGAAAACAGGCGGTCGCGCGCGAAATCGAAACCGGATCGCACCAGTTGCTCGTGCAGGCGCGAAAAATGGCCATGGATGTCCCCGACGGCCCAATCGCGTCCGGACGTGTTGCGGGCGAAATGCTGGATGACAGGCGGCATGGCGGTCTTCCCGGAAGCGCAAACAGGCGCCGCGGCCGGGCGCCGCGACGCGCAATGTTCATACGCTAACACGGCTCCCTGACGCTATTGCGACGGCCGCCGTCGGCCATATGGGCTACCGCGGGGTTATCGCGGGACTACCGCTGAGGGACTTCCGCGGCGGGACTACCGCGCGGGGCCTTCTGCGCCGGGGCGTGCTTCTTCAGCCACGCCTGGAGGAAGGCGATTTCCTTTTCCTGCGCGTCTATCACTTCCTGGGCCAGTTTGCGCATTTCCGGATCCCGTCCGTACTTGAGCTCGGTGCGCGCCATATCGATGGCGCCCTGGTGATGCGGGATCATGCCGCGCGCGAAATCGACGTCCGCGTTGCCGGAATAATCGATCGCCATGTCGCGGTGCATGCGCTGCATGCTTTCCTGGTAGGCCTGGGTGCTGGGCGAGCCGGCGGCCGGCGTCATCGACATATGCATGTCGCCGTGCCCGGTATCGGCCTGCGCCTGCGCGGCGCCCACGGCGCAACACATCGAGGACAGGGCCAGCATCGCGGCGGCGGAGAACTTTTTCATCGAAACCTTCCTTTCATGGCAGAGTGCGGCGCCGCAAACCGCGCCGCACGGCGAATACTCGCACAACCGGGGCGGCGCGTGTACATTGGCCGATGCCGGCCCCGATCCACACGGCCCGACGGCGGCGCCACGCGCCCTCGCCGGACCGATACGCGATACGCGATGCGGCTCCGCCCGGCGACGCCCCCCGCGCGGCCGGCCCGCGACGACCGGGGCCGCGCCGCATCGCGCTCGCAGGAGCACGCATATGAAGCCACGTGTCGCCATCGTCGCCCCGGGCGCCATGGGCAGCGCCATCGGCCGCCGCCTGGATGAACACGGCCTGCAGGTCCTGACGTCCCTGACCGGGCGCAGCGACGCGAGCGTCGAGCGCGCCCGCGCCGCGGGCATGCACCATCGCACCGACGCCGAACTCGCCCACGCCGATCTTTTCCTCTCCATCGTCCCGCCGGCCGAGGCGGAGCCGGTGGCCCGCCACTACGCGGCCCTGTTTCGCGACGCGGGACGCTCCCCGGTCTACGTCGATTGCAACGCCGTCAGTCCGCGCACCGTGGGCCGCATCGCCGCCATCGTCCACGGCAGCGGCGCCGCCTTCGTCGACGGCGGCATCATCGGCGGGCCGCCCAAGCCGGGCCAGCCCGGTCCCGTCCTGTACTGTTCCGGCCCGGCCGCCGGCGCGGTGGAAGCCCTGGGACGAGCCGGCCTGCGGGTGCGCGTGCTGCCGGCCGACGTCGGCGCCGCGTCGGCCCTGAAGATGTCCTATGCCGGCATCACCAAGGGCCTGACCGCGCTGGCCGCCACCATGCTGCTGGCGGCCACCCGCAACGGCGCCGCCGCCGCCCTGCACGCGGAACTGGCCGAGAGCCAGCCCCACCTGCTCACGCAATTCCGCCGCGCCGTGCCCGACATGTTCGGCAAGGCCTACCGCTGGGTCGCCGAGATGCACGAGATCGCCGATTTCCTGGAGCAGGACGGCGCCGGCAGCGACGTCTACCGCCGCTTCGGCGACGTCTACGAAACGCTGGCGGCGGCGCAGCGCGACCAGGGCGATTCCATCGCCCAGTTGCGCGCCTTCTTCGATCAGGAGCCGCCGAAGGCGTAAGGGTGCCCGGACGGACCGGGGGGAATCCGGCAAAACCGGGCGGAATGTGGCAGGACTCGATGGAACCAGAGTTAGTAAATCGCAACCTACCTGCCGAATTGTGCGATTGATGTCTACAGATTAACGATCTAACGATCGGTCGATCGGTCGCCCATTTCCTCGCCGCGTTTACAACGACGTTCCGGAGACAACATCTTGCGCCCCATCCTTTCCGTCATCTCCCGCCTTCCCTGCCGTCCCGCGACGGTCGACCTGCACTGACCGCCCACCGGAGACCCGTGCCATGCATATCCCCAGCCCGACCATCGACATGTCCAATACCCTCCTCCAGCATCCCGACGCCAACCCGGCTCCCGATACCGCCAACCGCCAGCGCAGGACCTCGCTGCCGTTCAGCGCGGACGTCGGCGCGAAAAGCCGGTCCCATACGGCCCCCGTGGCCATCAGGCAGGAAACGCCGAAGATCACGCTCACCGAGGAAGGCACGGCGCGCGCCACCCTGGCGGCGCAGGACGCTGCCGCCCCCATCGCCGTGGGCGAGACCACCCTGCCGGATACCGGGCCGGACACCGTCCCCCAAGCCAAGGGCGATGCCCTCCCCGGCAGCACCGGCAAATTCGATCGTCCCCGCACGCTGTCCTTCTCCAGGACGCCGCCCTTCGTCCGCTTGAACTCCGCCGTGGAAACCAGGCCAAACGCCGCCAAAAGCGGCGACGTCCCGGCAGGCGCCAAACCGCCGGCCACGGGAACGCTGTCAGCCATCGCCGAAGACGCGTCGACGCAGGAAGAGGCCTGGACGACGGTGTCCTTGAAAGGCGAAGCATCGAGCGACGCCGCCGCCAAGGCAAGCGCCACGGAGATCCCGCCCGATCACGCGTCGGACGCCACGCTCGGCGGGCATGAAGAAGCGGAGCCGGCCGTCGCCGGCGAGCCGTCCGCGGACGAGAACGGCAAGCGGAAGAAAAGCAAGACGGGCTGCTTCCGCGCCTGCATCAAGCCCCGCACCGACGACTGATCCGTGCGCATAGGGGTGACCGTCCAGGCTCCGCGGCCAAAGCCAGTCACCCCCACGCTGAAGACCTGGGGGCCGATGAGACAACGCTGCCCCGCCCAATACGGGCTTTCGAAGACCGGCAACGCGGCGCGTCATCCCCCTGGATGAACGCGCCGCGGTTCAACCCAGGTCCGCCACCGTATCGACGTCGCGCAGGACGCCCGCGTCCTGGCAAGACAGCTCATGCACCCCATGGCGTTGCAACAGCGCGCGCGCGCCCGTGTCGCCGTCGAGCGCCGCCACTTCCGGCAGCAGGTCCCACGCGAAGGCCACGGGATGACCGCGCCGGCCCTCGCAGGCGGGCGCCACGATGGGATGCCGGAGCCCCGCCTCGCACACCGCCCGCAAGGTCTCCGGCGCGATCCAGGGCATATCGCCCAGCGCCACCAGCACGCCGTGCGGAACAGCCTCTCCACCCTGGTCATACCGCGCCTGGTCGTACCGCGCCAGCAAATGGCGGGCGCCGGCGGCCAGGCTCGCGCCCATGCCACGCTCGGCCTCCATGGTTTCGATCAATTCGCAGCCCTGCGCCCGGGCCAGCGCGTCGCGCAAGGCAGGACGCCCGGGTCGCAGCACGACAACCACCGCCGCCGCGACCGCGCGCAACGCCTCGGCGGCCGCCAGAACGACCGGCCGGCCATCCGGCAAGGGCGCCAGTAATTTGTCGGCGCCCTCGTCCCCGGCCGATGCACGAAAACGCCTGCCCTCGCCGGCCGCCAGCAAAATGCCGGCATAGGGGGGAACAGGGCCTCGCCCCGCGGAAATAGGCAAGTCCATGGTCATCGCGCCAGTGTACGCGGAGCAGGACTGCATGGAGAGGGGCCAGCCCGCGTGGGCGCACCGCGTCCGGCGAGGGCGTGCAGCCCTGCGCCGCACCGGACTTCGCCCGCCGGCATGGCCTTCGCGCGGGAGGCTATGCCAGCTAACCGTGGTCGGGACTACAGGCCGCCGGGCGCGCATCCACGCGCGACGCGTGCCTGCACCGTCGCCTATTCAGGCATGGGATCCGGCACGCCTTCGTCATCGACGGTCTTGACGGCGGCCAGCGCGTTACGGGCCGCCGACATGGCCTCGATGCCGTTGCGAAAGCGGCGCGTCTTGAAGATGCGGAACGTCAGCGGCTCGTCTTCGCTGCCGGCTTTCCGGCTCTCCATATAGGCACAGGCCGGTCCGTCTTCGTTGGGCGGCGTCGAATAGGCATAGACCGTGTAGCCATTTATCAGCCTGGGAGTCGTCATCAGGGATTTCCTGTCCTGGAAACCTCGAGCGCGCATGGCGCGCCCAAGGCCGCGCCTGCCATGAAGCCGCATTCCGAGGCGCGCCGGCTCGCGGCGCGGCGCCCGTAAAACGGTCGGCAGGTCCTGTGCGGCTCAGGATCGCAGAAAATCAAATGTTTCGCAAGAATTACGAACAAAGTGAAATATAGGCGCCCTGAAAGCCCGCCTGAGAGCCTCCCTGAGTTGCCCTGGATCGCCCTGAGCGTCAACCCTGAATCGCCCGGAGCGTCAACCCTGAATCACCCTGGGTCGCCCTGCCCCTGCATCACCCTGCCTGCCTTCGAAAACCCTCTACATCTCCGGCCGCCAGACACGCCCTCAGCCAGCCACGCCCCCCCTACCGGCAGCAAGGTCATGCCGCCGGCAAGGCGGCATAGCAAGTCGCCAGATGGTAAGGCGTGGTGGACGGCATATCGGCGCGCGCCACCCGGCCGTCGGCATGCAGGCATTCGTACCACCCGCGCGGCTGCAGGAAGCGCTCGCGCAAGCGCTGCAATTGCCCCTTGAGCAGCGCCGTGACCGCGGGATCGCCATGCACCGCCAGCGCGCGCGCATATTCGGTCTGCGCCCAGATCCGCTGGGTGGCGTCGACGATCCCGCCTTCCAGGTCCAGCGCCGCGCAGACCCCGTTGGTGGCCATGTCCACCCCCTGGGCCTGCGCGAAGACGAAGGCATGCTCCAGCGCATTGCCCAGCACGGTGCCGCCGAACACGTCCGGCGCGCTGCGCGCCAGCGCCAGCCATTCGAATTGATGGCCGGGCTCGATGCGGTTGTCAGCCGCGCCGAGACGCAGTTCCGTAACGCACTGCGTGGGCGCATGCAGGAAGGCGCCCGCCATGCCGGCGACGATTTTCCGCAAGGCCGTGGTGAAACCCGCTTCGCCGGTCGCGTCGCGCGCCGCCAGGTAGGCCTCGGTCAAGTGCATGACGGGATTCTGCTGCACGTCCTGCAAGGGCGCGGACAGGTCCGGCTTGAGCTGCGCCCAGTAAAGCCCCGCCGGCGCGGCGAAGCGCGACTCCACCTGGCCCGCGGTGGCGCCCAGCAGGTCCAGCGCGCGCCGGTCGCGCGTCACGCCGTAGTGCGCCGCGCAGGCGAAGATCACGAAGGCATACGTATAGAGATCGTGCGTGGCGTCCAGCGGCGCGCCCTGCGCGTCGATGCTATAGACCCAGCCGCCCTCCGGGTGGACGAAGCGCTGGCGCAATGCGTCGAACAAGCGCGCGGCATGCGCCGTCGCGCCCGCGGTCGTGTGCACGTAGAGCTGGCGCGCGCACGCCATCGCGCGATAGCGCGTCACCGGCAGCACCTGCAGGCGCGTGCCGTCCACGGCTTCGTAGGGGAGTTCGAGATCCGGGTTGTAGCCCGTCGTGCGCCACAGCGGCAGCACGATGTCGCGATAGTGCTGGCGCAGGTCGGCGACCAGGGCCAGGACGGACGAGTCGACGGGATCGGGAGAAGATGCGGGCATGAAAACGCGCGGGCGGCGGCGAAAAAAACCACAGCCCGCACGATACCCGATGCGCGCGGCGCGGACCAGCGGGAAGCGGCCGCGCCGGCTGGACGATCAGTGGCCCAGCACCACCTGCAACACGACGCCGGTGCCGATGGCGGTCAGGACGAAGTCCGGGCCGATGCCCATCCACTGATAGCCGCGCGGCGGCGGCGCCAGGTTATAGCCGCGCCAGTTGTCGATCACGTACTGGCGGTTGCGGTATTCCGGCGGCAGGCGATCGCCCTTGGACCAGCGCGGGCCGCCCGGACCGTGGGCGTTCGGACCGTAGCCGTGCTGCGCATGGCCGTTGTTCCGGCTGGGCGCCGAATGCCCCGGACCGCCCTGGGGACCGCCGGAATGGCCGGGCCCTTGCGCGCCGGGACCGCCATGGCTCGGACCGCGGTCGCCGCCCGGGCCGCCCGAACGATCCTGGCCGCCGGGGCCGCCGGGCCCGCGATCCTGCTGGGCCAGCGGACCGATGGGTCCATGACCATGATCCCGGTCATCGGCATGCGCCGGCGCGCTGATCGCCAACGATGCCGCGGCCAGCATGCCCGCCATCAGGGCGCCGGTCGCGCGCAGCGCGCGGTGGCGGGCGGGAGAGGCGTTATACAACGGTGTCTTGTTCATGATCGTTTCCTTCCCCATGCGCGGCACGCAGCCAATCGCGTAATCCCCTCACGCACG
This sequence comes from Bordetella genomosp. 10, assembly GCF_002261225.1. Lineage (NCBI taxonomy): Bacteria > Pseudomonadati > Pseudomonadota > Betaproteobacteria > Burkholderiales > Alcaligenaceae > Bordetella > Bordetella genomosp. 10. The sequence goes on from NZ_NEVM01000005.1 coordinate 304,793, forward strand.
GATGACTGTAGGGTACAGAAATCGGGGCCGGGACACGGGGCCCGCCAGGCCAAAATTACGGAAAATTCGGCACGACGTGCGACTGAATGTAACAGACGAACCGGCCCCGCCCGCGATGATGCCTCCGGCACGGGGAAGGATGCCCCTACTTCCGGCATCGTGGGGAGGGCCCGGCGACGCGCCACGAGCCGCCTCGCTTAAACCTGCCCCGAACGCTCCATGTGCAGCGCCAGCCGCCCCTTCTCCGTCACCGCCAGCACGCCGGCGTCGGTGCGCTCCACGCAACGCAGGGTCGTCAGCGCATCCACGAATTCCGGCGGAATGGGCACGTAGTCCTTTTGACCTTCGAAATTGTCTGCCACGACTTGCAACCAATGACCCAGTTCGCCCTTCTTGAAATTGTGCAGCGGCATCGATGACCTCCCAAATGCTGGCCGGCGCGTCCCGGAAACGTTCACGCGCTTGCGGGACCCGCGCCACGAAATATGGCAAATATGTGCATTATCGGCCATGGCGGCGCCTTGCCGGCGGCCCGGCGCGCGCGCCGTTTCCGGAATCCGGCGCCTGTCCTGCATAATGTGCGCCAAATTGCCTGGAGTCCCCATGTCATTCCGTTTCGCCCTCTTCGCCGTCGCGCTGGCCGCCCTGGCCGGATGCACGACCACCATGAGCCCCGTCATGGAAACCGGAGAGCCGGACCAATACACCATCACCAACCGCAGCACGGTCCAGAGCACGTCCTGGGTCGACCTCAAGAGCGCGGCCCTGCTGCGCGCCAGCGACTACTGCCAATCGGTGGGCCGCAAGATGACCAAGCCCGTCATCACGTCCAACCATGCCACCGGCCTGGGCCCGCGCGAAGCCTACGTGACCTTCAATTGCACGCCCTTCCCGCAGCCCAGCGATAAAGACGCCGACAACCAGGGCAAGTAGCTTCCCCCCGCCGTTCGCCATCTTCCCCCGCCGCGCACGCGGGGGATGCACCTCATTGCCGCTCCGATATAAATGGTATACCGTAGGATACAACTATAAAAACCGGCCTGGGCTGTACACCGGTCATCCCCCAAAGGAACTCGGAGACGCTTCATGGATATGTCCCGCCGCATGGCTTTGTCCGCCCTCGTCGCCTTCGCTCCCATCTGTAGGACTTATGCCCGGCAGGCGCCGGCGGACACCTATCCGAACCGGCCGATACGCCTGATATCCCCTTACGAACCCGGGGGCGGCGTCGACATCATGGCCAGGCTGGTGGCGCGCAACCTGGGCAGCGAGCTGGGCGTCGCGGTGGTCGTGGAGAACCGGCCCGGCGCCGGCGGCGTGGTCGGCACGCAAGCCCTGACGGCGGCCGCGCCGGACGGCTACACGCTCATCCTCGACTCTCCTTCCCCCCTGGTGGTCGCGCCCTACCTGATGAAGAAATTGAACTACGACCCGCACAAGGACCTGGAGCCCATCAGCCTGATCGCCGACGTCCCCGCCGTGCTCCTGGTCAAGAACGACTCTCCCATCCACACGGTCGCCGACCTGCTGGCGATGGCCCGCAAGGCGCCGGGCAAGCTGACGTTCTCGTCTTCCGGCCTGGGCGGCACCGCCCACCTCTCGGCCCAGTTGCTCAAGGTGCTGGCCGACGTCGACATGCTGCACGTGCCCTACAAAGGCACCGCCCCCGCCATCCAGGCCGTCATCACCGGCGAGGTGACGATGACTTTCGCCGACATGACCGCCGGCCTGCCCTTCGCCAGGAACCATCAACTGCGCGCCGTGGCCGTGACCACGCCCAAGCGCACGCCCGCGCTGCCCGACGTGCCGACGGTGGCCGAAACCGTGCCCCATTACGCGGCCAGCGTCTGGTATGGCGTGCTGGCGCCCAAGGGCACGCCGCGTCCGATCATCGACAAGCTCAATCTCGCCCTGGTGAAGTTCGTGCACACGCCCGAGGTGAACAAGATGCTGGTCGACGAAGGCGCCGAGCCCGCCGGTTCCTCGCCCGAGCAGTTCCGCGCCTTCCTGCGCCGCGAAAGCGAACGCTGGGGCGACGTCATCCGCAAATCCGGCTTGCAGCCGCAATAAGCCGCGCCGCCGGTCTCCAGGAGTAAGCATGCTGTTGATCAACAATGAAGTCGTCGAGAAGGTGCTGACGATGCGCGAGTGCATCGACGCGCAGGAACAGGCCTTCGCCGGCCTGCTGACCGGCGCGGCCATCGGCCGTCCGCGGCTGGACATGTACGTCCCCTGCGACCGCGACGACGGTTACTACCGCTGGGGCTCGGTCGAGGGCAGCAGCGGCGGCATCCTGGCGGTGCGGCTGAAATCCGACATCCTGGTATGGCCGCGCGACAAAGGCGCGGGCGGCAGCGAGCAGAAATACTGCATCGAGCCCGGCACGTATTGCGGCCTGGTCTTTCTATTCAGCACCGGCAATGGCGAGCCGCTGGCGCTGCTGAACGACGGCCATTTGCAGCATATGCGCGT